>NZ_CP064655.1:1258333-1572916 GCF_018141525.1 Miltoncostaea marina
GCCAGCTGCGTGCGGCCGCCGCGGCCGCCGTGGCGCACGCGGAACGGCACCGCGACGAAGCGGCCGGCCCGCACCGGCAGGCGGGCGGTCTCGGGCACCACCGCGACGTCCTGCACGCCGGCCGCGAGGTCGCGCCGCAGCGCGGACAGCGAGGGCGCGTCGACGCAGATCGTGACCGCGTCGCCCTCCGCCTGCGGACGGTCGGCCGCCGCGCCGCAGGCCACCGGGCGCCCGGCCGGCGCCGCCGCGGTCACCGACCGCACCCCCACGACCGGCCGGTACGCGAACGGGCCGGCGAAGGGCTGGCCGGCGGCGGCCTGCAGGCCGAAGTCGGCCTCCACCCTGAGCCCGCCGGCGAGCGCGGCGGCCGCGAAGGCCGTGGGCGCGGACACGTAGCCCACCCAGCGGCTGCCGGCGGGCGCGGGCACGAGGCGCTGCAGCTCTGCCGCGTACCCCGCGGCCCCGGTGAACGTCAGCCCCTGCGCCACGGGGGCGGCCGGCGCGCGGGCGCCCGCGGGCACCCGGTAGCCCAGCAGCACCTGGCCCGGCGTGCCCTCGGGGACCGTCGGGCCGTCGCGGGCGCCGCAGCCCTCCGCGCCGTCGGCGCAGATCGTGAGGGCCACGCGCACGTCGCCGATGCCGCCCGGCTGCGAGGCGCCCACGTCGCGCACGGCGACGCAGCCGCCCGCGAGCAGGGTCGCGGCGGCGGCCAGCGCGGCGCTCGCCGCGCGCGTGGGAGGACGGGGAGGCCGGTGCACGCGCGCGTCATCGTCGCCCATGCGCGGCCGGGATGAACCCCCCCGGTCGGTCAGGAAACGTCCAGGGGGCGCGCGGGCCGCGGCCGCTGCCAGACTGCCCCCGACCCGGGAGGCGCGATGGCGGCTGCGAGGTGGCTGGAGGGGCGTGCCGGCGCGGCGCTGCTCGCGGCGGCCGTGGCGCTCGCGTTCGCCGACAGCTCGATCGTGATGCTCGGCCTGCCGGAGATCTACGGCGAGCTCGAGGCCTCGATCCCCGGCGTCTCGCTCGTGATCACGGCCTACAACCTCGTGGTGGCGGTCGCGGCCTTCGCGGTGCTCCCGCTGGTGCGGCGCGCGCGCCCCGCGCCGGTCGCCGCGGCCGGCCTGGCGGTGTTCCTGGCGGCCTCGCTCGCGTGCGGGCTGGTCGACGCGCTCGAGCCGCTCGTCGCGCTGCGTGCGGTGCAGGGGCTCGGCGGAGCGCTCCTGCTGGCCGCGTCGCTGCCGCTCATCGGGGCGCTCGCCGGCTCGGCCGCGTCGGGGCGGGCGATCTGGGGGCTCGCGGGGACGCTCGGCGCCGTGCTGGGGCCGGCCGCCGGCGGCCTGCTCACCGAGCTCTTCGACTGGCGGGCGATCTTCATCGCCCAGGCGCCGGTCGCGCTGGCCGCGCTCGCCCCGCTGGCCGCACCGCGCCTGCGCGCGCTGGGCCCGGAGCCCGCCGGCCCGGGCGGGCGGGCGCCGCTGTGGCCGAACGTCGGCCTCGTGTTCGCGTTCGGCGCCCTCGTGGGCGCCCTGTTCCTCGCGGTGCTGATGATCGTGACCGTCTGGGGCCTCGGGCCGCTGCCGGGCGCGCTCGTGGTGAGCGTGCTGCCGGTGGCGGCGGTCGCGGTGCACCCGCTCGTCGGCCGCGCCGGGGTGGGGCAGGGCGCCGCGGCGGGCGCGGTGCTGCTGGCGGCCGGCCTCGTCGCGCTGGCGTTCCCCCCCGCCGTCTCGGCCGCCTGGGCCGCGGCCGCGCTCGCCGTCTGCGGGGCCGGGTTCGGGCTGCTCGTGCCGCCGCTGACGGCGGCCTCGGTCGGCGGCGCGGCGGCGGGCGCGGTGGCCGGGGCCGTCTCGGTGGGCGCCCGCCACGTCGGCCTCGTGGCCGCGCTCGCGGTCATCGCGCCGGTGCTCGCCGTGCAGCTCGACGACGCCGGCGACCGGGCCACGCTCAACGCCACCGGGGTGATCCTCGACGCGCGGCTGCCGCTGCAGCAGAAGGTGCCGGTGTCGCTCGACCTCGCCCAGGAGTTCGAGCGCACGCCGCGCGGGGCGGTCCCCGACCTCGGCCGGGTCTTCGACGAGGCCGGGGCGGCGGACGACGACGACGTGCGGGGGGCGCGCGACCGGCTGGTCGGCGCCATCGAGGAGGCCCTCACGCGCGGCTTCCGCTGGGGCTACCTGGTGGCGGCGCTGTTCGCCCTGCTCGCCGTGGTGCCGGTCGCCCTGTGGTCGCGCGAGCGGGGCCGCGCGCCGCCCCGGCGCCCGCATCCGGCGGTCGCGGCCCTGCTGGTCGCCGCCGCCGCGCTCGTGGCCGGCGGCGTCGCGGGCGGCGGGGCGGACCTCGGGGCCGACTCGACGGCCGACCCGTGCGCGCCGCGGGCGCGCCAGGGGGGCGGCTTCGACGCCGCGGTGCAGGGCGTCATCCTCGACGGCCTGGCCGGCGGCGCGTGCGAGCTCGGCGTGACGCGCGAGCAGCTCGTGCTGTCGTTCGCGCCCGACGTGGGCATCGACCGCGTGCCGACCGACCCGTCCACCGTGGAGCGGGCGGTGCGCGCCGGGCTCGTGCGCTCGATCGACGACGCCGAGGAGCGCGGGTCGCTGCCCGGCGTCGTCGCCGACCTGCTGCGCGCCATGGCCCGCCGGGCGCCGGTGGAGGAGCTCATCCGCGGGGGCGGGGAGGTGGGCGACCTGGCCGGGCGCGTCCGGGACCTCGACGCCGGCGACGTCCTGGACGCGCTCGGCGGCCTCCTGCCGTAGCCGGGCCCGCGCCGGCTACGGCATGCGGCCGCGGTGGCGGCCGGGGCCGGGCGGGCCGCCGTCCACGATCCGCCCCGCCATCCCGGCGGCGCGGTCGCCCTCCACGCCCGCCTCGGTCAGCGCCTCGCGGACGGCGGCCACGACCGCCGCGCGCGCCACCCCCTCCGCCGCCGCCACCTCGGCGAGCGTGTCGCCGCCGCGCAGCCGCTCGCGCAGCGCGTCCTGCTCCAGCCCGAGCGCCCCCGCGGCCGCCTCCAGCACGCCGGCGCGCGCGCCGGCGTGCTCGCCGTGACCCGGTCCCCGGCCGTCCGGCCAGGGCATGCCGAGGCCGTCCTCCGCCCGCTCGCGCATGCGATCGGCCTGCTGCTCGGTGAGGCGCCCCTCGGCGACGGCCTCGTCCAGCCGCCGCTCCATCAGGTCGCGCATCGCGCCGGTCACGTCGTCCGCCGTGATCGACGTCCCGGCGCGCTCGTTGATCGCCGCGGCCAGGTCCGACGCGGCGTCGCCGCCCGCGCCGCCCGCCGCCGCCCCGGCGGCCACGCCGGCCGTCGCCACCACCCCCGCGACCGCGGCCGCGATCGTCCTCCGGCTCATCGCCATGACGCCTCCCCTGTGGGCTCACCTGACCCCGGCGAGGCTAGGCGGGCCCCCTGTGAGCGGGATCGGTGCCGGATGGGAGACCGCTGGGGGCGCCCGCCGGGCGGGCGGGGCGCCCCCGGCGCGGCCTCAGGAGGCGGCCGCCTCCAGCGCCTGGGTGATGTCGGCCAGGATGTCGTCGATGTGCTCGATGCCCACCGACAGGCGCACCATGTCCTGGCTGACCCCCGCCAGCTCCAGCTCGGCGTCGTCGAGCTGGGAGTGGGTGGTGGTCGCGGGGTGGATCGCCAGCGACTTCGCGTCGCCGATGTTGGCCAGGTGGCTGAACATCTGCAGCGACTCGATGAACTTCTGGCCGGCCTCGCGGCCGCCCTCGATGCCGAACGTCACGAGCGCGCCGTAGCCGCCGTTCAGCACCCGCGTCGCCACCTCGTGGTACTGCGAGGAGGGCAGGCCCGGGTAGCCGACCCACTTGACCCGGGTGTGCCGGTCGAGGAACTCGGCGACCGCCAGCGCGTTCTCGCTGTGGCGCTCGATGCGCAGCGGCAGCGTCTCGACCCCCTGCAGGAACAGGAAGGCGTTGAACGGCGACAGCGCGGCGCCCGTGTTGCGCAGCAGCACGGTGCGCACGCGGCCGATGTAGGCGGCCGGGCCGAGCGCGTCGGACCACACCACGCCGTGGTACGAGGGGTCGGGCTTCGTGAGGCCGGGGTAGCGGTCGGCGTGCGCGGTCCAGTCGAACTTGCCGCTGTCCACGATGATGCCGCCGATCGAGGTGCCGTGGCCGCCGATGAACTTGGTCAGCGAGTGGATCACGACGTCGGCGCCGTGGTCGAACGCGCGGCACAGCACGGGCGTCGGCACCGTGTTGTCGAGCACGAGCGGCAGGCCCTCGGCGTGGGCGGCCTCCGACCAGGCGTCGATGTCGACCACGTTCAGGCGCGGGTTGCCGATCGTCTCGGCGAACACCAGGCGCGTCTTGTCGTCGACGCGCGAGGCGAGCTCCTCCGGCGAGTCGGGGTCGATGAAGCGCACCTCGATGCCGTACTGCGGGAGCGTGTGGGCGAACAGGTTGTAGGTGCCCCCGTAGAGCGTCGAGATGGCGACGATGTTGTCGCCGGCGCGGCACACGTTGAGGACCGCGTACGTGACCGCCGCCTGGCCCGACGCCGTGACGCACCCGGCGACGCCGCCCTCCAGCGCGGCGACGCGCTGCTCGAGGACGTCCCACGTCGGGTTCATGATGCGGGTGTAGATGTTGCCCGGCACCCGCAGCCCGAAGAGGTCGGCCGCGTGCTGGGTGTCGTCGAAGACGTACGACGTGGTCTGGTAGATCGGGACGGCGCGGGACTTGGTCGTCGGGTCGACGTCCTGGCCGCCGTGGAGCGAGACGGTCTCCGGGCGCTGGGGTGCGGTGCTCATCGAGCTCCTTCTTCCGGGAAAAGTCGTGAAATCCGGTGGGAATCGAGCCATACGCTATGCGCGCGGCCCGGCACGGTCAAAGGCAGCATGCAGGAAGGAGCGCGCCGCCGTGCGTCGAACAGGTGTTCGTCAGGGCGGCGAGCTAGGATCGCCGTCCACTGTCCGACGGAGGCATGGGGATGCGTACAGGCGGGAGCGGTGCCGACGAGCGGCGGCTGCGGGCGGTGGGCGACCCCCCGGCGGCCGACCGCGAGGCGATCACCCGGGCCATCGAGGCGTGCGCCGGCCGGCCGGCGGGCGTGCCCGTCGCCGGGCTGCGGGCCGCGGTGGCCGAGCACCTGGCCGTCGCCCGCGAGGCCGTGCCGGCCGACGCGGTGACCGCGGCGCTCGGGCTGCTGATCGCGACCAACCGGGTCGACGAGTCGGGCGGGCGGCTGGTGGCCGTGCCGCAGGAGGCGCGCCGGGCCGGATGACGCCCGCGGGCGCCCGCCGTCTACAGTGACGGGATGCCCACACGAGACGACCTCCGCAACGTGGCCATCGTGGCCCACGTCGACCACGGCAAGACGACCCTGGTCGACGCGATGCTCTGGCAGTCGGGGGCCTTCCGCGCCAACCAGGACGTCGCCGAGCGGGTGATGGACTCGACGGACCTGGAGCGTGAGAAGGGCATCACGATCCTCGCCAAGAACACCGCGGTCCGCCACGGCGGCCTGAAGATCAACATCATCGACACGCCGGGGCACGCCGACTTCGGCGGCGAGGTGGAGCGCGGGCTGCACATGGTCGACGGCGTGCTGCTGCTGGTCGACGCCTCCGAGGGGCCGCTGCCGCAGACCCGCTTCGTGCTGCGCAAGGCGCTGGCCGCGCGCCTGCCGGTGGTGCTGGTGGTGAACAAGATCGACCGCCCCGACGCGCGGGTGGCCGAGGTGGTCGACGAGGTCTACGAGCTGTTCCTCGACCTCGACGCGGACGAGTCGCAGATCGACTTCCCGATCGTCTACTGCGTGGCCCGCGACGGGCAGGCCTCGCTCACCCCCGACGAGCGCGGGGAGGACCTCGAGCCGCTCTTCGACGTGCTGCGCACGCACATCCCGCCGCCGTCCCACACCGAGGGCGCGCCGCTGCAGGCGCTCGTCACCAACCTGGCCGCCTCCAGCTACGTCGGCCGCCTGGCGATCTGCCGGGTGCACGAGGGCGAGATCCGCGCCGGCCAGCCGGTGGCCTGGTGCCGGGCCGACGGCAGCATCGTGGCGGCGAAGGTCTCCGAGCTCTACGTGACGGAGGCGCTCGAGCGCGTGCCGGCCGAGTCGGCGGGCCCCGGCGAGATCGTCGCCGTCGCCGGCCTGCCCGAGGTCACGATCGGCGAGACGCTCGCCGACCCCGACGACCCGCGGCCGCTCCCCGTGATCGCGGTCGACGAGCCGAGCCTGTCGCTCACGATCGGCATCAACACCTCGCCGCTCGCCGGCCGCGACGGCACCCGCCTGACCGCGCGCCAGGTGCTCGACCGCCTGGAGCAGGAGCTCGTGGGCAACGTCTCCCTGCGGGTGCTGCCCACCGAGCGCCCGGACGCCTGGGAGGTGCAGGGCCGCGGCGAGCTGCAGCTGGCGGTGCTCGTGGAGACGATGCGGCGCGAGGGCTTCGAGCTGACCGTCGGCAAGCCGCGCGTGCTGACCCGCGAGATCGACGGCGTGCTGCACGAGCCGCTCGAGCGCGCCTCGATCGACGTGCCCGAGGAGTTCCTTGGCGTGGTCACGCAGCTGCTCGCCCTGCGCAAGGGGCGGCTCGAGCAGATCGTCAACCACGGCACCGGCTGGGCGCGGATGGAGTACCTGCTGCCCGCCCGCGGGCTGGTGGGGGTGCGCACCGAGTTGCTCACCGAGACGCGTGGCACCGGCCTGCTGCACCACGTGTTCGACCGCTGGGAACCGTGGATGGGGGAGATCCGCTCCCGCCCGCGGGGCAGCCTGGTGGCCGACCGCGCCGGCGCCACCACCAGCTTCGCCCTGTTCGGGCTCCAGGAGCGCGGCACCCTGTTCGTCGGCCCCGGCGAGGACGTGTACGAAGGGGTGATCATCGGGGAGAACAGCCGTGGGGAGGACCTCGACGTCAACCCCACCAAGGAGAAGAAGCTCACCAACATGCGCTCCTCGACCGCGGACGAGCTCGTCCGCCTGGTGCCGCCGCGCCGCATCTCGCTGGACCAGGCGCTGGAGTTCGTGCGCGAGGACGAGTGCGTGGAGGTGACGCCGGACGCGGTCCGGCTGCGCAAGGTGGAGCTCTCGGGCACGGCCCGCGCCAAGCTCGCCAAGCGCGGGGCCGGCGCGGCGCCCAGGTAGCCGAACGGAGGAGACGGGCATGACGAGCGCACCGCTGCGGGCACTGGTGGTCAACTGCACCCTCAAGCCGTCGCCGGCGACCTCGAACACCGAGGCGCTCGCCGCCGTCGTCGCGGACGCGCTGCGCGGCCACGGGGTGGACGTCGACGGCGTGCGCGCCGCAGACCACGACATCCGCCCGGGGGTCTCCTCGGACGAGGGCGACGGCGACGCGTGGCCCGCGATCCGCGAGCGGGTGCTGGCCGCCGACATCCTCGTGATCGCGACGCCCACCTGGCTCGGTCAGCCCTCGAGCGTCTGCAAGCGGGTGCTCGAGCGCATGGACGCGATGATCTCCGAGACCGGCGACGACGGCCGGCCGGTGGCATACGACCGGGTGGCCGGGGTGGTCGTGACGGGCAACGAGGACGGCGCCCACAACGTCATCTCCGACGTCGCCGGCGCGCTCATCGACATCGGCTACACGATCCCCGCCCAGGCGTGGACGTACTGGAACCGCGGCCCGGGGCCCGGCCCGAGCTACCTCGAGACCGACGAGGGCCACGAGTGGTCGCACACGACGGGCCGCACCGCGGCGGCGAACCTCGTGGCGGTCGCCCGGGCGCTGCGGGCCGCGCCGCTTCCGCCCCCGCTGTCGTAGGCGGGCCCCGCCGCCCGGTCACGGGCGGCGGGGCGGGCCGGTCAGCGCGGGTCGAGGTCGGTCGAGGGGGAGCTCGGCGAGCCGGGCCCCTCGGGCCCGCGGCCGGTCGTGTGCTCCACCTCGCGCTCCACGCGGCCGTCCTCGCGCTCGAGGGTCAGCAGCGCGGCGACCATCGCCGCCACGATCGCGACGGCGACCGCCATCACGAGGGCGTACCCCACGGTGTGCCAGACGCCCTCGCCCTGCACGCCGATGCCGCGGCCCTCCTCGCGGGGCCCCGGGATGAGGCTGAAGATGATCCCGAGGACCGCGCCGGCCGCGGCGCCGATGGCGCCCCACCGGAAGATCGTCGTCCAGACGGTCCTCGTGACGCCCCGGCGCGCGCTGGGGTCGGGCGACCCGCCGAGCTCGCGCGCGACGGCCTCGTCCTCGCCGGCCAGGCGGGCGATCGTCTCCTCGCGCGTCTCGACGTCGGGGGTGGCCGGCATGTCCGGCTGCACGCTGCGGGTCTCGGGCCGCTGCTCCATCACGCCTCCTGATCGCTCGATGCCGGAGGACTACCCCCGGCCTCGGCGGTGGAAACGGCGGCGTTCGGGGCCCGAATGCACGCAGGTGCGTTTACGGGCCGTCGGCGGTGGGAACCCGACGGCCGCGGGGTGATGAGCGGTCGTCGCCGCCGCGGGAAAGGGCACTCACACGGGACCGCCGGGCACGCACCCCCTTGGGTGCCCGGCGGTCCTTACCGTTCCGGGGCCCCGGCCTCCGCCGCGCGGGCTGCCGCGTCGAGCGCCGCGGCCGCCTCGCGGGCCGCCCCCTCGGCCGCGCTCGCCTCGGTCTCCGCCGCGGCCGCGGCCGCTCCCAGGGCGGCGCCGTGCTCCTCGAGCCGGCCGAGGCGCGCGCGCAGCTCGCGCGCCTCGGCCGCGACCCGGTCGCGCTCCCGTGCCGCCTCCCTGACCCGCGCGCGGGCGGCGTCGAGCGCCTCGGCCGCGGCCCGCGCGCGCTCCTGCGCCGCCGCGAGCGCCACGCGGGCGGCCTCCCGCTCCCGCTCCCGCTCGGCCCGCTCCCGCGCCGCGGCCTCCCGCTCGGCCCGCTCCCGCTCCGCGGCCTCCCGCTCCGCGGCCTCCCGCTCAGCGGCCTCCCGCTCGGCCCGCTCCCGCTCCGCCGCCTCCCGTCCGGCCCGCTCCGCGGCCCCGCGCTCCGCGGCGCGGCGGGTGCGGGCGGCGGCCAGGTCGTCCGGCGGCGCGGCGGGGCCGGCCGGGGCCCCGGCGACCAGGCCGCCGCCCGGCTCCGGCACGGGGTCGCGCGCCAGCCGCCCGCGCCGCAGGTCGTCGGGCGTGGCGCGCGCCGCGAAGCGCAGCGCCGCGCGCGTCGCCGGGTCGGGGGCGAGCGCCGCCGCCGCCGCGGCCTCGGCCTCCTCGGCGGCGCGCAGCTCGCCGCCGCCGCCGCCGCCGCGAGCATCGCCCGCTGCACCCGCGCGAGCTCCGCGCCGGCGGCGACGAGCCGCGCCACCGCGGCCGGCTGCTCCCGCGCCGTGCGGTTGAGCGCGTCGGCGAGCTTGCTGGGCCGTCGCAGCGCGCGCACCCGCTCCGCGCCGTCGCGATCGCCGACCGCGCGCAGCTCCCGCGCCAGCGCGTCCCGGGCGGCCGTGAAGCCGCCCGCACCGGCCGCGTAGAGCGCGTCGATGCGCCCCTCGAGGTCGTCCACGGCCCCGCCCCTCAGGCGGTCGCGACCTCCGTGCAGGCGCGCTCCCCCTCGGCGGCGCCCGGCAGGCGGCCGAGCAGCTCGACGAGGGTCCCGAGCTCCTGCGCCGTGAACCGCTCGCCGAACAGGGCCACCAGCGCGGCGAGGTGCACCTCGGTGGCGGCCGAGAGCGCGGCGCGGCCCTCGGGGGTGATCGCCGCGTAGGTCACCCGCGCGTCGGACTCGCAGGCCTCCTTGCGCACGAGGCCGGCCGACTGCAGGCCGTCGAGCAGGCGCGTGATGCCGGAGGGGGTCAGGCCGACGGCCTGGGCGAGGTCGACGCGGCGCATGCGCGCCTCGGGCTCCTCGGCGAGCCGGCGCAGCACCTCGAAGTCGGTGACCGTCAGGCCGCTCGCGCGCTGGAGCTCCGCGTTGAAGCTGCGCGTCATGGCGGCGTGGGAGCCCATCAGGCGGCCCCAGGCCGCGATGGCGCTCATCTCTTGTGGACTCAATACTTGACTTCGCAAGGTCTGACCCCTACCTTTGATTGCGCACTCAACGATAACTGAACCGGAGGACGAATTCCATGAGCACGACCGCGCAGCAGGCCGCCACGGCCGTTCCGACCGGTGTCTGGCAGGCGGACCCCGTCCACTCGGCGTTCGAATTCTCGGTGAAGCACATGGTCGTGGCCACCTTCCGCGGCTCCCTCCCGGACTTCGAGGCCACCCTGACGGGCGCCGAGGACGGCACGGCGACCCTCGAGGCCGTCGGCCGCGTCGCCAGCATCGTCACCCAGGACGAGAACCTGACCGGCCACCTCCAGTCGCCCGACTTCTTCGACGCCCAGCGCCACCCCGAGGCGACGTACCGGGGCACCGAGGTCGTCCGCGACGGCGACGCGCTGACCGTGCGCGGCGAGCTGACCCTGAAGGGCGTCACCCGGCCGCTGGAGCTGCGCGGCACGATCGCCGGCCCGGTCGTGGGCCTCGGCGACGCCGAGGTGATCGCCGTGGAGCTCGAGGGGCAGATCGACCGCACCGAGTACGGCCTCAACTGGAACGCGCCCCTGCCGGGCGGCGGCTTCGTGCTGTCGAACACCGTGACGATGACCGCGCGCCTCGAGATGCGCCGCGCGCAGTAGGGGGCGGGCAGTGACGATCCTCGGCATCTCGGGGAGCCTGCGCGAGGGCTCCCACAACAGCCGTCTGCTGGCGGCCGCGGCACGCGAGCTGCCGGACGGCGTGGAGCTCCGCGTGTTCACGGGGCTCCGCGACGTCCCGCCCTACGACCAGGACGACGACACCGGCGACCCGCCCGCCGCCGTGGCCCGGCTGCGGCGCGAGCTCGCGGAGGCCGACGGCCTGCTCGTGGCGACGCCGGAGTACAACTCGTCGATCCCGGGGCAGCTCAAGAACGCGCTCGACTGGGCGTCGCGGCCCAAGGACGAGTCCGTGCTGCGGTTCCTGCCGGCCGCCGTCGTGAGCGCCAGCACGGGCTCCTTCGGCGCCATCTGGGCCCAGATGGAGCTGCGCAAGGTGCTGGGGGCGTCGGGTGCCCGCACGGTGGAGGGCGAGGTCGCCCTCCCGCACGCCGACCGCCAGTTCGATGCGGAGGGCCGCCTCGTGGACGACGCGATGCGCGAGCGGCTGCGGGACCTCGTCGGCCGGCTGGTCGACGAGGCGGTGCGGGACCGGGTGGCCGCCTGAGCGGCCGCCCGGCGCGGGGGTGAGGACCCGGGCGGCCGCCTACGCGGCCGCCCGGGTCTCGGCGAGCTCGGTCGCGCGGCGCACGAGCTCGGGCGCCTCGAGCGCCGCCGCCACCTCGGCGAAGCCGGGGCGGGGGCCCGTCCAGCGCAGCGCCCCGACGCCCTCGTCGAGCACCTCGGGGGCGTCGAGGCGCAGCGTGGCCAGCTCCCGGAACAGCATCGCCAGCTCGCGTCCCTCGGCCAGCGCGGCCGCGAGCCGCGCTGCGCCGCGCACGGTCACGTCCCAGTCGGCGGGGTCCGGCGGGATCGCGTCGATGCGGCCGTGGCGCGCGAGCACCGCGGCGGCGCTGCGCGCGCCCCACCCGGGCAGCCCCGGGAAGCCGTCGGCCGCGTCGCCCACCAGGGCCAGGTAGTCGGGGATGGAGGCCGGCGGCACGCCGAACCGCTCCAGCACCCCCGCCTCGTCGCGCACCGCGCCCGAGCGCCGGTCGAGCTGCACCACGCGGTCCCCGCGCACCGACTGCGCGAGGTCCTTGTCGGGCGTGCAGATCACCACCTGGCGCACCGACGGGTCGGCGGCGGCCCGGTCGGCGCCCGTCGCCAGCGCGTCGTCGGCCTCCATGGGGACCATGCCCCAGACCGTCACCCCGAGCGCGCCCAGCGCGGCCTCGAGCGGCTCGAACTGCGCGCGCAGCGACGGCTCGATGCCGGCGCCGGTCTTGTAGCCGGGCCAGAGGTCGTTCCGGAACGACTCGATGACCGTGTCGGTGGCCACCGCCACGTGGGTGGCGCCGCCGGCCAGCAGGTCCAGCACGGAGCGCACGACGCCCCGGGTGGCGGCCGTGCGCGAGCGCTCGGCCACCTCGCGCGGGAGCGCCATGTGGTGGCGGAACAGCTCGTAGGTCCCGTCGACGAGGTGGACGCGCACCGGACCATCATGCCGACCCGGGCCGCCGGGGCGGTAGGCTCGGCTCGACGGCCGCATCCCCGGGGGGCGCATGTCCGAGGCGACCATCGACCACGGCCCGGTCACCGAGGCGCGCGACGGCGCGCTCGTGACCCTGGTGCTCGCGCGCCCCGAGCGCCGCAACCCGCTCGCCCTCACGACCATGGAGCTGCTGACCGCGGCCTTGCGGCGCGCGGGCGACGACCCCGCGGTGCGGGCGGTGGTGATCGGCGCGGAGGGGCCGGTCTTCTCGGCGGGGCACGACCTGCGCGAGGTGGCGGCGGCCGGCCCCGAGGGCCACGAGCGCATCTTCGCGGCCTGCGCGGAGCTGATGATGACCGTGCACCGTCTGCCCGTGCCCGTGATCGCGCGCGTGCAGGGCCTCGCGACGGCCGCCGGCTGCCAGCTCGTGGCCGCCTGCGACCTGGCCGTGGCCTCGGAGACGGCGAGCTTCGCGACCCCCGGCGTGCGCATCGGCCTCTTCTGCTCCACCCCGCAGGTGGAGGTCGTGCGCGCGGTGGGCCACACCCGGGCGATGGAGATGCTCCTCACCGGCGAGCCGATCGACGCGGCCACCGCCCTGGCCTGGGGACTCGTCAACCGGGTCGTGCCGGCGCCGGGGCTGGAGGCGGCCGCGGCCGCGCTCGCCCGGCGCGTCGCCGAGGCCGGCCGTGCCACGGTCGCCTCCGGCAAGCGCGCCGTGGCGGACACCATCGACCTGCCGCTGGACGAGGCCTACCGCCACGCGAGCCGGGTGATGGCCCGCGACGCGGGGGCGCCCGAGGCGCGGGAGGGGATCGACGCCTTCCTCGGCAAGCGCGCGCCCGTGTGGCCGGGACCGGCCTGAGGCGGGCGCGCGGGCGTTCAGGCCGCGTGCAGGTGTGACGCCCGGCGGCACGAAGCTGTTCCGGGCGATCTGCGAGCATGTCTGGACGGTCGGGGAGCGCGACGGCGCCTGGGGCGGAGTACAATCTCCCTTACACGATAAGGCGGAGTGAATGTCCTCAGCTGCTGCACGCACGGGGGTGACCACCATCGAGAGCGACCAGTCCGGGCACGAGGCACCCAAGCGCAAGCGAGGGCGTCCCCGCGACCCCGGTGCAGACCGCCGCATCCTCGACGCCGCGCGCGCCGTCGCGGCCGAGGTCGGCATCCAGGGCGCCTCGATGTCGGCCATCGCCGACCGGTCGGGGGTCGGCAAGCCGACCATCTACCTGCGCTGGCCGCACCGCCGGGCGCTCATGGTCGCGGCCGTGGCCGACCTGCGGGCCGAGGTTGCGCCGGTCGACACGGGCTCGGTCCGCGACGACCTCGTGAGCAGCCTGCTCGAGGACCGGGACGTGCTCGTGAGCGGCCCCGACGCGCGCTTCCTGCGCTCCGTGCTCTTCGAGAGCGCGAGCGACGAGGAGCTGGCGCAGGAGCTCGACGACAGCATCCTCGCCCCGCGCCGCCGGCGCCTGATCGGCATCCTCGAGCGCGCGGCGACCGGCGGCCAGATCCGCGGGGGCATCGACCCGGACGGCCTCGCCGACCTGCTCACCGGCCCGCTGCTGAGCGCGATGGTCGTCGGCGGCGGCGGGGTGGACGACGACGCGCTGGCGCGCCACGTCGCCGTGATGGTCGAGGGCATCGGCGCCGGCGACCGCGCGAGGGCCCCGCGCCGCTGACGGGCGGGGACCGCCGTCGCGCCGCCGCGCGCGGCGCCCTGGCCGGGGCGGCCGCGGCGGGCGCCTGGGCGGCGGTCGAGCCGCTCGCGGCCCGCGTCGCCGGCACCGGCTACACCGACGTGCGCCTGCTGGGCCGCATGGTCGGCGAGCGCTGGTGGGCGCCGGCCGGCACTGCGATCCACATCGCCAACGGCGCCGCCTTCGGCGCCCTGTTCGCCGCCGCGGGCGCCCGCGGCCCCCGGCTCGGCCTGGCCTGGGCGGCGGCGGAGTCGGTGGTCACCTGGCCCGGCATGGCGCTGCTCGACCGGGTGCACCCCGACCGGCGCTCGGGCCGCTGGCCGCGCCTGCTCACCAGCCGGCGCCTCATGGCGCAGGAGCTGGCGGTGCACCTGTTGTTCGGCGCCGTGCTGGGGCTGCTCGTCCCCCGCGAGGAGCCCGGGGCGGAGGGCTAGGCCGAGGGCGTCGCCCCGCGCAGCACCGAGGCGCCGGAGTGCGCCGGGTCGCCGTCGGGCGGCTCCAGCGAGACGTCGATGTAGCTGAAGGACGAGGGATCGGCCGGCAGCGGCACGGAGACCTCCGTCGCGCCGGACGGCGGCACGCGGAACGCCCCCAGCGAGACCATGCGGCCGTCGTCGCCCAGCAGCCAGAGCTCGTAGAAGCCGTCGCCCGACGGCCGCAGGCCCGACACGGCGAGCCGCATGCCGGCGTCGCCGCCGGTCATGCGCACCTCGCCGTGGGCGCCCGGCGCGGCGTCGCCGAAGCGGTCGAGCGCGATCGCGGGGCCGTCGCCCGGCTCGTCGCCGTCGCCGCCGCCCGTGACGAGCGCGCCCACGCCGACCCCCACGGCGAGGGCCGCCACGGCGGCGGCGACGGCCACGAGCGGGCGCACGCCGCGGGCCGGCCGGGCGGGCGCGGCGGCCGGCAGGGCCGGAGGCGGCGGCACCGGCCCGGGGGCCCACGCCTCCGCCGGCAGCGCCTCGAGGCCGGCCACGACCGCCCGCATGCGCTCGACCTCGGCGCGCAGGCCGGGGTCGCGCGCCATGCGCGCCTCCAGCCGCCCGCGGTCCTCGGCGGCCATCTCGCCCAGCAGGTAGTCGGTGATCTCGGCGTCGCGGCTCACGTGGCGTCCTCCATCATGTCGCGCAGCCGCCGCAGGCCGCGCGTCATGTGCGTCTTCACGGTGCCGAGCGGCAGCCCCAGCCGCGCGGCGATCTCGCTCTGGCTCGCGCCCTCGTGGAAGCGCATGCGCAGCACCTGCGCCTCGGCGGCGGGCAGCCGCGCCACCAGCACCGCCATGCCCCAGCGCTCCACCGCCAGCTCCGGGGCGTCGGCGGGGTCCTCCCGGTCGCGCAGCACCGCGCCCTCGGGCGCGAGCGGGTCGAGCGGCTCGGGGACGCGCTTGCGCAGGTGGTCGATCGCCCGGCTGCGGGCGATCATCATGATCCAGGTGCCGAGCGACGCCCGCGCCGGGTCGAACGACTCGCCGCGCCGCCACACCTCGAGGAAGACCTCCTGGTGCACGTCCTCGGCGCTCGCCTCGTCGCGCAGGGCGCGCCGCAGGAAGCCGAGCACCGTCGCGCCGTAGGCGACGTGCACCCGCTCAAGGGCGGCCGGGTCCCGGCGGCGCAGGCCCGTCACGAGGCGCCGGTCGTCCGGCGGAGCGGCGCCCGGGCGGCGCAGGCGCCCGATCACCGGGCGGCCCGCCGGGGGTGCGGAGAGGGCGATGGCGTCTGCGGGCTGCACATCGGTACGTACGGGCGACCGCCGCCCGCCGGATGACGAATCCGATCGCCGCGTCCGGCTCGGACGGCCTCGTGGACACCATCCACGGGAGGAGACGCTGTGACCACCGCACGCACCCGCCGCACCGCCGGCGCATCGCTCGTCGCCATCGCCGCCGGGGCGGCGCTCGCCGCCGGGCCGGCCGCCGGCGCGACCGCCGGCCTGGCCGGCGGCTCGACCGCGCTCCACCTCGACCGCGGGACCGCGGCGGCGCTGTCAGCCGCGGGGATCGGCCTGGCGCCGCTGGGCCCGGCCGCGGCCGACGGCGCCCGCGTGACGTTCCCCGTCAGCGGCGGCGCGATCGACCCGGCCACCGCCGCCGGCCGCATCGCACACCGCGGCGGCCTGGCCTTCTCACACGGCGGCACGACCGTGCTGGTGCGCGACTTCGTCGTGCGCACGGACCGCCGCTCGCCGGTGCTGATCGCGCGGGCGGGCGCGGCGCGCCTGCCGCTGCTCGACCTCGACACCTCCGACGCCCGCGTGCTGCGGCGCGGCGCCGGCGGCGCGGGCACCTGGGTGGTCCGGGTCGAGGCCACGCTGCGTCCCGAGGCCGCCCGCGCCCTCAACGCGGCGTTCGGCACCCACCTGCCGGCGGGGCTGCGCATGGGCCGGATCGACGTGCGCACCAGCCCCGCGCAGCTGCTCCTGCGCGGCGGCGCCACGACGCTCGCCCTGGACCCCGGCACGGCGGCGGCCCTCGCCTCGCTCGGGGTGGCGCCCTCGGCCGTCGCGCCGGGCCGGGCGGCGGCCGGCGGGCTCGCCTTCCCGGTCACGGGCGGCCGGGTGGCCGCGGGGTCGTTCGCCGGCACCATCGACCACTCCGGCGGCATCGCGCTGACGGCCGGCGCCACGCGGGTGGAGCTCACCCGCTTCCGCATCGCCGTCTCGGGCAGCCCGACGCTCACGGCCCGGGTGGGCGACGGCGACGCGCGGGTGGCCCTGACGGTGGACCTCGGCGCCGCCCGGACGGGCGTGAGCCGGCGCACGGCGGTCGTGCGCGGGGCGCGCGTGTCGCTGTCGGCCGGCGCGGCCGCGGCGCTCAACCAGGCGTTCGGCACCACCGCGCTCACGGCGGGCACGCCGCTCGGCGTGGCGGACGTGCGCGCCCGTGTGCGGTAGCCGCCACGGGGGCTCAGGCCGGGGCCCCGGGGCGCGACGCGAGCGCCGCCTCGAGGGCCTCCGTCAGGATCCGCACGTGCGACCACACGGCGGCCGCCTCCCGCACGCGCTCGGCGTCGGGCTCGGGGGCCGCCGTGGCCACCTGGTCGGCGCCGGGCGCCGGGGCGGGGCCCCACGCCCGGCGAGCCTCCTCCTCGACCGCGCGACGGCGGTCCTCGCGGCCGCGCACCAGGCCGCCCACCCGCCGGGAGAACGCCGGCGCCGCCTCGGCCCAGCCGGGCGCCCCCTCGGACGCGACGGCGAGCGCCTCTGCGAGCAGCCGGCCGTGCGCGGTGAGCCCCGCGGCGCGGCGGTCGGCCTCCGGGTCTCCCGAGGCGCCCCGGCGCTCCGACGCGGCGGCCTCCTCGAGCGCGAGCGCCTCGAGCCGCTCCCGGTGGCCGGCCATCCACCGCTCCATCCGCTCGGCCAGCCCGGGGGTGGCGCCGGCCCAGGTCTCGTCGAGTGCGTGGGCCATGTGGCGCATCCAGGCCCGCGCGCTCGCCTCGCGGGCGCGGTCGATGCGGCCCCGGCGGTCGGGCAGGGTGCCGCCCTCGGCCATGAGGAACTCCTCGTGCATCGCCCGCGAGCCCTCCTGGGCCATGGCGGCGTCGAGGGCCGGCCGGTTGGCGGCCATCCAGTCGACCAGCCGCTGGGCGAGCCCCTCCGGCGGCGCGCTCACGCCGCGACCCCGGCCGGCGCGTGCGCGGCGGCGGCCCGGGCGATCCCGCGCACCATGCCGCAGAAGACGAACCCGTGGAACGGCCAGACGGCGTACCAGTAGAGCCGGCCCAGGATGCCCGCAGGATCGAAGACGGCCGTCTGGTGGATGCGCGAGCCGCCCGGCGCCGGCTCCACCTCCCACTGCAGCCAGGCGCGCCCGGGGACGCGCATCTCGGCCGCCAGCCGCAGCAGGCGGTCCTCCTCGATCGCCTCGACGCGCCAGGCGTCGACCGTGTCGCCGGGCAGCAGCCGCTCGGGGTCGCGCCGGCCGCGGCGGATGCCCGCCCCGCCGAACGGCAGGTCGAGCAGGCCGCGCAGCCGCCAGAGCGCGTCGGCGTAGTACCAGCCGGTCGCGCCGCCGATGCGCCTGATGGCGGCGAAGGCCGCCGCGGGCGGCGCGTCGGCGACGGCGACCCGGGAGTCGACCAGCCGCGAGCCGATCGCCGACCCGCCGTAGCGGCGCGGCCGCGGACCGGACGAGCGCGCGTCCGACCACCGCGTGGCCGCGAAGCCCGCGTCCTCGGCGGCGAGGGCGCGGCCGATCGACCGCCGCAGGTCGCGGGGGCGCACGTCGAACAGCTCGCGCGCCGGCCCCGGGTCGCGGACGACGGTGGGGTTGCGCAGGCCGCCGATCAGCTCACGGCCCACGCGCGCGTAGACCGGGGTCACCAGGCCGAGCCAGAGGCTCGACAGCCGCGGGGTGAGCACGGGCACCGGGATCATCAGCCTCCGCAGCCCGCGCTGGCGGGCGTACTCGCGCATCAGGTCGCCGTAGGAGACCCGGTCGGGCCCGCCGATCTCCACCACCCGGCCGCGCTCCAGCGGCACGTCGAGCGCCCCGACCAGGTAGTCGAGCACGTCGTCGATCGCGATCGGCTGGGTGGGCGTGGACACCCAGCGCGGCGTGACCATGACGGGCAGGCGGTCGACCAGCGCGCGGATCATCTCGTAGGACAGGCTGCCCGAGCCGATGATGATGCCGGCGCGCAGCTCGAGGACGGGCACGCCCGCCGCGCCCAGCGCGCGGCCCACCTCCTGGCGGCTGGCGAGGTGCTCGGACAGCCGGCCGCCGTGCCCCAGCCCGCCGAGGTAGACGATGCGGCGCACGCCCGCCGCGCCGGCGGCGGCGCCGAACGCCTCGGCCGCGCGGCGGTCGGCCTCGCGCCAGCCGGGGCCGCCGGCCATCGAGTGGACGAGGTAGAGGGCCACGTCCACGCCCGCCATGGCGGCGCTCAGCGAGGCCGGGTCGCCGACGTCGCCCGCCACGACCTCGGTCCCGGCGCCCACGCGCGGCCGCAGCCGCGCCGGGTCGCGCGCCAGGCAGCTCACGCGCTCGCCGCGGGCCTCGAGGCGGGGGAGCAGGCGGCCGCCGACGTAGCCCGTGGCGCCGGTCAGCAGGATCAGCCGGCGCTCCGCGTCGCCGCTCACCAGCGCTCCGGGACCCGGGCGACGCTCGCCGGCGGGTCGCTGGCGCGCTGGGCGCGCTCGAGGGGCGGCAGCTCCATCGGGGCGGCGGCGCGGCGCTGGGGGACGCGCTCCAGGATGTGCTGCATGCAGTTGAGCCGCGCCCGCCGCTGGTCGTCGGCGTCGACCACGAACCAGGGCGCCTCGGGGATGTCCGTGCGCAGCAGCATCTCGTCGCGCGCGGCCGAGTACTCCTCGTAGCGCGCGCGGGCCTCGGCGTCGACGGGGGAGAGCTTCCAGCGCTTGACCGGGTCCTCCAGGCGCTCGCGGAAGCGCCGCTCCTGCTGCTCGGGGCTCACCTCGAGCCAGTACTTGAGCAGGATCAGGCCCGATCCCACCAGCATCCGCTCGAGGTCGGGCACCGTGCGCAGGAACTCCTCCGTCTCCTGTGGGGTGCAGTAGCCCATCACCCGCTCGACGCCGGCGCGGTTGTACCAGGAGCGGTCGAACAGGGCCAGCTCGCCGCGCGCGGGAAGCCGCTCCACGTAGCGCTGGAAGTACCACTGGCCGGCCTCGCGCTCGGTGGGCACGGCCAGCGCCACCACGTCGTAGGCGCGCGGGTTGAGCTCGGCGGTGATGCGCGTGATCGTGCCGCCCTTCCCGGCCGTGTCGCGCCCCTCGAAGATGATCGCCACCCGCATGCCCTCGTGGCGGATCGCCTCCTGCATCTCGACGAGCTCGCGCTGCAGGCGCTCCAGCTCCGCCTCGTAGACGCTCGACTTCAGCTTCGACCCCATCCGCGCCCCTCGCCTCGGTTGCCCGACGCAGTTTCCCCCGCCGGGCGCCTCCCGCACCATCCGGGCCAGGAGTCCCGGCCCGCACCGAGAACAGGGGCCGGGTGACCAACGACGGACCCTCGACCCGCGCCATCCTCCGGGTCGTGGCCGTGCTGGCCGCCGTGATGGCGCTGGCGTGGCTGCTGTGGGTGTCGCGCGGGGTGCTGACCTGGGTGGCGATCGCGGCCTTCCTGGCCGTGGCGATCGACCCACCGGTCGCGATGCTGCAGAACCGCCTGCGCATGCGGCGCGCGCCGGCGATCTTCATCGTCTACCTCGGCATCACGGCGCTCATGGCGGGCGTCGTGTTCCTGCTCGTGCCGCCGCTCATCGACGCCGGCCAGCAGGCGACCGAGGAGGTGCCGAACTACGTCGAGCGCCTGTCGGAGTCGCAGCTCGTGCGCGACCTGGACGAGGAGTACGACATCCTCGCCCGCATCGAGGAGGAGGCCACCCAGGCGCTCGAGGGCATCGCGGGCCCCGACACCGCCGTCGACTTCGCCACCCGCGTCTTCAACGGGCTCGTCGCGCTCGTCTCGATCGCGGTCATCTGCTTCCTCATCAGCCTCTACGGCCCCCGCGCCCGCGCGTGGGCGATGGAGCAGGCGCGCCCGCCCCTGCGCGACCGCCTGGAGCGGGTCGCAAGCCGCATCTACCGGGTGATCGCCGGCTACGTGGTGGGCGTGTTCCTCGTCGCCATGACGGGCGGCCTCGCCGTGTGGACCTTCCTGTCGGCGGTCGACGTGCCGTTCGCGCCGCTGTTGGCCTTCTGGGCGGGGCTGGCGTCGCTCGTGCCGCTCGTGGGGGCGACCGTCGGCGGCGTCCCCTACATCGTCGTGGCCTTCTTCCAGGGGTGGCCGATCGGCGTGGCGGCGATCGTGTTCCTGATCGTCTACCAGCAGATCGAGAACAACCTGTTCCAGCCGGTCATCCACCGCTTCACGGTCCACCTGAACCCGCTCTGGATCATCCTGGGCGTGCTCATCGGCGGCACCGTGCTCGGCATCGTGGGCGCCCTGCTGGCCATCCCGATCGCCGGCATCGTCCAGGTGCTCGTGCAGGAGTGGTGGGCGGCCCGACACGAGACGACGCCGCCGCCCATGGCGGCGCGCGATGCCACGGTCGAGGGCTGACCGCGGCCTCCTAGTATGCGGGGGGTGGACCCCCGGAGCGCCGAGCTGCTCGAGCTCCCCGCCGTGCGCGAGCGCCTGGCGGGCCTCACGGCGTTCGCCGGCGGGCGCGCGCTCGCCCTCGGCCTGACGCCCTCGGACGACGCCCGCGAGGTGGCCCGGCGGGTGGCCGAGACCGAGGAGGCGGTCGCCCTGCGCGACCTGGGCGTGGGCGGCCCGGGCGGGGCGTCCGACATCCGCGACGCGGTGGCGCAGGCAGCGCGCGGCGCGGCGCTCGACGCGCCGGCCCTGCTGGAGGTGCTCGTCACCGTGCGGGTGTGGCTGGAGCTGGCCGAGGCGCTCGCCGGGCACCGCGACGCGGCCCCCGGGCTCGCGGAGATCGTGACGCTGCCCGATGCGGGCGCCGCCCGCCGCATCGAGGCGGCGCTCGACCGCGCGATCGACCCCCGCGGCGGCCTGCTCGACTCGGCGTCGGCCGAGCTGGCCTCGGTGCGGCGCCGGCTGGCCGGCGCGCGCAGGGCGGCGGCCGACCTGCTCCGCGACCTCGCCGTGCGGCTGCGGCCGCACCTCCAGGAGTCGTTCACCACCCTGCGCGGCGGCCGCCCGGTGCTCGCCGTCAAGGCGTCCGCGCGCTCGGCGGTGCCGGGCATCGTGCACGACAGCTCCGGCTCGGGCGAGACGCTCTTCATCGAGCCGATGGCGCTCGTGGAGGCCAACAACCTGGCCCGCCAGCTCGCGGCCCAGGAGGCCGCCGAGGAGGAGCGCGTCCTGCGCGTGCTCTCGCGGGCGGTGGGGGAGGAGCGGGCGACGCTCGACCACCTGACCGAGGCGCTCGCGCGCCTCGACCTGGCGCTGGCGGGCGCGGCCCTCTCGCGCGCCTGGGAGGGCTGCCGCGTGGAGCCGGCCGCCGAGGTCGACCTGCGCGCCGCCCGCCACCCGCTGCTGGAGCCGTCCCGCGCCGTGCCGATCGACCTGCCGCTCGCGGGCGTGCGCGCGCTCGTGGTCTCCGGTCCCAACACCGGCGGCAAGACCGTCGCGCTGAAGACCCTCGGCCTGCTGGCGATGCTGCACCAGTGCGGCCTGCGCGTGCCGGCGGCGAGCGCGCGGATGCCGGTCTTCGACCGCGTGCTGGCCGACATCGGCGACGACCAGTCGATCGCCGAGAGCCTGTCGACCTTCTCCGCCCACGTGAAGCGGCTGATCGCCGTGATGGCCGCCGCGGGCCCGCGCTCGCTGGTGCTGCTCGACGAGCCCGCCGCCGGCACCGACCCCGACGAGGGCGCGCGCCTGGCGCAGGCGGTGGTCGAGCGGCTCGTGGAGCAGGGCGCGCTGGTGCTGGCGACGACCCACCACCCCGAGATGAAGGCGTGGGCGAGCGCCGCCCCGCGCGCGGCGAACGCCGCCGTGGGGCTCGACGCGCGCACGCTGCGGCCGCTCTACCAGCTGCAGATCGGCGAGCCGGGCGCCTCGCACGCGCTCGGCATCGCGGAGGGGCTCGGCCTCGACCCGGCCGTGGTCGAGGCCGCCCGCGCGGCGGGCCCGCCCGAGCGCCGCGCGCTCGAGGCCCTGCTGGCCGAGGCGTCGGCCGCCCGGGCGGCCGCCGACGAGGAGCTCGAGGCCGCCCGGGCCGCCCGGGCGGCGGCCGAGGCGGCCGAGGCCGCGGCGCTGGAGCGCGCCCGCGAGCTGGAGCGGCGGGTCGCGTCGGTCCGCGAGGGCGCCGAGGCCGAGCGCGCGGCCGCCCGCGAGCGGGCCGAGCGGGAGCTGGCGGGGCTCACGCGCGAGCTCGCCGACCTGCGCGCGTCCATCTCCGCCGCCCGCAGGGAGGAGGCCGCCCGCGCCGGCGAGGCCCGCGCGCCGGCGGCCCCGGCCGCCTCGCCGCGGGCGCGGGAGCGCGACCGGCGCCTGCACGCCGCCTCGCGCGCGGCGGCCCGCGCCCGCGAGGCGCTCGCGCCGCCCGCGCCCGCCGAGCCGGCGATCCGCGTGCCGGTCGCGGTGGGCGACCACGTGGTCGACCCCCTCATGGGCTTCCGCGGCCGGGTGGTGGCGATCGACGGCGACCGGGCCGAGGTGCAGGGCGGCGCCGCGCGCATGCGCCTGCCGCTCGCGCGCCTCGAGCACGACCGGCGCGCCGCCCGCGACGCCGAGCGCGAGTCGCGGCGCGCCGCCGAGCCCGCGCCGTCGCCCGTCGTGCCGGGCGCGGCGCCGTCCCTGGAGGTCGACCTGCGCGGCCGGCGCGCCGACGACGCGCGCGACACGGTGCGCGAGCGCATGGACGCGGCCGCGATGGCGGGCCTACCGCTCGTGCGCGTGATCCACGGCCACGGCACGGGGGCCCTGCGCCAGGTGGTGCGCGAGGAGCTGGCGCGCCACCCGCTCGTGGCGCGCGCCGAGCCGGCCCCGCCCGAGGAGGGCGGGGACGGCGCGACGATCGCCTACTTCACCGACGAGGCGTAGGCCCCGGCGGACCGGCGGGTGCTACGGGAGCTGGAGCTCCCCGATGTTGCGGAGCACGTTGACCGTGGGGGCCATCGTGCGGAACGCGTCGTCCTTCTGGAGGACGCCCACCGTGGAGACCGGCGTCTCCTGCATGCGGGCCAGCATGGACGCGGCGTCCCGCGAGCGCGGGACGGCCTTGTAGGTGGAGACGAGGATGTGGTCGTAGCCACCCTCCTTGGCCGCCTCCAGGGGCTTCGGCCAGGTGGGGTCGCAGACGTCCACCTCCCAGCCTGCCTCCTTGAGCTTCTCGACGGCGGCCTCGGTGCCGGGGAAGCGGACCTTCCCCTCCTTGTTGAGGACCTCGTCGGTGGGAACGGTGACGAGCAGTAGTTTCGGCATGAGGCGGGAGACTACCGACCGCGGCGTCCCTCTGCCGGGGCCGGGCGCCCCTCGCGGGCGTCCGCGGCCTGCGGGTCTTGGAGGGCGAAACGCGGTGTGCCCGAGCCGCTCGCAACTGTCGCCACGAGCGGGACCGCACGTGTAGATTGGCCTCGCCGTGGCCGGGTCCGTGTGCAGCCCGCCACGTCGTGCACGAGCCAAGACCGAAACCCCAGGGGGGCCAGATGTCCGTAAGCGCAGCCGATATCCCCGACAAGAGCTTTCTCCAGACCGTCGGGGACCGTCGGAGCATCCGGTACTACGACCCGGAGCGGAAGGTCGAGGACTGGAAGATCCAGACGATGCTCCAGGCCGGGCGGATGGCCTCCTGCCAGGGGAACATCAACGCGACCGAGGCGATCGTCGTCGAGAAGGAGACCTGTGATCTCTGGGACGAGATCGAGGAGTGCGTCTCCGGCTTCAACGTCCAGATCATCAACCAGAGCTCGCACCTGATCTTCTGGCTGACGAACCTGAACGCGTGGTACGGCCGCGCCAACGACGGCCTCTCGACGCTCGCCCTCTCCGGCGCGCTCACCAAGTACCACGGCTGGAACTACGAGTTCACGATGACGCAGACCGTGCCGCGTCTGATGAGCTTCCCGACCGAGCGCACCGAGAACCTGCTCCGCTTCGAGAGCGGCCTCGCCGTGTGCCAGGCGATGCTCACCGGCGTCTCGCTCGACGTCGGCAGCATCCTCATCGCCTTCGGCCGCAAGCCGGGCGGCATCGAGAAGGCCTTCGGCCTCCCGCCGCACTACAAGTTCACCTGGGGCCACGCGGTGGGCTACCCGCTCGAGGACGCGAAGGGCGGCGGCCAGCGCCCCCGCCTCAAGTTCGAGAAGCTGTTCCACAAGGACGCCCACGGCACCCCGTACATGCCGGACCCCCAGCTCATGGAGGCCCTGAAGGAGAAGGGCATGATCCAGGAGCAGGCGCCGACCTCGGGCCGCATGGACGAGATCGAGCAGCTCGCCTCCCGCTTCTCGCGTGAGCCGGGCGTCGTCTCGTGGCCGGAGAAGGAGGTCCGCCGCCTGATGAACGACGACGACTGGGACTTCGGCCCGAACATCAAGAAGCGCGCCGAGGAGGTCCTCGCGCAGGGCAACCTGCCGGACTACCCCGAGGAGATGCGCGAGACGTTCACCAAGCTCATGGAGGAGCACGGGATCGACGCGAGCAAGTACCTGAGCTAGCCCGACCCGGCTCGGACGCGTCACCCGCGGCCCCCGTCCTCGCACCGAGGGCGGGGGCCGCGCCCGTTCCGGGCCGGCGCGCTAGCGTGCGGCCCGCGAGCGCCCGTAGCTCAGCTGGATAGAGCGACGGCCTTCTAAGCCGTGGGTCGCAGGTTCGAATCCTGCCGGGCGCGCCTCGGAGAGCGTCGCGAACGCGGGGCGTTTCCGTGCCCGCTGCGGCGTCGCGATCCCGTATGTGAAGGCGTCCGACGACGTTGCGTGGAGCTCTCGCGGCGTCTGGGCCGTTGCTGGAGACGTTGCGGGGGTGGGTGCTGGCGCCGGGCCGAGTGGGCCGACGACGGCGCTCCCGGGCGGGAACCGGCGGTCATCGTCCGGCCGCCCGACGCCGGCTCTGGTGCCGCGGATCCCCTCACCGGCGCCGCGGCATGACGCCGTTCGCACCGAGCGCGAACACCAGCAGGCCGGCGAGCACGGCGGCGCCGACGCCGTACCGCAGGCCGTCGTCTGACTGTCCGACGTGGAGCACCCGGTCCCATGCGACGTGCAGCCGGCCACCGGGCAGTCCGGCCACGGGGGCGTCAGGGTCGCCGACATGGAGCTCGAGCGCCCGGTCGCCCTCGCCGTCGCCGTGCGCGCTCAACTGGATCGGGACCCGGCTCGCCACGAGGCGACCGCCGGTGCGGACCTCCCCGAGGGCGAACACGGCCACGTCCGCCTGCATCTCGGGCAGGTCACCGGAGCCGATCCCCGTGCGGCCGTGCTGCCAGACGTCGAGCCCCACCCCGCGCCAGGTCGTGTGCCGACCGCGTGGCTCGTTCACGAGCGCGGTGCTCGCGCGCACCTCGAACGCCTGGCCGGCCGGGTGCTCGATCGTGGCCTCCAGGAGGACGTCGTCGTGAGGCGGCTGCGGTGTCGTCCTGCGCCGGGAGTCCTCGACGCGCGCGCTGAGCGAGCTCTCGCTCGACGCCATCGGGCCACCGTCTCGCGGCGGGACCTCGATGGAGGCGGGCCCGGCGGCCTCGAGCGAGGCTGATCCGCTGGCGTCCGAGGCGGCCGGCAAGGCGATGAGCAGAGGAACGACGAGGACCAGCGGCAGCCCGGCGGCGGCCCGGAGGCCGGCGCGCGCACGTGGTCCACCGGCGGTGCTCGGTTGGCGCGCGCCGCGGAACAGGCGGGTCGCGGCGGTGAGCACCAGCGCCATGGCGGCCACGTAGACGGGCACGCTGATGAGCCACAGCTCGCGATAGCTGAGCCATTCCACCGTCGATGACGGCGGTGCCTCGTCGAGCAGGCGAAGCGGCGTATCGGGCAGCCCTGTCGGTCCGAGGTAATCGCCATAGGCAGCCCAGGCCAGCGCCAGGACGACGGCGCCCGAGAGCGCCCCCACCAGGTCGCGTCCCGCAAGGCTCCACCACATGAGGATGATCGGGACCGTGATGGCGAACCGCATCACGAACCAGGTGACGCCCGGGAAGTCGCCGAGCGCGAGTGCCGCCCCGCCTCCGGCGAGCACCAGGACGGCGATCGCCGTGATGAGCGCCGCGAGCGCGTCGCGCGCCGGGGGGCCGGTGTCCGCCGCGACAGGGCGTCGCCGCCGGAGCCACAGGGCGGTCAGGTAGCCCAGGTAGTACACGCTGAAATGGATCGGCAGGCCGGTGAGCCAGGTGTGCTCGAAGTCGAGCCAATGCGGTGAGGCGGGAAGGCCGATGGGGGCGAAGGACCAGTAATAGACGGTGAGGACGAGCGTCTGCGCGGCCGCGAGGATCGCCCCCCGGCCGGCTCCCAGACCGAGCCAGGCGGTGCCAAGGCCGAAGACGGTCGCGATCAGGAGCGTGTCCGTGATCCAGTAGCTCCAGTAGGGATCGTTCTCCCAGGCGAGTCCATGGCCGAGGGCCGCATCGATGAACATCGCGAACACGGCCGCCGGGATGGCGAACTTCGCGACCTCCCGAAGCGTCCAGGAGCGCGGCGTCTCCTCGCTGCCCGCTTCCGTCATCTCGTTCTCCATCCCTCGGCGTGGCATCGTGGCTACATACGGCGATCCAACAGCGGTGCGGCCGGCCGGTCGATGTTCGTTTACCTTCCATTGACGGAAATGCGCCGCATGTTGACGAGCTGTTTGCAGCCCACCGTCGGATCGAGGGCCGACGCGATGCGCGTCGGCGTGCTCGAGGGGGCCGCTCCTCGGGCCGCCGCCACGGTCCGCTCGGCTCGGAGGGGCGCCGCCGGACATGGTCGGCGCGGGCTCCGAGGTCGGGCCCGGGAGGATGCTGCCGCACACCCACGCCGCTCTTCGGGGCCCTCGACCGGCGGCCCCGTACACCCGCGCGGGCTGTCGAGGTGTTCCGGATGGCGGGGGTCGGCTCGCGGCGTGGTCGGATGCTCGGCCTTCGCTGGCGGACCTGGACTTCGCGGTGCGCACGGTCGCGGTCGCCCGCGCCGTCGAGCGGGGGCGCGGGCGCGGCGGCGCCCCGCCGCGGCGGAGCGTCACGGCGCCGACGAGCGGCAGGCCCCGCCGGGTGGCCCCCTCGCGGAGGCTCGGGACGCGCGTGGCGGGCTGGTACGCCGGGAGCGTCATCGCGAGCGGGTCCTCAGGGACCGGCGACGTCCGGCTCGGCCGCGATGGCGGCCGATGGACGGGACCACGTGCGCGGAAGCGCGAACCCGGTGACGGCGCTCGCCGGCGAGTTCCAGGCACCGGCCGCTCGCCGGTCCGTCGCGCCCAGGGCAGCGGCGGTCAGGACGCTGTGGGCCTGGCTCCATGCACGGTCGAGGGGGGCGACGAGGACCCCCTCGACGAGCCCACGACCCTGCTCGCGGCACGGATGAGCTGATGCCCTCTCGCCTCGGCGCGCGCGGGGTGGGGGCTCGCCTGGCCGACGACGACCGACGGCGCGTGGCCGTCAGGTCTCGCGCGGCGAGGTCCGTGGCGAGGCTTCGGGCGACCGCGCTCCGAAGCGCCGATCTCCGGGTGCTTCACTTCGCGCTGGACCATCCGGGCGCGCCTGCAGCGGCCGCATCGCGCGTGGGGCACGGGCCCGGCCGCTAGCGTCCGACCCATGGGCAGCGGCCGGCTCTCGCGTCACGCCGTCAGCGCCTCGGTCGTGGCGGGCGGCGCCGCCGGCGCGCTCCTGCGGTTCGGCCTCGACCAGGCGCTGCCGGTCCGGCCGGGCGGCTGGCCGTGGGCGACCTTCACCGCCAACCTGGTGGGCGCCGCGCTGCTCGGCTACGTGGCGACGCGCCTCCTGGAGCGGCTGCCGCCGAGCCCCCGCATGCGGCCGCTGCTCGGCACCGGGCTGTGCGGCGCGCTGACGACGTTCTCCTCGCTGCAGGTCGAGGCGATCGGGCTCGCCCGCGACGGCCACCCGGGGCTCGCGGCGACCTACGTCGGCACGTCGATCGGGGGCGGCCTGCTGTGCGTGGTCCTGGCCGGCGCGCTCGTGCGCCGCGCGCGGCTGGGGGCGGCCTGACCACGGTGCTGCAGGCCCTCGGCGTCGCGGGCCTCGGCGGCCTGGCCGCACTCGCACGCTTCCTGCTCGACGGCGCGGTGTCGCGGCGGCTCGGCGGCGACCTGCCGTGGGGCACGCTCGCGGTCAACGCGGTCGGCGCGTTCCTGGCGGGCCTGCTGGCGGGGGCCGCGCCCGGCGAGACCTGGCGGGTGCTGGTCGCCGTGGCGGCGCTCGGCTCGTTCAGCACCTTCTCGACCTGGATGCTCGAGACCCAGCGCCTGGCCGAGGAGGGCCGGCCGGTGCTGGCGGCGGCCAACCTCGTGCTGCCGCTGGCCGCCGGCATCGCCCTGGCGGGGGCGGGCTGGGCGATCGGCGCCCGGCTGTGAGCGCCGAAGGCCTCAAGCTGGTGGTGCACTTCGGCGAGAGCGACCGGGCGGGCGGGCGCCTGCTCGCCGACGCCCTGATGGACCTGTGCGGGCGCCACGGGGTGCTCGCGTCGGTGCTGATGCGCGGGGTCGAGGGGTTCGGCGTCAAGCACCGGCTGCGCACCGACCGGCTGCTGACCCTCTCCGACGACCTGCCGCTCGTCGCGGTGGCGGTGGACGTCGCGGAGCGGATCGAGCGGCTGGTCCCCGAGGTCGCCGCGATCGTGGGGCACGGGCTGGTCACCCTCGAGCGCGTCGTCGTGGCGGACCCGCGGCAGGGCGGCGACCTCGGCGCGCCCGGCGACGCGGACGTCAAGCTCGTCGTCTACTGCGGGCGGTCGGAGCGGCGCGACGGCCGCACGGCGCTCCGCGCCGCGCTCGCGACGCTGCGCGAGGCGGGGGTGCCCGGCGCCACGGCCCTCGCGGGGCTCGACGGCACCATCGCCCGCGAGCGCCACCGGGCGCGCTTCCTCGCCCGCAACGCGCGGGTGCCGGCGATGGTGCTGAGCGTCGGCCCCCCGGAGCGCTACGCCGAGCTGCTGCCCCGCCTGGGCGACGCGCTGCCCGGGCCCCACGTCGTGACCGTGGAGCGCGTGCGCGTGGTGCGGCACGACGGGCGGGTCACCGGCGAGCCGCCCGCCGTGCCGGCGCGCGACGCGCGGGGACTGGCCATGTGGCAGCGGGTCTCGGTGCTCGCCGGCGAGTGGGAGCGCTGGGACGGCGCGCCCCTGCACGCCCAGCTCGTCCGCCGGCTGCGCGAGGCCGGGGCCGCCGGCGCCACCGTGCTGCGGGGCGTGGCGGGGCACTCCGCCGGGCGTCCCGCCCACGGCGACCGGCTGCTCGCCGTGCGGCGGCGCACGCCGGTGCTCGTGACCTTCATCGACACGGTGCCGGAGATCGCGCGGCTCTGGCCGCTCGTGGCGCGGGCGACGGCGACGACCGGCCTCGTCACGTGCGAGGTCGTGCCCGCCGCGCGCGCGGCGGGGCCCGCCGGGGTCAGCGGGGGGCTCGCGCTGGCGGATCCGCGCGGCGGCTGAAGCGCGGGCGCGGGCGCGCGCCGGGCGGGCCGATCCGCCTGCCGGGCGTCGCGGCCATCATGTACCAGCGAGGATGGGCCTGACGCGTCGACGATCGGGGGACCTGGGCATGTCTGCACCGGAGATCACGGACGACCGGGAGCGCTCCCGGCTCGAGCTGCGCGTGGACGGCGAGCTCGCCGGCTGGCTCGACTACCGCCCCACCGGCCAGGTGGTCATCATCGCCCACACGGAGGTGCTCCCGGGGCACGAGGGCGCGGGGCTCGGCGGGCTGCTCGTGCGGCGCGCCCTCGACGACGCCCGGGCCGCCGGGGCGGGCGCCGTCGCGACGTGCCCGTTCGCCGCCGCCTACATCGACCGGCACCCGGAGCTCGGGGAGTACCTCGCGCCGTGGGCGCGCCGCTCCGGCCGCTGACCCGCCCGCCGGCCCGCCGCCCGCCCCGTCAGGACGCCCCGGCCTCCCGGGGCGGCAGCCGGCCGCCGGCGGCGAGGCGCATGAGGGGGGAGTCGAAGTCGACGTCGGCCGCCGTGCGCTCGGCGCGGGCCGCGTCGCCCGCGAAGCGGTGGTCGTGGCCCGACCAGGTGCGGTCCGCCACGGCCCGCGCGACCCCGGCGCCGACGACGACCGCCAGCTCGGCCGCCGCCCGCTGGATGCGCCTGCCGAGCTCGGCCGAGCCCCAGTCCTCGGGCGCGGCGTAGACCGAGGTCGGCAGCGTGAGCGCCCGCATGTAGGCGAACAGCGGCCGCATGTGGTCGTCGACCACGAGCGAGTGGCGCGGGGAGCCGCCCGTCGCGGCCAGCAGCACGGGCGTGGCGATGAGGAGGTCCTCGTCGAGCACGTCGACGAACGACTTGAGCAGCCCGCTGACGCCGGCCTTGTAGACGGGCGTCGCCACGATGAGCCCGTCGGCGGCCGCCAGCCGGTCGATGGCCTCCTGCACCGCCTGGCCGGGGAAGCCGGCGACGAGGGCGCGGGCCGTGTCGGCCGCCAGCGGCCCCAGCTCGACGACGCTCACGGTCGCCGGGGTCCCCGCCTCGGCGAGCAGGTCGAGGCCCGCCTGGGCGATGCGGTCGGCGAGCGCGCGCGTGGAGGACGGGGTGCCCGTGCCGGCGCTGACGACGACGAGGCGCGTGGGCCCGGCCATGCTCAGCGCACCAGCGGGCGGTCGGCGAGGACGCCCGGGTCGGTGTCCAGGTAGGGCGACGTGCCGGTGAGGTTGTCGCCGCGGTTCGGGTTGGGGCGCGCCTGACGGGGCTCCGCGTCGCCGTAGGTCGCGCGCACGAGGCTCGCGTGCGTCGGCGCGTCCGGCACGCCGGGGGCCCGGCGGGCGGCCATCTCCCTGCGCAGCACCGGCACCACCTCGGTGCCGAGCAGCTCGACCTGCTCGAGCGCCATCTCCACGGGCAGGCCGGCGTGGTCGACGATCCACAGCTGGCGCTGGTAGTCGCCGAAGCCCTCCTGGAAGCCGAGCGTCTTCTCGATCACCTCCTGCGGGCTGCCCACCGAGAGCGGGGTCGCACGCATGAACTCCTCCAGGTCGTAGCTCGCCCCGTAGAGCGGCGAGCCCTCGAAGTAGGGGCGGAAGGTGCGGACGGCGTCCTGCGAGCGCCGGGCGATGAACGCCTGGCCGCCGAGCCCCACGATCGCCTGCTCGGGCGTGCCGTGGCCGTGGTGGGCGAAGCGCTGCCGGTAGAACTCCACGAGCGGCTTGAAGTGCAGGTTGGGCGCGAGGATGTTGTTGGCGAAGTAGCCGTTGCCGTAGTAGGCGGCCTGCTCGGCGATCTCCGGGGTGCGGATGGCGCCGTGCCACACGAAGGGCGGCACGCCGTCGAGTGGCCGGGGGATCGAGGTGAATCCCTGCAGCGGCGTCCGAAAGGCGCCCTCCCAGTCCACCACGTCCTCGCGCCACAGCCGGTGGAGCAGGTTGTAGTGCTCCAGCGCCAGCTCGACGCCCCGGCGGATGTCCTGGCCGAACCACGGGTAGACCGGCACGGTGTTGCCGCGGCCCAGCATCAGGTCGACGCGGCCCTTCGCCAGGTGCTGGAGCATCGCGTAGTCCTCGGCGACCTTCACCGGGTCGTTCGTGGTGATGAGGGTCACCGCGGTGGAGAGGACGATCCGCTCCGTGACGGCGGCGATGTGCGCGAGCAGCGTGGTCGGCGACGACGAGAAGAACGGCGGGTTGTGGTGCTCGCCGATCGCGAACACGTCGAGCCCCACCTCGTCGGCGCGCTTCGCGATCCGCACGATCGCGTCGATGCGCTCGGCCTCGCTCGGCGTCCTGCCGGTGACCGCGTCCTTCGTGATGTCGCTGACCGAGAAGATCCCGAACTGCATCGCCCACCGCCCTCGTCTGTTGCTTGCGCAATCAAGTATAGCGGGCCCCGTCCGCCGTGTGACCGCCGCCGCCGCCCGTCGCAATTCGCCGGGTGGACGCTCCCGCGCCGGATCCTGGACCCCGGGTCCTCCGGCCCGACGATGCGCGGTCGCGCCGTGGGGGGTGCGGCCGCCGCGATCGCGCTGGCCCTCGTGATGCTCGCGGCCGCCTGGCTCGGCGCCACCGCGGAAGGGGGGGCGCAGGCGGCGGTCGCATCCGGCCCCGTGACCGCGCGCCCGGTCCACGAGCCGGCCGTCGCCGGGCCGCCCGTGGTGCTCGAGATCACCCGCGCGAAGGTGATCTCCCGCGTCGACGCCCTCGCGTCGCCGTCCGGCGATCCGGGCCCGGGCGCGGGCGCGTTCGCCGCCCGACCGCAACTCGTCCGGGACCTCGACTGCGACAACGTGTCCGCGCGGGGACGCTCGGTGGCTCGGAGCCGCACCGCTTCCACGGCCACGGCGACGGGATCGCCCGCGAGCCCTGACGGGGCGCTCGCGACGCACGCGTCATCCGCGTGCGCGGGCGGGGGGCGCTGCCGCCGCGGATCGAGCCCGGTCGCGCGCGAGCCGACGGGCGGCGCCGGCGCCCCCCGCGGGCGCCGGCGCCCTACCCCCACCAGACGACGGTGCCGACCTCGGCCACGTCGCTGAGGGGAACGACCGCCACGAGGCCGCCGAAGTCGACGACGCAGCTGGTGAGGCCGACCCGCATCACGGTCCCCGTGTCGCCCTCCTGCAGCGAGAGGATGCTGTCGGGCGCCATGCGCCGTCGGCGCAGCAACTCGACGAGATCTCCGGGCTCGAGCGACATGGGGCTTCCTTTCCGGGACGTGCTCTCATGTTTCCCACCCGCCGGCGTCTCAGTCCATGCGATTCCGCCGGAAGCTGCACCCGGACGCGCCGCGGGGGCGCTACGGTTGGCCGCGTGGGCGACCTCGACACGGTGAGCCGGTGAGCGGGCGCGTCGACGTCGTGGTCGTGGGGGCCGGGCCGGCCGGGTCGTCGGCGGCGCTGCGCCTGGCGCGCGCCGGCGCGCGCGTGGTGGTGCTGGACCGCCAGCGCTTCCCCCGCGACAAGCCCTGCGGCGGCGGGCTGACCATCCGCGCCACCCGGGTGCTGCCGGTCGACGTCTCGCCGGTGGTGGAGGACGCGATCGACCGGCTCGACCTGCGGCTGCGCTTCGACCGGGTCACGCGCCACGCCTTCGAGCGGCCGATCGCGCTCATGACCCAGCGCAGGCGGCTCGACGCCTACCTCCTCGAGCGCGCGGGGGGCGCGGGGGCCGACGTGCGCGACGGCGTGCGGGTGCGCGACGTGGAGCTGGGGCCCGCCGGGGCGGTGGTGGCGCTCGACGGCGGCGAGCGGCTGACCGCGTCGGTCGTGCTCGGGGCCGACGGCGCCAACGGGATCAGCGCGCGCGCCCTCGGGCTCGGCGCCGACCGCCTGCACGGGGTGGCGCTGGAGGGCAACGCGCCGATGACGCCCGAGCGGGAGGCGCTGCACCGCTCGCGCGTCACGCTCGAGATGGCGACCGTGCCCGGCGGGTACGGCTGGGTCTTCCCGAAGGCGGACCACGTCAACGTGGGCGTCGGCGGCTGGGCGTCGGAGGGGCCGCGGCTGCGCGAGCACCTGGCGCGGCTCTGCGCCGCGCACGGCGTCGACCCGTCGGAGCTCACCGCCGTGCGGGGGCACCGGCTGCCGCTGCGCCGGCGCTGGGGCGGCATCGCCCGCGGGCGGGCCGCGGTGGTGGGCGACGCGGCCGGGCTCATCGACCCGCTGTCGGGCGACGGGATGTTCGAGGCCTTCATCTCGTCGGAGATCGCCGCCGCCTGCGCGCTCGACGTGCTCGCCGGGCGGGCGGCCGACATGGCGCCCTACGCCGGCCGCCTGCGCCGCACCATGGCCGGCCACGCGGCGACCGCCTGGGCGGCGCGCGCGGCGCTCGAGCGGGCGCCCGGGATCACGTGGCGCGTGATGCGCGCCGACGTTTCGCGCCGCTTCCTCGCCGGCCGGCTGTCGAGCCGCCCGCACGAGCACGGGCTGCTCCTGGCGGGGGGGCTCGAGCGGGCCGCCCGCCGCGTGCTGGGGGCCGGCGCGACCTGACGGTCGTCCCCCGCGCCGTCACGGCGCGGTTGGCCGCCCGGCCGGCGGGTACCTCTGCCCGGCGATGGCGAGGCGCGTGATGGTGGTGGACGATCGGGCGGGAGCGCGGCGGTCGCTGCGCCGCCTGCTGCAGCGGTCGGGGTTCCGCGTCGACGAGGCGTGCGGTCCCCGCGCCGTGGCGCTGGGCCTGGCGGTCGCGCCCCCGGACGCGGTGGTGCTCGACGCCGGCACGCGGGGCGCCGGCGGCCGCTCGGCGCTCGAGCGCATCCGCGAGCTGGGGGACGTGCCCGTGCTGGTGGTGGCCTCGCGGCCCGAGCTGCTCGGCCGCGTGGCCGGCCCCGGCGACGCCGACGACCACCTCGCGCGCCCGTTCCGCCCGGCGGAGCTGCTGGACCGGCTCGAGGCGATCATCCAGCGGCCGTCGGAGGGGCTGCTGCCGGGCGGCCGCTACGCCGACGGCTGGCTGGAGCTCGACCTGCGCGCCGGCCGGGCGCTCGCCGGCGGGCGACCCGCGCCGGTCGGCCGGGCCGGCCTGCGGCTGCTGGCCGCGCTGGCCGCGCGCGCGGGCGACCCCGTCCCGGCCGGCCTGCTGGCCGCCGCGGCCTGGCCGTGGGCGCCCCGCGGCCCCGCGGCGCGCCTGCGCATCCAGCTCGCCTGCCTGCGGGCCGCGCTCGGGCCGGGGCCGGGGGGCGGGTCGCCGATCGCCACGCTCGCCGGCGACCGCTACCGGTACACGCCGCCCAACGCCACCTGAACGCCGCCCGGCGGGGCGCCGCCCGCTGGTCCGCGGGGCCCGTGCGGCCCTAGAGTTGCGCGGTGCCGCGGCGCCGCCGTCAGGAGCAGGGGCTGGAGCGCGTGCTCGGGGCGCCGGCGCTGTTCGCGACGGCCTACGGCAACGTGGGCTCGTCGATCTACTACGCGCTCGGCGTCACCGCCGCCTTCGCGCTGGGCCTCACGCCGCTCGTCTTCGTGCTGGCCGGCCTCATCTTCGCCGCCACGGCCGCCACCTACGCCGAGGGCACCGTCCGCTTCCCCGAGGCCGGCGGATCGGCCAGCTTCGCCCGCCACGCCTTCGACGAGGTCGTCTCGTTCGGGGCGGGCTGGGCGCAGATGCTCAACTACGTCATCACGGTCGCCATCTCGGCGTTCTTCGTGCCCCACTACCTGTCGATCTTCTGGGAGCCCCTCAGGGAGAACCCGTGGGACGTGGCGGTGGGCGCGGTCGTGGTGGCCGTGCTCGTCGCGGTCAACATCGTGGGCGTCAAGGAGGCCGCGAAGCTCAACGTGCTGCTCGCGGTGGTCGACTTCGCCACCCAGGCGCTGCTCGTGCTGCTGGGCTTCGTGCTGATCTTCTCGCCGGGGATCCTGCTGGACAACGTCACGTGGGGGGTGGCCCCCACCTGGCAGAGCTTCCTGCTCGCGATCCCCGTGGCGATGATCGCCTACACGGGCATCGAGACGATCTCGAACCTCTCCGAGGAGGCCCGCGACCCGGCCCGCGACATCCCCCAGGCGATCCGCCTGGTGGCGGTGGCGGTCTACGCGATCTACTTCACCCTGCCGGCGATCGCCCTCTCGGCGATGCCGGTCAGCCTCGGCCCCGAGGGCCACACCACCGCCCTCGGCCTGCCGCCGGAGGAAGGCGGCTACGCGAACGACCCCGTGCTCGGGCTGGTGGACAACCTCGGCGTCGAGGGCGGCCTGCTGCGGGCCCTCGAGCTCTACGTGGGCCTGCTGGCGGCGACGATCCTGCTCATCGCCGCCAACGCGGGGGTGATCGGCGCCTCGCGCATCACGTACTCGATGGCCGGCTACCGGCAGCTCCCCGGGCCGTTCCGGCGCCTGCACCGGCGCTTCACCACGCCGTGGCTCGCCCTCGTCCTGTTCGCGGGCGTGGCACCCGTCCTCGCGCTGCTGCCGGGCCAGACGGACTTCCTCGGGACGATGTACTCGTTCGGCGCGATGCTCTCGTTCACGATCGCGCACGCCTCGATCGTGGCCCTGCGCGTGCGCCGGCGCGGCGAGGAGCTGGTCTACCGGTCGCGCCCCAACCTGCGCGTCGGCGGCGTCGACCTGCCGCTCTTCGCCGTGCTGGGCGGCCTGGCGACCGGCGCCGCCTGGCTCGTGGTCGTCGTGCAGGAGCCGCTCACCCGCTGGGCCGGGCTGCTCTGGCTCGCCGCAGGGTTCGCGCTCTACGCCGTCTACCGCCTGCGCGTCGCGCGCCTGCCGCTGCGCGAGACCCACCGCGCCCCGGCGCTCGTGCTCGGCGAGGCGCTCGAGGTGCAGTACCGCTCCATCGTGGTGCCGGTCGTGCGGTCGGCGGCGTCCGAGGAGGCGCTCGTGACCGCGGCCCGCCTGGCCGCCGAGCGGCGCTCGCGGGTGGCCGTGCTGCACGTGATCGAGGTGCCGATGGAGCTGCCGCTCGCGGCGCGCATGCCCGAGCGCGAGCGCGAGGCCAACGAGCTGCTCGACGACGCGCGGGCCCTCGTCGAGAGCCACGGCGTGCGCGCGGTCACGCGTCTCGAGCGCGCCCGCAGCGCCGGCGAGGCGATCGTGGCCGACGCGGCGGCCCGCGAGGCGCAGCTCGTGGTGATGGGCACCTCGCGCCGGCCGGCGGGGCGCCGGGCCCCGGCCTTCGGCCGCACCGTGCGCCACGTCGTGCGCCATGCCCCGTGCCGGGTGATCGTCGCGAGTCGCGCGGCGGTGGCCGCGTGACCGGGGCGCCGGGCCGGCTGGCGGCGGTCCTGGCCGTCGCCCTCGTCGTGCTCGGCGCGGTGGTGGTCGCGCGCACCGTCGCCCTCGGCGTGGGCGGCGGGCTGGGCCTGCTGCTCGGCGGGCTGATGGTCGCCGCGGGCGCCATGCGGCTCTGGATGCTGCGGTCGTGGCGCCGCGGCTGACCGCGCCCGAGCGCCGCCTGCGGGCGCGCTCGCTGGCGCTCGTGGCCTACGGCGAGATCGGCTCCTCGCTGATCTTCGCGCTCGGCATCGTGGCCATCTACGCCGTGGGCGCCACGCCCTGGGTGCTGCTCGCCGTGGGCGCGCTGGTGCTCGTCGTGACGCTCTCGTACGCCGAGGGCTCCACCGCCATGCCGGAGCCGGGCGGCGCGGCGACCTTCGTGCGACGGGCGTTCAGCGACCCCGCCGGGTTCGTGACCGGCTGGATGCTCTTCCTCGACTACCTGGTGGTGATCGCGCTCACCGCCCTGTTCGTGCCGGGCTACCTGGGCACCGCGCTCGGCTGGGACGCGATCGTGGGCGGCCCCTGGGACGCGGTCGTGGGGATCGGGGTGATCGCGGCCCTCGCGGTGGCCCGCGTCTCGCGCCGGGTGCGGCTCTACGCGATCGCCGTCGTGGTGTCCGGCGTCGCCATCGTGGTGCAGGTGGTCATCGCCGTGCTCGGGTTCGCGGTGCTGTTCACCCCCGACGCGCTCGGCCAGGGCATGGATCTCGGCGGCAGCCCTTCCTGGCGGTCGATCGCCCTCGCCACGACGCTGGCGACGCTGGCCTACACGGGCCTCGAGACGATCGTGAACTTCGCGGCGGAGGTGCGCGAGCCCGGCCGCACGATGCCCCGCAGCCTGTTCGTCGGCATCGGCGCGGTGGTGGTGCTGAACGTGGCCGTGGCCGTCGTCGGGGTCGTCGCGTACCCCACCCGGCCCGACGCCGACGCCCCCGACGGCGTCGCCACCGACCTCGGCGGCGCCTGGCTCGAGGCGCCGCTCGTCGGGGTGGCGCGCGCGATCGGCGACGAGCTGGCCGTCGGGGGCGACGCGCTGGTGTGGGTCGTCGGCGTCGCGAACGCGCTGATCCTCGTCACGGTGATGGCCACGGCGATGGCGGGCGGCGAGCGCCTCGCCTACTCGATGGCGCGCTACGGGATGCTGCCGCACGCCTTCGCCCGGCCCGAGCGCGGCGCCTCGCCCCGGCCCGCGGCGACGCTGGCCGCGGCCGTCATCGCGCCGGCGCTCATCGTGCTCGCCGACGCCTCGGGCGACGGGGCGCGGTTCCTGGCCGGCGTCTACAGCTTCGGCGTGCTCATCGCGATGACGGCGGCGCAGGCCGCCGTGGTGCGGCTGCGCGTGACCGAGCCGGGCCTGGAGCGGCCGTTCCGGGTGCCGGGCGGGGTGCGGGTGGGCGGGGCGGCGATCCCGGTGCCGGCCGTCGCGGGCGCCGTCCTCACCTTCGCCCTGTGGATCGGCTCGCTGTTCACCCACGGCGGCGCGGCCGTCGCCGGGCCGCTGTGGTTGGTCGCCGGTGCGGCGCTCTACGCGGCGTCCCGGCGCCGCGCCGGGCGGGCGCTGCTCGGCCGCGCGACCCCGGCGGTGCCCGACCTGGTGCCGGAGGAGCCGCGCGCCGGCGGCGTGCGCACCGTGCTGGTGCCGCTGAAGCTCGACGGCGTGGGGGAGGAGGTGCTCGCCACGGCCATCCGCCTGGCGGAGGAGGCCGGCGCGCGTGTGCGGGTGCTCCACGTGCTGCAGGTGCCGCTGGCCCGGCCGCTCGACGCGCCGCTGGAGCCCGGCGAGGAGGAGCGCGCCCGCGTCGAGGTGGCGGACGCGCGCGAGATCGCCGCCGAGCACGGCATCGAGGTGGACGCCCGCGTCGTGCGCGCGCGGTCGCTGTCGGCGGCCATCCTCGAGGAGGCCGCGGCGACCGGGGCGGACCTCGTGGTGCTGGGCTCCTCGGGCCGGTGGCGCCGCCAGTCGCGCCTGGTGAGCCCGACCGTCGAGGAGGTGCTGCGCCGCGCGCCGTGCGAGGTGATGGTCGTCACCCATCCCGGGGACGTCACGGGCGGCGGCGACGCGCAATGATGCGCTCATGAGGGCCATCGTCATCGGGTGCGGCCGGGTCGGATCGGCGCTCGCGCGCACGCTGGCCGGCGAGGGCTGGCAGGTCACGGTGGTCGAGCAGGACGAGGACGCGCTGTCGCGCCTCGGCGAGGACTGGCGCGCGCCGGTGGTCATCGGCCACGGGATGGACGCGGAGCTGCTCGAGGAGGCCGGCGTCGGCGACGCGCAGGTGCTGATCGCGGCCACCGACGGCGACAACACCAACCTGGTGATCGCGCAGGTGGCGGTGCGCCGCTTCGGCGTCCGGCACGTGGCGGCGCGCATCCAGGACCCCGCCCGAGCCGAGGCCTTCGCCGGGCGGGGGTTCGAGATCATCTCGCCGGTCAGGATGGCCGTCGACGGGCTCGCGCGCTGGGCCCTCGCGGCGAAGGAGGCGGCCTGATGTTCGCGATCGTGGTGGGCGGCGGGAAGATCGGCGCCAACGTGACCCGCTCCCTGGCGGACCAGGGCCGCGAGGTGGTGGTGGTCGAGCAGCGGCCCGAGCGGGCCGCCGCGCTCGCGGAGGAGTTCGGCCACCGGGTCATCCAGGGCGACGGCACCGAGCTCTACGTGCTGGAGCGGGCCGGGATCACCCGCCCGCCCGAGATCGTGGCCGCCGTCACCGGCGACGACGAGGACAACATCGTCATCGCCCAGCTGGCGCGGGAGCGCTACGGCGTGCAGAAGGTGATCGGCCGGGTCAACGACCCGCGCAACCAGGAGCACTTCGACCTGCTGGGGGTGTCGCCGACGGTGTGCTCGACGGCGCGCATCCTCGCCCTGGTCGAGCACGAGGTGCCGCAGCACGACCTCGTGCACCTGCTCGAGCTGCGCAACGAGAACCTCGCGATCGTGGAGGTGGAGGTGGGGCCGTCGTGCCCCTGCGTCGGCGCGGCGATCGACCGGCTGGGGCTGCCGGACGGCAGCCGCCTGATCTCCGTGGTGCGCGACGGCACCGCCCAGATCGCCACCGACGGCACGGTGCTCCAGGCGGGCGACCAGGTGCTCGCGATCCTCGAGCCGGCGCGGGAGGGCGAGGTGCGGCGCATCCTCCTCGGCAGATGAGCGGCGGCGGATTGGCGCCGGGCCCGGGCGGGTATCGGCGCGGCATGACGCCGCCGCCGCCGCCGGCCGACCGCGTGCTCCTGGTGCTGTCGCACTCGCCGGTGCGGCGCCTGCTACGCGACTGGCTCGGCGACGCCGGCGTGGACGTGCGCGAGGCGCCCGCCTGGGAGGTCGAGCGCGTCGTGTCCGCCGGCGAGGCCGACCTGCTCGTCACGAGCGCCGAGCTCGAGGGGGAGTGGGGCTGGTCGGAGGACCCCCGCATCGAGGTGCTGGTGCTGGCGGTCGACGCGGGCGACCGGGCGGCGGGCCGCCAGTAGGGCGGCGCGGCCCCTGTAGGGTCGCGTGGTGATCGCGGCGGGGTCCACCGGGGCGGCGCGGTGAGCGCGGACGAGGCGGCGGCGCGGCGCGAAGCGGTGCTGGCCGCGCTCGTGGGCGCCGGGCCGGCGGGCGTGTCGGGCGAGGCGCTCGCCGAGCGGATGGGCTGCTCGCGGGCCGCCGTCCACCGCCACGTGGAGGCGCTGCGCGCCGCCGGGACCGCGGTCGAGGCCGGCCGCGGCGGGTACCGGCTGGCGGCCGGCGCCGACCCGGTCGTGCCGTCGCTGGTCGAGCCCCGGCTCGTCCCGCCGCTGGCCGGGCCGGTGCGGTGGGCGGCGGAGACCGGCTCCACCAACGACGACCTGACCGCCCTGGCGCGCGCCGGCGCGGCGGAGGGCACCGTGGTGGGCGCGGACAGCCAGCGCGCCGGCCGCGGGCGCCGGGGGCGCAGCTGGCTCGCCGGCCCGGGCGACGCGCTGCTGGTCTCCGTGCTGCTGCGGCCGCCCGTCGCCCCCGTCGACGCCGGGCTGCTGCCGGTCGTGGTCGCGGTCGCGGTGGCCGAGGCGCTCGGGCCCGACGCGCGCATCGTGTGGCCCAACGACGTGCTGGTCGGCGGCCGCAAGGTCGCCGGCATCCTCTGCGAGTCGTCGGCCGACCAGGAGCGGGTGGCCTGGGCGGTCGCGGGCGTCGGGGTCAACGTACGCGCGGCGCCCGCCCTCGACGACGCGCGCTGGACGCCCGGCGCGCTCGCCGACGCCGGCCCCCCGCCCGCCCGCGCCGACCTGCTGGTGGCGCTGCTGGCGGCCCTGGGGCGGCGCTACCGCGAGTGGATCGACGCCGGTCCTGCGCCGCTCCTGCGCGCCTGCGCCGCGCGCGACGCGCTGGCCGGCGCCGTGGTCACGGTGAGCCTGCCCGGCGAGGAGGTCGCCGGCACCTGCGCGGGCACCGACGACCTCGGCCGGCTGCGCCTGCTCACCGCCGCCGGCGAGCGGCTGCTGGGCTCAGGCGAGGTGGTGCGGCTGCACCGCTAGCGGCCGCCGCCCTCGACCGCGCCCTTGAGGCGGGCGAGGCGGGCGTCCCAGGCCGAGGCGGTCGCGCGCATCCAGCCGAGCGCCGGATCGAGGGCGCCGGGGCGCAGCCGGTAGCGCACCTCGCGGCCGGGCCCGGCGAGCCGGTCGACCAGCCCGGCGTCGTGGAGCGTCGCGAGGTGCTTGGCCACCGCCTGACGGGTGATCGGCAGCTCGCCCGCCAGCCGCGGCACGCTCGTGACGCCCTCGCGCAGCAGCGCGTCGATCATCCGCCGGCGCGTGGGGTCGGCCAGGGCGGCGAGCACGGGACCGAGCGGGTCCGTCACGCCGCGACGAGCGCGCAGGCCGCCGCGAGCCGCGCGAGCGGCACGGCCGGCGCCTCCTCGGCGACCACGACCCGGGCGCCGCCGGGCGCGGGGACGACGAGGAACTCGACGCGCGTCGCCTCGCCGTCGCCCTCCCACCACCACCACACGAGCCGCGACGGCGCGTCGGCCGACTCGACGAGGATCCGCCGCCCCGCGTCGTCGTCGCCGAGCCAGCGCTCGCGGCCCTCGTCCGTGGCGATCGTCTCCCAGACCTCCTCGGGGCTGGCCTCGATCTCGACCTCGCGCCGCACCGGCATCGCTCCCCCTATGACAACCGACGTGTTGCTATCGTCGCGTGACAACCGCTGAGTTGTCGAAAGGATAGCCGATGCAGCTCGTGCCCACCGTCGTCGAGCAGAGCCCCCGGGGCGAGCGCGCGTACGACATCTGCTCCCGCCTGCTCGGCCAGCGGATCGTGTTCCTCGGCTCGGCGGTCGATGAAGCCGTCGCCAACGGGATCGTGGCCCAGCTGCTGCACCTGGAGAGCGAGGACCCCGACGCCGACGTCTCGCTCTACGTCAACTCGCCCGGCGGCGTCGTCTCCGCGGGGCTGGCGATCTACGACACGATGCAGTTCATCCGCCCCGACGTGCGGACCATCTGCTTCGGCGTGGCGATGAGCATGGGCGCCGTGCTGCTGGCGGCGGGCGCGCCGGGCAAGCGCATGGCGCTGCCGAACGCCCGCATCCTCACCCACCAGCCGAGCGGCGGCTTCCAGGGCCAGGCCGCCGACATCGAGATCCACGCCCGCGAGACGCTCGCCGTCCGTCGCCGCCTGGACGAGATCGTGGCCCGCCACACCGGGCAGCCGCTCGAGCGGGTGGAGCGCGACATGGACCGCGACCGCTTCCTGACCGCCGGTCAGGCGCGCGACTACGGGATCGTGGACCGGGTGATCTCGGCGCGCGAGCCGTGAGCCGCTACGGTGCCCGCCGTGCCCGTCCGCCCCCGCCGCATCGTGCCCCTCGCGCTCGCCTGCGCCCTCGCCGCCGCGGCGCCCGCCGCGGCCGAGGTGACGTTCACCTTCCAGGGGCGCGGGTTCGGCCACGGCGTGGGGATGAGCCAGTACGGCGCGCGCGGCGCGGCCCTCGCCGGCTGGGACGCCGAGCGGATCCTCGCCCACTACTACCGGGGCGCGGTCGTGGCGCCCACCGGCACGACCACCCTGCGGGTGCGGGTCGCCGAGAACGTGGCGGCCATCGCGCTGCGCTCCGACACCGCGATGTCGGTCGCCTTCGCGGGCGCGCCGGCGATCGCCGTGCCGGCCGGCGGCTACGGCGTGCGCCGGGCGGGCGCGGGGATCGCGCTGCACGACGCCGCCGGGCGCGAGGTCGCCCGGGGCGCCGGGCCGGTGACGGCGACCGCCTCGGGGGGCGGTGTGATCGCCATCGACGGGCGCCGCTACCGGGGCGCGTTCGCTGCCCACGTGGTCGGCGCGCGCCTCGACGGCGTCAACGTGGTCGACCTCGAGGACTACCTGGCCGGCGTGCTGCCGCGCGAGGTCCCCGCCTCGTGGGGGGATGATGCGCCGGCCGCGCTCGACGCGCAGGCGATCGCGGCGCGCTCCTACGCGCTCGCGTCACGGCGCGCGGGCGGCCACTACGACCTGCACGCCGACGTGCGCAGCCAGGTCTACGGCGGCCGCGACGGCGAGGACGCCCGCACGACCGCGGCGGTGCGGCGCACCGCGGGGCGGGTGCTCCTCTACGGCGGCCGCGTCATCGCGGCGTACTTCTCGTCGTCGTCGGGCGGCCGCACCGAGGCCAACGAGCACGTCTGGCCCGGCGAGCCGCTGCCGTACCTGCGGGCCGTCGACGACCCCTGGGACGCCGGCTCGCCCTACCATCGCGCCTGGCCCGACCCCGTGACGGTCGGCGCCGCCGAGCTCGGCCGGCGCTTCGCCGTCGGCGCGCCCGTCGAGGCGGTGCGGGTGCTCGAGCGGGGCGTCTCGCCGCGCGTGGTGCGCATCCGCCTCGACGGCGCGGGCGGGCGGTCGGTCGAGACCACCGGCGCGGCCGTGCGCGCGGAGCTGGGGCTGCGCAGCACGTGGTTCTGGGTCACCCGGCGGGGCGAGCCCGCCGCGCCCCGGCGCTCGGGCGGCCGGGTGAGCCTGACGGCGGCCCAACTGCGCATCAACCAGCGCATCTCGCAGGCGGCCGTGCGGCGCGTCAACGAGGTGACCGCCCACCTCGAGGGCCGCCCCGCGCCCGCGCGGGCCGCGGGCGCCGGGCGCGGGCGGGTGCGGCTGAGCGCCGGTCAGCTGCGCATCAACCAGCGCATCTCGCAGGCGGCCGTACGGCGCGTCAACGCGGCCCGGGCGCGCGTGGACGGGCGGCCGGCCCCGGCGCCCGGGCGGGCGGGCGCGCCGGGGCGCATCCGCCTCTCCGCGGCCCAGCTGCTGGTCAACCAGCGCATCTCCCAGGCCGCGGTGCGGCGCGTCAACGCGCTCCGCCGCGAGCTGGGGCTCGACCGGGGCTGATCCCCGGCGCGGCCGCGCCCGCGCGCTAGTGGTGGTGCGGCGCCCGGCAGCCCGCGTGGTGGCAGTGGCACTCCTGCGCGTCGGGGTTGGCGGCGCACCAGTCCGAGCAGTAGTCGCTGCTCTCGGCGGCCTCGCAGGTGCAGACGGTGTGCTGACAGGTGGCCATCGGCCCTCCTCTCGCGGTGGGCGGCCATCGTCGCCGTCCCGGGTCGACCGCGCAACATGTCAGGCTCGTCCGCGACCCGGTCGCGTCGGCCGGCGTGGACCCAGGGGGTGGGCATGGCGCTGGAGGGCGGCGGGGCGAGCGACCTCTACCTGACCGAGCTGCGGCTCTCGGACGAGGAGCGCGCGGTGCGCGACCGGGTGCGCCGCTTCTGCGACGAGGAGGTCCGCCCGGTCATCAACGGCTACTGGGAGCGGGCCGAGTTCCCGTTCCCGCTCGTCCCGAAGCTGGCCGCGCTCGGCGTCTGCGGCGGCACGTTCACGGGGCACGGCCTGCCGGGGCTCTCGCCCCTGGCGGCGGGCCTGGTCTCGATGGAGCTCGCGCGCGGGGACGGCAGCGTCAGCACCTTCCACGGCGTGCACTCCGGCCTCGCGATGACCGCGATCGCGCTGCTCGGCTCGGAGGAGCAGAAGGCGCGGTGGCTCGGGCCGATGGCGCGCCTCGAGCTGGTGGGCGCCTTCGCGCTCACCGAGCCCGACCACGGCTCCGACGCGGTCACGCTCGAGACGCGGGCGCGCCGGCTCGGCGCCGGCCACGTGATCGACGGGGAGAAGCGCTGGATCGGCAACGCGATGTTCGCCGACCTCATGGTGGTGTGGGCGCGCGACGCGCGAGGCGACGTGGGCGCGTACGTGGTCGAGAAGGGCACCCCGGGCGTCGAGACCCGGCGCATCACCGGCAAGATCGCCAAGCGGGCCTCCTGGCAGGCCGACGTCCTGCTGCGCGACGTGCGCGTGCCCGAGGAGCACCGGCTCGCGGGGGCGCGCTCCTTCGACGACGCGGCGCGGGTGCTGGCCCACGCGCGGCCGGGCATCGCCTGGGGCGCGCTCGGGCACGCGGTCGCGGCCTACGAGTTCGCGGTGGAGTACACGCTCGGGCGCGAGCAGTTCGGCAAGCCGATCGCCGCCTACGGGCTCACCCAGTTCCGCCTGGCCAAGATGCTCGGCGAGGTGACCGCGATGCGGCTGGTGTGCATGCGCCTGGCCGAGCTGCTCGGCGAGGGGCGCCTGACGCCGCCGATGGCCTCCCTGGCGAAGATGCACAACGCGGCCAAGGCGCGCGCGGTGGTCGCCGAGGCCCGCGACCTGCTCGGCGGCAACGGGATCCTGCTCGACAACGAGGTCGGCCGCCACCTCGGCGACGTCGAGGTCGTGTCCACCGTCGAGGGCACCGACGCGGTGCACGCCCTCATCGTGGGGCGCGAGATCACCGGGATGAGCGCCTTCACGTAGGGCTCAGGGCGCGATCCGGCGGCGGCCCGCGGCGACCGTCCCGACCGGCGCGCCCCCCGGCGCCCGGGCGGTCCAGGCGGCCGTGGCCGCGCCGCCGGTCCCCAGCGCCAGCGCGGGCGCCACGCGGGCGCCCCGGCCGCGGGAGACGGCCTCGGCCGGCTGCGCCCGGCCGCTCGTCAGCAGCACGCGGGCGCGGACCCCGGCGCCCCGCGCGTCCGGCTGCGACCAGGCGACGAGGGCGTCGCCCGAGAACGCGACGCGGGCCGACGGCTCGCCCAGGTTGCGCGGCCCCGTGGCGACCCGCCGCAGATGCCAGCGCCGGCCGGGGACGGTCGCCGGGTCGTTGCGCGTCGCGGCCCACACGCCGAGCGGGCGCCCCTGGCGCCAGGCCACGATCGCGCGGCCGAGGCCGGCCATGTCCACCGAGAGGCGCCCGCGCGGCGCGAGGGCGCCGGCCGGGCCGATCGGCTCCGCCGGCCGCCAGCCGGCGCCGAGCCGCACGTGCGAGGCCGCCATCGGCCGGTCCTCGAGCCAGGCGACCACCGCGTCGCCGAAGTCGCCCACCGCGCCGCGCGGCGCGCGGGCGCCGCCGCCGGCCGACACCCGGACGGGCGCCGTCCACACCAGCGCCGGCTGCAGGCGCAGGGCGGCCCAGACGGCGCCCTCCGGGCCGAGCCAGCTCACGATGGTCGCGCCGCCGCCCCCGACGTCGAGCGACACCTCGCCCGACCCGGCCGGCCCGAGCGTCACGGGCGCCGCGAACGGCCCGCCGCCCGGCGGCCGCGTGGCCGCCCGCACGATCGTCGGCCCTGCCGGGTCGCCGGGCGGCGCCTCCTCCCAGGCGACGACGGTCGCCCCGCCCTCGGCGACGCCGACCTCCACCGCGCCGACCGGCCCCGCCGCCGGCACCTCCACCGCCGGCCGGGCCGGCTCGCCGGGGGGCGGCACGATCGCGACGCGGCCGACGCCGTCGCGCACCCACGCCACGGTCGCCGCCCCGTCGCGCTGCACCGCCACCGCGGGTCCGCCGCCGCCTCCCCGCCCGGGCCGCACGTCCAGGCGCACCGGGGGCCCGAACCCGCCCGACGGGCGCTCCCGCAGGGCCACCTCCACCGCGTCGGCCCCCGACGTGCCGAGCGGCCGCAGCCAGGCGACGGCGGTGTCGCCCGCGCGGCCGGTCGCGACGACCGGGCCGGCGGCCGGCAGGGCGGGGGCCGGCCCCGAGAGCGCGACCGGCGCCAGCCAGGGGGGCGGCGCCGCCGCGGCGCCGGCGACCGCCGAGCCGAAGGCCGCAGCGAGCGCGGCGGCGACGGGGGCCCTACGCACATCGCGAGCCTATCCCGGCCGGATCGCAGGCGGCCAGCGCGACGCGCCGATCGGCGCGCCACGCGTGCGTCGATCGCGCAGCTTCGGGACCGGGGCTCCGCGGATGATTGCCGCCTCCGCCACCGAGGCATCACAGGGGGAGGTCGCCGCCCCGCCCCGGCCGCCGCGGTCGCAGGGCGGGCACGAGCCGGCGAGGCCGCCGCCAGCACCACCGCGCGGCAGGCCCCACCCCCGCAGACCACGGACAGGGAGCACCCCTCATGGCCAACGTCGCCGTCATCTACTACAGCGCCACCGGCAACGTGCACAGGCTCGCGCACGCGGTCGAGGAGGGCGCTCGCGAGGCAGGCGCCGAGACGCGCCTGCGCCATGTCGCCGAGCTGGCGCCCGAGGAGGCGATCGCCCAGAACGAGGGCTGGATGGCGCACCGGCGCGACGTCGCCGACGAGCCCGAGGCCTCGCTGGACGACCTCGAGTGGGCGGACGCCTACATCCTCGGCACGCCCACCCGGTTCGGCAACGTGTCGTCGCAGCTCAAGCAGTTCATGGACACGACCGGCGGCCTCTGGTCGGAGGGCAAGCTCGCGGACAAGGTCGCCGCCGGCTTCACCAGCGCGATGAACCCGCACGGCGGGCAGGAGTCGACGCTGCTCGCGCTCTACAACACCTTCCACCACTGGGGCGCGTACATCGTCACGCCGGGCTACACCGACCCGCGCTCGTTCGCGGCGGGCGGCAACCCGTACGGCGTCAGCAGCAGCCAGGAGCCGACGGGCGAGGAGCTCGACGCCGCCCGGTACCTCGGCGAGCGGGTGGCGACGGTCGCGGCGAGGCTGGCGGTAGCCTCCCCCGTGTGAGGGTCGCGATGTACCACGGCGGGGGACGGGTCTCCCTCAAGGAGTACCCGGACCCCGTCGCGGGACCCGGCGAGCTGCTGGTGCGCGTGCGCGCCTGCGGCCTCTGCGGGAGCGACCTGATGACCTGGTACCAGGACCCGCGCGCGCCGGTGGTGCTGGGCCACGAGCCGGTGGGGGAGGTGGTCGCCGCCGGGCCCGGGGCCCCGGTGGACGTCGGCGCGCGGGTGCACGTGCACCACCACGTGCCGTGCATGACGTGCGCGCTGTGCCGCGCCGGCCGGCACACGCTGTGCGAGACGTTCCGGCGCACACGCATCGAGCCCGGCGGGCTGGCGGAGCTGATCCGCGTGCCGGCCGAGAACGCGGCGCTCGACGTGCTGGCGCTGCCGGACGACCTGCCCGACTGGGCCGCCACCCTGGTCGAGCCCCTCGGCTGCGTGGTGCGCGGCCAGCGCTGGGCCGGCGTGCGCCCCGGCTCGCGGGTGGCGGTGGTCGGCGCCGGCGGCATGGGCCTGCTCGAGGTGGGCGCCGCGCTCGCCGCCGGCGCGGCGGCGACCGCGGTGGTGGAGCCGCGCGAGGACCGGCGCGCGCTCGCCCTGGCCGCTGGGGCCGTCGCGGCGCTGGAGGAGGCCGACCCGGCCGCCCTGGCGGAGGCGCTCGGCGGGCCCGCCGACCAGGTCTTCGTGTGCACGGGCGCGCCGGCGGCGATCGCCGCCGCGCTGCCGCTGGCCGGCCCCGCCGGCGTGGTGCAGCTGTTCGCGCCGCCCCGGCCGGGGACGCCCGTGCCGCTCGACCTGGGCGCCGCGTTCTTCCGCGAGGTGACGGTCCAGTCGACCTACTCGGCGGGCCCCCACGACACCCGCGACGCGCTCGGCCTGCTCGCGGCCGGGGCGATCGACGCGGCCCTGATCGTCTCGCACCGCCTGCCGCTGGAGGAGGTCGAGGAGGCCTTCCGCCTGGCCCGCTCGGGGGAGGCGGTCAAGGTCGTGGTCGAGCCGACGTAGGGTAGGGGGACACCCCCGACCACCACGACGACCGAGGAGCGTGCGATGCCGAGCGCCGACCGCCGTGCAGAGGCGACCTGGGAGGGCGACCTCCTGAAGGGCAGTGGCAAGCTGGACTTCATCTCGAGCGGGGCGGCGTCGTCGCTCGACATCACCTGGGCCTCGCGCGTCGAGACCGCCGACGGGCGCACGAGCCCCGAGGAGCTGCTCGCCGCCGCGCACGCCTCCTGCTACGCGATGGCCTTCTCGAACATCCTCGCCAAGGGCGGCACGCCGGCCGAGCGCCTCCACGTCACGGCGGTGGTGTCCGTCAACCCCAAGGAGGGCGGCGGCATCCAGGTGACCGACTCCAAGCTCACCGTACGCGGCACGGTGCCCGGGATCGACGACGCGGCGTTCAAGGACGCGGCGGCGAAGGGCGAGGCGGGCTGCCCGATCTCGAACGCCATCCGGGGCAGCGTGGCCATCAGCCTGGACGCGAGCCTGGAGTAGCGGGCCGGCCGCGGTCGACGAGGGCGGTGCAGAGGAAGCCGAGCGGCTCGTCGCCGAGCGCGCTGAGCCGGTGGGTCTCGCCGGACGACACGAACACCGCGTCGCCCGGGCCGGCGCGCTCGGTGCGCTCGCCGAGGAGCACCTCGGCCCGTCCGTGCAGGATCAGGATCGCGTGCTCGTGGGCGTGCGCCTCGAGGGCCGAGGCGCCGCCCGCGGGGATCCTGAAGTAGCGCAGCTCCACGTCGCGCGCGCCGTCGGCCGCGCCGACCAGCACGTGCCGCTCGGCGCCGGAGGCGTACGCCCGCGGCGCGACGCCCGTCCACGTCCATCCCTCGCCCCGCCGGCGCACCAGGCCCATGCGGCGAGGATACGGCGCCCCGCCCGCGCTCAGGGCCTGTGTATGAACTGATCCCGGTACCGATCAGGGATCTCTGCCACTGCACCGATGGAAACGGTGCGTCATGGCCTACCCGAGCGACCTCACCGATGACGAGTGGCGCCTCGTCTGCGACCTGCTGGAGCCCGCATCGGGCCGGCGGGGCCGTCCGCCTGCCATCTCGCGGCGAGCGATCGCCAACGCGATCCTCTACCTCGCCCGTACAGGGTCGCCGTGGCGATACCTGCCGTCGGAGTATCCCGCCTGGGGCACGGTCTGGCAGCAGTTCCGCCGCTGGCGCGACGCAGGCGTCTGGGCGAAGCTGCTCACCCGCCTTCGCCAGATCGCCCGGCTGATGAAGGGCCGCACGGTCGACCCCTCGATGCTGATGGTCGACGCCCAGGTCGCGCGTGGCGGCCGCGCCGGCCCGTCGTTCCATGAGCCGGGCGGCCGCGGCGGTCGCACCAACGGCGCCAAACGCACGCTGCTACTCGACATCACCGGCTCGCCGGTCGCGGTGCGGGTCGACTCGGCCCGACCACAGGATGTACGCGTCGCTCGCGAGCTCCTCGAGGCGGTGCTCGACGCCATGCCGAGCGTCAGGGCGATCGTCGCCGACCGCGGCTACCGCGGGCTGGCGGCGATGTGCGCACGCCGCGGCATCGCCCTCGACATCAAGGCGCCACCGAAGGGCGCCTCGCGCGTCATGCTCGGCATCCGGGGCCTCGTCCGAACCCGCCTCGCGCGCGCCATCTCCGACGCGGCCTGGGGCGACTTCGAGCGCCAGCTCGACTACAAGCTGGCCTGGCGCTCGGGCGAGCTGATCCGCGCGCCGCGTTGGCTGCCCTCGACCCGGGCCTGCTCGGCCTGCGGCGAGGTCGGCCCTGCAGTGCCGCTCTCCGAGCAAACCTTCACCTGCTCAGGATGCGGCCACTCGGCCGACCGCGACACCGACGCGGCCGCCGTGCTCGCTGCCTGGGCCGACGGCCGGATCACCCTGGATGCCGAACTCGAGGACCGTCGCCCGGAGGTGCCGGGAGACGCGAAACGCTCGCTCCGCGGGGAGCCCGCCCGGGAGGTGCCAGCTGGCATCCCTGGACGCCCCGGCGATCGGACGAGGAGCCCGCTCGCGGGCAGGGCGGAGAAGGCCGCCGTGTCAGAGCTCGCGGCCTAGCCGGAGTTCATACACAGACCGTCAGCCCGCCTTGCGCGCCACGCCGGCCTCGAAGCGCGCCCGGTCCACCACGAAGCGGCGGTGGGTGCCCGCGCAGATGCGGTCGCGCTCGTCGTGCGCCTCGGCCGAGAACAGCAGGGCGCGGCCGTCGACCTGCTCGAGGCGCACCCGGGCCACGACCTCCATGCCCGGCGGCGTGGCCGCGTCGTGGCTCAGGTCGACGTGCACGCCGAGCGACATCTCGCCCGCGTCCAGGTGGTCGGCGATCGCGCGGATGCAGGCCCACTCGACGAAGCCGACCATGAAGCCGGTCGCGAAGACCTCGGGCATCGCCGCGAACTCGGGCGACTCGGGGTAGAGGCGGGGCACGGTCTTGCCGGGCGGCACCACGAACCGCAGCTCGTGGGTCAGCCCGGGGGCGAGCGAGGGCTTCACGGGGCCTCCTCGGCGGGGACGTCCCGCATCATGCCGGTCGTGCCAGACTGGGCGCGATGGGTGCCGACGAGACAGGCCTCGTCCGGGCGAGCGACGCCGAGCGGGACCGGGCGCTCGAGGCGCTGGGCGCGGCCACGGCCGAGGGGCGCCTGACGCTCGAGGAGCACGCCGAGCGGGCGGCCGCGGCGCTCGCGGCGACCACCCGGGCCGAGCTGGAGGCGCTCACCGCCGATCTGCCGGCGGCGCCGGCGCCGCCGGCGGGCGGGCGCGGGCGCGGGCGCCGCTGGGTGCTCGGCATCCTGGGTGGCGACGACCGTCGCGGGCGCTGGCGCATCGGGCCGCGCTGCACGGTGGTCAACGTGATGGGCGGCGCCGACCTCGACCTGCGCGACGCGGTGGTGGAGGGTCCCGAGACCGAGATCGTGGTCTTCTCGCTGATGGGCGGCTCCACCATCACCGTGCCCGAGGGCGCCGACGTCGACGCGGGCGGGTTCGCGCTCCTGGGCGGCAACGACGTGCGGGTCGAGGGCCCGCCGCCGGCCCGCGGGGCGCCGCGCATCCGCGTGCGCGCCTACTCGGTCATGGGCGGCACCGACGTGCGCACCCCGAAGGAGCGCCGCCGAGAGCGCCCACGCCTGCACGGTCACTCGGCGTAGTCCGGCGGCCCGCCCCGGCGGCGTCGCCGCAGGTGCCGCCGTCCGGGCGGATCCCGAGGTCGCCCGCTCGGGCGACCGTGGAACGCGCTCGTCGCCCCCGCTATGCTGCCGTGCACGGGCCGGGCCCGTACATGGTGGACGTAGCTCAGCTGGTAGAGCTCCTGGTTGTGGTCCAGGCGGTCGTGGGTTCGAATCCCATCGTTCACCCCTCGGAGCCGGTTGCGGGCGGGTGTGGCGGAACCGGTAGACGCGCTAGGTTTAGGTCCTAGTGGGGCAACCCATGGAGGTTCGAGTCCTCTCACCCGCATACAACCGATCCGCCCTGCGGCGGGGGAGCACATGCCGCTGACCGCCGAGGTGACGACCCTCGAGGAGAACCGCGTCCGCCTGGACGTCGCGGTCCCCGAGGATGAGGTCCAGAAGCAGATGGACCGCGCGATCCGCAAGCTGGGTCGCGAGGTCCGGGTGCCGGGCTTCCGGCCGGGCAAGGCCCCCGCGGAGGTGATCCTCCAGCGGGTCGGCCAGGACGCGGTCGTGCAGGAGATGCTCCGCAGCGCGCTCGGCGACTGGTACTCGCAGGCCGTCGACGAGACCGGCATCGTGCCGATCGACGACCCCGACCTGGCGCTCGACGACGTGCCCGACGAGGGCGACCTGACCTTCAAGGCGACCGTCCAGGTGCGCCCGAGGGCGACGCTCGGCGACTACGCCGGCGTCGAGGTCGGCAGGGCCGAGCCCGAGGTTCCCGAGGGCGCCCTCGAGGAGCAGCTCGAGCGCGTGCGCGAGCAGGCCGCCCGCCTGACCCCGGTCGAGCGGGCCGCCGCGCAGGGCGACTTCGTGGTCATCGACTTCGACGGCAGCTCCAAGGGCAAGCGCCTGAAGAACGCCACGGCCCGCGACTACCTCGTGGAGCTGGGCGGCGGCCGCTTGGTGCCCGAGTTCGACAGCGCCCTGACCGGCATGTCGGCGGGCGAGTCGACGACCTTTCCGGTCACCTACGGCGACGAGGACGGCCGGCCGGAGCTGCGGGGCCAGACCGTCGAGTACACGGTCACCGTCAAGCAGGTGCAGGAGAAGCAGCTGCCCGAGCTGACGGAGGACCTCGCGCTCGAGGTGAGCGAGTTCGACACGATCGACGAGCTGCGCGCCGACCTCGAGCGGCGCCTGCGGGAGGCCGCCGAGGCCCAGGTGGACGAGCTCTACCGGCGCATGGTCATCGACGCGGTCACCGAGCGCGCGACGGTCGACGTGCCCGCCGTGATGGTCGACCGGCGCGTCGGCACGATCCTGCAGCAGACCGCCAACCAGCTCCCCCAGGGCGTCTCGTTCGAGCAGTACCTGGCCGCCACCGGGCGCACGCTGGAGCAGGTCGTCGAGGAGCTGCGGCCCGACGCCGAGATGGCGATCCGCCGTGAGCTGGTGGTGGAGGCGGTCGCGGACGAGCAGGGCGTCGAGGTCTCCGACGAGGAGATCGAGGAGCAGGTGCGCGCGGACGCCGAGGCCACCGGCCGCAGCGTCGACCGCCTGATGCACGACCTGCGCCACCACGGCGGGTGGGAGGCGCTGCGGCAGGACCTGCGGCTGAAGAAGGCCGTGGACCACCTGATCGAGAGCGCGACCGCCATCCCCATGGCGCAGGCCGAGGCCCGCGAGGCCCTCTGGACGCCGGAGGACGAGCGCCGGAAGGCCGCGGAGGCGCGCCCGGAGGCGGAAGGGAAGCCGGCGCCCGCCGGGAAACTGTGGACGCCCGGCGACCCCCGCTAGTGCCGGCCGCACGAGACGAAAGCGCATCCGAATGAGCCCCCTCATCCCCATGGTCGTGGAGCAGACCTCGCGCGGCGAGCGCTCCTTCGACATCTACTCGCGGCTGCTCAACGAGCGGATCGTCTTCATCGGCACGCCGATCGACGACCAGATCGCGAACCTGGTCGTGGCCCAGCTGCTCCACCTGGAGAGCGAGGACCCCGACAAGGACATCTCGGTCTACATCAACTCGCCGGGCGGCTCGGTGTACGCCGGCCTCGCGATCTACGACACGATGCAGTTCATCAAGCCCGACGTGGCGACGATCTGCGTCGGCATCGCGATGAGCATGGGCGCCCTGCTGCTGGCGGGCGGCGCGCCGGGCAAGCGCATGGCGCTGCCGAACGCCAAGATCCTCATCCACCAGGTGTCCAGCGGCTTCAGCGGCCAGGCGACCGACATCGAGATCCACGCGCGCGAGATCCTCGACCTGCGCACGCGGCTCGACCAGATCATCGCCAAGCACACCGGCCAGGAGCTCGAGAAGGTGGCCAAGGACACGGAGCGCGACTTCTTCATGAGCGCCGAGGAGGCGCGGGAGTACGGCATCGTCGACCGGGTGATCGAGAGCCACTGACCCCGCCCGGGGGCACCGCCGATGGCCAAGTCGACCGAGCCCAACGAGCAGCTCCTCTGCAGCTTCTGCGGCAAGTCGCAGCGGCAGGTCAAGAAGCTGATCGCCGGTCCCGGCGTCTACATCTGCGACGAGTGCATCGATCTCTGCAACGAGATCATCGACGAGGAGCTCACGACCCCGGTCTCCTTCGACCCGGACTCGCTCCCGCGGCCGCGTGAGATCTACGATGTCCTGAACGACTACGTGGTGGGGCAGGAGGAGGCCAAGCGCACGCTGGCCGTCGCCGTCTACAACCACTACAAGCGCGTCAACATGATGTCGGCGGGCGACTCCGACATCGAGCTGCAGAAGAGCAACATCCTGCTGCTGGGGCCCACCGGCTGCGGCAAGACGCTGCTCGCCCAGACGCTGGCGCGCATCCTCAACGTGCCGTTCGCGATCGCCGACGCGACCGCCCTCACCGAGGCCGGCTACGTGGGCGAGGACGTCGAGAACATCCTGCTCAAGCTGATCCAGGCCGCCGACTTCGACGTGAAGAAGGCCGAGACCGGGATCATCTACATCGACGAGGTCGACAAGATCGCGCGAAAGGCGGACAACCCGTCGATCACGCGCGACGTGTCGGGCGAGGGCGTGCAGCAGGCGCTGCTGAAGATTTTGGAGGGCACGGTCGCCTCGGTGCCGCCGCAGGGCGGGCGCAAGCACCCGCACCAGGAGTTCCTCACCATCGACACCACGAACGTGCTGTTCATCTGCGGCGGGGCCTTCGCGAACCTCGAGCAGATCATCGAGCGGCGCATCGGCCACAAGGGCGTGGGCTTCGCCGCCGACGTCCGCAGCCGCCACGACCACGACCCGCACGACCTGTTCAGCGACGTGCTGCCCGAGGACCTCATGAACTACGGGCTCATCCCCGAGTTCATCGGCCGCCTGCCGGTCATCTCGGCCGTGCACCAGCTCTCGCGCGACGACCTCGTGCAGATCCTGACCGAGCCCAAGAACGCGCTCGTGCGCCAGTTCCGCCGCTTCTTCAGCTTCGACGACGTCGAGCTGCACTTCGCCGAGGACTCGCTCAACGCGATCGCCGACAAGGCGCTCGAGCGCGAGACCGGCGCGCGCGGTCTGCGCTCCATCATGGAGACGGCGCTGCTCGACGTGATGTTCGAGCTGCCCTCGCGCGACGACGTCCGCAAGTGCGTGGTCACCCGCGAGACGATCGAGCGCGGGCTGCCGCCGACCCTCGTCACCGAGGCGCCCGGGCGGGCCGCCGAGGCCGGCGGGGAGTCCGCGTAGCCGCGCCCCGCCGCCCGCCCGCCATGTCGACCGCTCCGCCCACCCGCTACGACCCCGCGCGCGTCGAGGCCCGCTGGTCCGAGGCCTGGCAGGCCGCCGGCGTGGGCCACGCCGACCCGTCGAGCGACCGGCCGCCGTTCTCGATCGCCATCCCGCCGCCCAACGTCACGGGCGTGCTGCACATGGGCCACGCGCTCAACAACACGATCCAGGACGTGCTCGTGCGCACCCGGCGCATGGCCGGGGACGAGACCCTGTGGATCTGCGGCACCGACCACGCCGGCATCGCCACCCAGGCGGTGGTCGAGAAGTCGCTCGCCGCCGAGGGCGTGCGCCGCGCCGACCTCGGCCGCGAGGAGTTCGTGCGCCGCGTGTGGGGGTGGAAGGACGAGTACGGCGGCCGGATCATCGACCAGCTCCGGCGCCTGGGCTGCACGCTCGACTACGGGCGCGAGCGCTTCACGATGGACGAGGGCTACGCCGACGCGGTGCTCCAGGTCTTCGTGCGGCTGTACGAGAAGGGCTGGATCTACCGCGACCGCTACATGGTCAACTGGGACCCCGGCCTCGGCTCGGCGATCTCCGACCTGGAGGTCGAGGACCGCGAGGTCACCGACACGCTGGTCAGCATCGCGTACCCCCTGGCGGACGGCGACGGCGAGATCGTGGTGGCCACCGTGCGGCCCGAGACGATGCTCGGCGACACCGCCGTGGCCGTGAACCCGGCCGACGAGCGCTACCGCGCGCTGGTGGGGCGCACCGTGCGCCTGCCGCTCGTGGGCCGCGAGATCCCGATCGTGGCCGACGACCACGTGCAGCCCGAGTTCGGCACCGGCGCCCTCAAGGTGACGCCGGCCCACGCGGCCGACGACATGGACATCGCGCGCCGCCACGACCTCGAGTGGATCAACGTGATCGGCGAGGACGGGCGCATGACGCCCGAGGCGGGGGAGCGCTACGCGGGGCTCACCCCGGCCGAGTGCGCCGAGCGGGTCGTGGCCGACCTGCGGGCGCAGGGGCTGATCCGCGCCGAGCGGGAGTACACCCACACCGTGCCCTTCTCGCACCGCTCCGGCGCGCGGGTGGAGCCGCTCGTGTCGCTGCAGTGGTTCTGCGACATGAGCGAGCTCGCCAAGCCCGCGATCGCCGCGGTGGAGGAGGGGCGGGTGCGCTTCACCCCCGCCAAGTGGGGCGAGGTCTACCTCGACTGGATGCGCGAGATCCGGCCGTGGTGCATCTCGCGCCAGCTCTGGTGGGGCCACCAGATCCCGGTCTGGTACCGCGGCGACGAGGTCCACGTCGGCACGAGCGCCCCCGAGGGCGAGGGCTGGGAGCGCGACCCGGACGTGCTCGACACCTGGTTCAGCTCGGCCCTGTGGCCGTTCGCGACCCTCGGCTGGCCGCGGCGCACGCCCGAGCTGGAGCGGTTCTACCCCACCCGGGTCCTCTCGACGGCACGCGACATCATCTTCCTGTGGGTGGCCCGCATGGTGATGATGGGCGTGGAGTTCATGGGCGCGGAGCCCTTCTCCGACGTCTACATCCACTCGGTGGTGCAGGCGCCCGACGGCCGGCGCATGAGCAAGTCGCTCGGCACGGGCATCGACCCGCTGGAGCAGGTCGACCAGCACGGCGCCGACGCGCTGCGCTTCGGCCTGCTGATGATGTCGAGCACCCAGGACGTGCGCTACAGCGCCGACCGCATCGACCAGGGGCGCCAGCTCGTCACGAAGCTGTGGAACGCCACGCGCCTGGTGGTCGACCGCGGCGGCCGGGTGCAGCCCGGGCCGCCGCCCGCCCGCACCCTGGCCGACCGCTGGATCGCCTCGCGCATCGCCGACGCCACCGAGCGCGCCCGCGAGCTGACCGACGCCTTCGCGCTCTCCCAGCTCGCCGACCTCGTCTACCACCTGGTCTTCGACGACTACTGCGACTGGTACCTGGAGCTGCTGAAGGCGGGCGAGGCCACCGCGGAGATGGCCGGGCACGCGCTCGAGCAGCTGCTCGCCCTGGCGCACCCGCTGATGCCGTTCGTCACGGAGGAGTGCTGGTCGCAGCTGCCCGGCTCGGAGGGGCTCATGGCGGTCCACGCGCCGCCGAGCGCGCCGGGTCCGCGCGACGAGGCCGCCGAGGGCGAGATCGACGAGGTCCGCGAGGTGGTCACCGCCCTGCGCGCCTACCGCTCGAAGCGCAACCTGCCGCCGCGCACGCCGCTGGTGATGGACCCGGCGCCGCACCCGGCGGCCGCGGCCCTCGACGCGGTGGCGGCGGCCGACGACGCGACCCGTCCCACGCTCGTGAAGACCCTGCTCGGCGGGGGCCGCTCCATCGCGGTCGGCCCGGCCGCCGAGGCGATCGACCCCGAGGTCGAGCGCCGGCGCCTGGCCGACGAGCTGACGCGCGCCGAGTCGGAGCTCGAGCGGGCCACGCGCAAGCTCGCCGACGCCCGGTTCGTCGAGCGCGCGCCGGCGCACCTGGTGCAGGCCGAGCGCGACAAGGCCGAGCGGTACGCCGCCGAGCGCGAGGCCCTGTCCGCCCGGATCGCAGCGCTGGGCGGGTGACCCCCGGGGAGGCCCGCGCCTGGATCGCCGGGCTCGAGATCCTGGGGATGCGGTTCGGCCTCGAGCGCACCGACGCGCTGCTGGCGGCGCTCGGCGACCCCCAGCGGTCCGCCCCGGCGCTGCACGTGGTCGGCACCAACGGCAAGTCCTCGACGGCGCGCCTGGCGGCGGCCGTCCTGGCGAGCCAGGGCCTGCGGCCGGGCCTCTACATGTCGCCGCACGTCAGCGACTGGACCGAGCGCTACGTGATCGACGGCGCGCCGCTGGCCGACGCGGCGTTCGCCGCGGCCGCCGCGCGGGTGCGCGAGGCCGCCGAGGGGCTCGCCCTGCCCGAGGGCGAGCGGGTGACCCAGTTCGAGGCGCTCACCGCGATCGCCTTCACGGCCTTCCGGGCGGCGGGGGCGGACGCGCTCGTGGTCGAGGCCGGCCTCGGCGGCCGCTACGACGCGACGAACGTCCTCAAGCCCGGCGCCGCGGTGATCCTGACCAACGTGGCGCTCGAGCACACGGAGCTGCTGGGCGACACGGAGGCCGCGATCGCGGCGGAGAAGCTCGCGGTGTGCGCCGACGGCCACGACCGGCTCGTGGTGGGACCGCTCACGCCGGCGGCCCGGGCCGCGGTCGACGCGGAGTGCGCCCGCCGCGGGCTGCGCCCGCTGCGCTACGGCGACGACCTGCGCGCCGCCGGCGGCGAGGGCGGCGTGGACGTGACCCTGCCCGACGGCCGCTACGGCGGGCTGCCGCTCGCCCTGCGCGGCGGCTTCCAGCGCGAGAACCTGGCCGTCGCGATGGCGGGGGCCCGGCTGGTGCTGGGCCGCCCGATCGACGCCGGGCCCCTGCGCCCTGCGCTCGCCGCGGTGCGGATGCCGGGGCGCCTGGAGGTGCTGCCCGGCGCGCCGCCCGTCCTGCTCGACGGCGCCCACAACCCGGCGGGCATGGCGGCGCTCGCCGGCGAGCTGCCGGCCCTGCTGGAGGGGCGGCGGCCGGTCGTGGCGGTCACCTCGGTGCTCGCCGACAAGGACGCCGCCGCGATGATGGGCGCGCTCGCGGGCGTCGCCGACGAGGTGATCGCGACCCGCTCCGCCCACCGGCGGGCGGTGCCGGCCGGCGACCTCGCCGCGACCGCGCGCGGGGCGGCGCGCGCTCGCGCGCCGTGGCCGACCCGCACAGGGCGCTCGCCGCCGCGCGCGCGGCGGCGGGGCCGGACGGCGCGGTGCTGGTCGCAGGCTCCCTCTACCTGCTCGCCGACCTGCGCCCCGCGCTCGTGGAGGCCGCCACGGGGCCCCCTGCTACACTCGCGCGCGCCCGGAAGGGCACCGATCCCACCGAGGCGAAGTAGGCCGTGATGGCAGAGGCACAAGCGTGATCGCGCACGTCGCGGCGCAGGCCGGGACGAACACCTCCGACACCGGGGACCCGTTCCAGTCGATCGAGAGCTTCTTCGACTCGGGGCTCTGGAGCGCGCTCACCGTCATGCTCCAGATCTTCGTGGTCCTCCTGTGGCTGGCGCTCGCCTACTGGACCTGGCAGGACGCCCGCCGGCGCATCGAGTCGCCGCAGCTGGTGGCCGCCTGCGTCGCCCTGTCGGTCGTGCTGCCGTTCCTCGGCTCGGTGATCTACCTCATCGTCCGCCCGCCGGAGTACCTCGACGAGGCCCGCGAGCGCGAGCTGGAGCTGCTCGCGCTGGAGCAGCGGCTCGGCGAGCTGGGCGACCAGCAGGGCAAGGAGATCGTCTCCCGCATGCTCGCCCGCGAGGGCCTGACCGGCGACTCGGTGTCGCTGTCGCGCTCCCTGCGCCAGGCGGGGCTGGCCTCGCACGACGAGGTGCAGGACCTCGACAAGCGCCTCACGGAGCTCGAGTTCCGCATGCGCGTGGCCGACCGCACCGCCCTCAGCCCGGACGAGCCGGCCGCGACCCGCGTCCGCCGGGCGCGCGAGCTGCCGGCGACCCCCTCCACCGAGCCCCCGACCGGCGACACGGGGCGCAGGCCCCGCCTGCGCCGGCCCTCCCGACCCGACCAGGAGCGGTATGACTGAGCGATCGTTCGTGATGGTGAAGCCCGACGGCGTGGCCCGCGGGCTGACCGGCGAGATCATCTCGCGCATCGAGCGGCGGGGCTTCCGCATCGCGGCCCTCCGCAAGGCCACGATGGAGCGCGGCGTCGCCGAGGAGCACTACGGCGAGCACCGCGAGCGGCCCTTCTTCGGCGAGCTCGTCGAGTTCATCACCTCGGGCCCGGTCGTGATGATGGCCGTCGAGGGCGGCGAGGGCACCGTCGCCGCGCTGCGGGCGATGATGGGCACCACGAACCCGCTCGACGCCGCCCCGGGCACGATCCGCGGCGACTTCGCCACCGAGGTGGGCGAGAACATCGTCCACGGCTCGGACGGCGTGGAGTCGGGCGCCCGCGAGCTGGCGCTGCACTTCCCCGAGCTGGGGTGATCCTGCTCGCGTCGCGCTCGCCGCAGCGGCGGGCGCTGCTCGGGCTGACGGGCGTGCCGTTCCGCGTCGCGGTGTCGGGCGTCGACGAGGGGGAGGACCCCCTCGTCAACGCCCGCGCCAAGGCGCGCGACGTGGCGGCGCGCCTCGGCGTGCCGCCGGAGGGCGCCGTGCTCGGGGCCGACACCGAGGTGCTGCTCGACGGCCGGGCGCTCGGCAAGCCGGCCGACGCGGACGAGGCGGCCGCGATGCTGCGCGCCCTGGCGGGCCGCGGGCACGTCGTGCGCACGGCGGTGCACCTGGTGACCGCCGCGGCGGGCCACGACCTCGTGGACGACGCGACCGTCGCCGTCCGGCCCCTCGGCGAGGCCGAGGTGGCCTGGTACGCGGGCACGGGGGAGTGGCGCGACCGGGCCGGCGGGTACGCCATCCAGGGCCGGGGCGCGACGCTCGTCGCGCGGATCGAGGGCGACCATTCGACGGTGGTCGGCCTGCCGCTCGGCGCGCTGTCGGCGCTGCTGGGCGAGCTGGGCCTCGCGCCGTGGGCGCGCGGGGCGGTGGGGGCCACGACGACGGAGGGGCGGCGGTGAGCGAGACGCGCTACGCGATCATCCACGAGGCCGACGGCGACACGATCTGGCGCTGGCAGACCGGCCGCAAGGCGAAGTTCGTCGAGTACGGCGGCTACCACAAGGCCCGCGAGCTGGCCGCCGCGGCCGGCGCCGAGTTGGCGCTGTGGGGCGCCCAGTACGGCCGGCGGGGCGTGCCGGGCGACGCCTCGCAGGCCCAGATCGAGGCGGCGGTCGACGAGGCCGCCGAGCGGCGCGAGACGCACTCGTAGCGATCCCGGGGACGCCGGGCGCCCCGGCGCCCCGGGGGTCGTCCCGCGCGCGGGCGCGCGCGACGCGGGCGCTATCCTCCCTCGGATGAGCCCGCCGCTGTTCGCCGACGACAACTCCTCGTACCGCCGCGCGGCGCGGCGTGCCGAGCGCGAGGAACGGCGCCGCGAGGAGCGCCGCCGGGAGATCCTCGCCACGCTGCGGCGGCTCAAGGAGGAGGCCGGCGACGCCGCCCTGGTCGCCGAGCGCGAGCGCGCCCGCCGCCACGCCGACCTGCTGGAGCGCTACCCGCCGCAGTGGTGAGGGCGAGGGGGGCGGCGGCAAACGGCATGGGATGCCCGTTCCGCCCGGTGCTGAAACGTTGCGCCGGGTGGTGAGCGCGGCGGCGAAACGCTACGCTCGCCGCTGCGTCACGCCGCGCCCCGGGCGCGGCCTGGCGGCCGCGCACGCGACGCGGGTGGCGCCGTGGTCGTCGCGGCTGCGTGCCCTGTCCCGCGAGGGGTCACACAGAGGGAGATTCCGATCGGCTTCTGGAGTTACCTGACCGGCTTCGGCGGGCGTGACATGGCCGTCGACCTCGGCACCGCCAACACGCTCGTCTACGTCCGCGGCCGCGGCATCGTGCTGTCCGAGCCGTCGGTGGTCGCGATCGACCAGCGCACGGGCGAGGTGCACGCGGTGGGCATCGAGGCCAAGCGCATGCTCGGCCGCACGCCCGGCAACATCAGCGCCATCCGGCCGCTGAAGGACGGCGTCATCGCCGACTTCGACGTGACCGAGCAGATGCTGCGCCACTTCATCCAGAAGGTGCACCAGAACCGCTGGGCGCACCCGCGGGTGGTGGTGTGCGTGCCCTCGGGCGTCACCGGCGTGGAGAAGCGCGCGGTGGAGGAGGCGACCCTGTCGGCCGGCGCGCGCAGCGCGTTCCTCATCGAGGAGCCGATGGCGGCCGCGATCGGGGCGGGCCTGCCCGTGGCCGAGCCCACCGGCAACATGGTGGTGGACATCGGCGGCGGCACCACCGAGGTGGCCGTCATCTCGCTCGGCGGCATCGTGGTGGCCCAGTCGATCCGCGTGGGCGGCGACGAGCTCGACGAGGCGATCATCAGCTACGTCAAGAAGGAGTACAAGCTGATGATCGGCAGCCAGACCGCGGAGGAGGTGAAGCTCGAGATCGGCTCGGCCTACCCGCTGCGCGAGGAGGTCCAGGCCGAGATCCGCGGCCGCGACATGATCACGGGCCTTCCGAAGACGGTCGTGCTGTCCTCCGAGGACGTCCGCGAGGCGCTCGAGGAGCCGATGCAGCAGATCGTCGACGCGGTGAAGAGCACGCTCGACAAGACCCCGCCCGAGCTGGCCTCGGACATCATGGACCGCGGCATCATGATGGCCGGCGGCGGCTCGCTGCTGCAGGGCCTGGACGAGCGCCTGCGCCGCGAGACCGAGATGCCGATCCACGTCGCCGAGTCGCCCCTGACCTGCGTCGCGGTGGGCTCGGGCCGCTCCCTCGAGGAGTTCGAGGTCATGCAGAAGGCGTCGTCGAACGGACGGCAGCGGAAGCGCTACTGAGCAGCCGCATCTGATGTCCACCTCCGCGAGCACCGGGATCGCCCGGCGGCGGGCCATCCTCCGCCGCGGGGTGATCGCCACCCTCGTGGTGGTGTGCCTGGCGATCTTCACCGGCTACTTCCGCGAGTCATCCGACGGCCCGCTGCACGACGCGCAGGGCGCCGCGGCGAGCGTGGTGGCGCCGGTCCAGGAGGTCGCGACCCGCGCCCTCGAGCCGTTCCGCGACGCCTGGGGCTGGGCCACCAGCCTGCGCGACGCCCGCGACCGGGCGGCCGCGCTCGAGGCCGAGGTCGAGGAGCTGCGCGGCCGGGCCGTGTTCGACGCCGTCCGCGAGCAGCGCCTGGCCGAGCTCGAGGCGACGCTCGGGGTGGAGCCGCTGCTCGACACCGAGCGGCGGCTGGGCGGCTACGAGCCGGTCACCGGGCGGGTCATCGCGCGCTCGTTCACCGACTGGTACCGCAGCGCGCGCGTCTCGGTGGGCGCCGGCGACGGCGTGGTGCGCAACTCGCCCGTGGTCGCGGGCACCCAGCGCGGGGCCGCGCTCGTGGGCGTGGTGACCTCGGTCAGCGGCTCGCAGGCCGACGTCGCCTTCATCACCGACGGCCGCACGGAGGTCGGGGCCGGCATCCCCGAGGCCGGCAACTTCCAGGGCCTGGTGCAGTCGATCAGCCCCGGGCAGCTGCGCCTGAGCGGGGTGCCGCGCGCCGCGCCGGTCAAGGCGCTGCAGTCGGTCGTGACCGCCGGGTGGGCGCGCGGCCGGCTCAAGTCGATCTACCCGCCGGGCATCCCGATCGGCCAGGTGACGAGCGTCGGCGGCCAGGAGGTCGACGTGCAGCAGACGGTGCAGGTCACGCCGTACGTCGACCCGCGCACGCGCTCCTACCTCACGGTCCTCGTGCCGACCAGCCCCGAGGCGAAGGAGCGTGCCGCCGGGTGAGCGAGGCCACGCGCAGGGTCATCGGCCCGGCGACGCCGCGGCCGCGCGGCCGGCCCGGGCGGGCCGCGCTCGGCTCGGTGGCGGTGCTGACGCTGCTGGCGGTGATCCTCGAGGTCTCGGTCATGCCGTACGTCAACCTGTTCGACGGCATCCCGGACCTGATCGCGCCGACCGTGGTGGCCGTGGCGCTGCTGCGCGGCTCGCTCGTCGGCGCCGTCACCGGCTTCGCCGCCGGGCTGCTCGTGGAGATGACCGCGCCGATCGGCACCCTCGGCGTGCTGGCCCTGCTCTACCTCGTCGTGGGCGCCTGGTGCGGCCGCTACTGCGAGCGCGAGGAGTCGTCGAGCCTGCTGGCGCCGCTCGGCCTCTCGGTGGCCGCGGCCCTGTTCGTGCAGCTCGGCTACATGCTCGTGCAGCTGATGCTCGGCAACGGCATGCCGGCGTCCGAGTTCGTCGCCGAGGTGCTGTTCCCGACCCTGGCCCTGACCGCCCTGCTCAGCCCGCCGGTGGTGCTGGCGGCGCGGCGGCGGCTGGGCGCGCCCCGCGTCGTCGAGCCCCTGTCGGTGCCCGGATGAGCACGACCACGCCCGGGCGGCGCACGACGACGCGCCCCGGTCGGGGCGGCGGCGGCTGGGCGCCGGCGCTGACGCCGCGCATCGCGGTGCGCATCGCGATCCTCGGCGGCATCGCCCTGGCGCTGCTCTCCGTGCTGCTCGTGCGCCTGTGGTTCCTGCAGGTGATCAGCGGCGAGCAGTACGCCGAGCGCGCCGAGGGCAACCGCCTGCGCACGGTGGTCACCGAGGCCCCGCGCGGCAACGTCCTCACCCGCGACGGCGTGCCGCTCGTCACCAACCGGCAGGGCGAGAACCTGGTCGCGCGGCCGCGTGAGCTGACCGGCCCCCGCCGCGAGCGCGTGCTGCGGCGCCTGGCCGTCCGCCTGCGCGCGGCCGGCGTCGACACCTCGCTGCCGGCGATGCGCCGCGCGATGACCGCCGGCGACGACCGGCCCCTCGAGCCGGTCGTGCTCGCGGAGAACATCCCCGACGACCTCTACCGCTACATGGCCGAGCGCCGGCGCGACTTCCCGGGCGTCTCGCTGCAGCGGTCCTGGCTGCGCGACTACCCGCAGGGCGCCCTCGGCGCCCACATCGTGGGCTCCACGGGGCGCATCGGGCCGGAGGAGATCGACGACTACCGGCGCCGCGGCTACTCCGGCAACGAGACGGTGGGCAAGGGCGGCATCGAGGCCCAGTACGAGCGGTACCTGGCCGGCACGCCGGGCGAGGCGCTCATCGAGGTCGACGCCTCGGGCGAGCCGCGCGGCCGCGAGTTCATCTCCTCGCAGGCGCCGACGCCGGGGCGCGACATCCAGCTGTCGATCGACAGCGACACGCAGCGGGCCCTCGAGGACGCGCTCGGCCAGGCCGCGCGCGTGACCGGGGCCACCGGCGCCTCGGGCGTCGCGCTCGACCCCGACACGGGGGAGGTGCTCGCGCTCGCCTCGTACCCCACCTTCGAGCCCGAGATGTTCGTGGAGCGCGACCAGCGCAAGCTGACCCGCTTCCTCAACGACAGCTCGAGCCCCGGCCTCGACCGGGCGATCGGCGGCGTCTATCCGGCAGGATCCACGTTCAAGCCCATCACCGCGTCGGCCGCGCTGCGGGCCAACCTGATCGAGCCCACCACGCAGCTCGAGTCGATGTCGTCGATCACGCTCTACGAGCAGGAGTTCGACAACTTCCGCAACCTGTACCACGGCTGGGTCGACCTGCCGTCGGCGATGCGGGTGTCGAGCGACACCTACTTCTACCAGGTGGCCGACATGCTCTACCGCGCCGAGAGCGAGCGGAACAAGCGCTTCCCGCTGCAGGAGGAGGCGCGCCGCTTCGGCCTCGGCAAGCCCACGGGCATCGACCTCGCCGGCGAGCAGGCCGGCACGGTGCCCGACCCGCCGTGGAAGCAGCGGCAGTACGCGGGCCCCGACTACACCGACTTCCAGCGCTCCTGGCTCGCGGGCGACACCATCCAGCTCGGCATCGGCCAGGGCTTCCTCCAGGTGACGCCCCTGCAGATGGCCGTCGCGTACGCCGCGATCGCCAACGGCGGCACCGTGGTCACGCCCAGCGTGGGCCGCCGGGTGCTCGAGCCGAGCGGCCGGGTGGTGCGCGAGCTGTCGAAGGGCAGGCCCACGCGGACGGTGGAGATCGCCGCGCAGGACCTCGCCGCGATCCGCCAGGGGCTGTTCGACGCGGCCAACGGGGTCGATGGCACGGCGACCGCCGTGTTCGGCAACCTGCCCGACGGCAAGAAGGTGGCGGGCAAGACCGGCACCGCCGAGCCGGGCGACGGGGGCGAGGACCACTCGTGGTTCGTCGGCTACGGCCCCTTCGAGGACCCGCAGATCGTGGTCGCGGTGGTGGTCGAGCGCGGCGGCACCGGCGCGAACGCGGCCGCCCCGGCCGTCTGCACCACGATGGGCGCCTTCCTCGACTACGACGCCGGCCTGTGCGGCGAGGGCGCGGAGGCCAACTGATGACGACGCTCGCCCCGCCCTCCGGACGCCCGCGCAGCGGCACGGCCGAGCGCCTGCGCTCGGCCGTGGCCGGGCTCGACTGGATCATGCTGTTCGCCGTCGCGGCGCTCACGGCGTTCAGCCTGTTCGTGATCGGCCGCTCGACCGAGGGCGACGTCGAGGGCGACCCGCGCTTCTTCCTCGACCGCCAGATCCTGTTCGTGGCGGTGGGCGGCGTGCTGATGCTGGTGGCCACCCGCATCGACCTCGACTGGCTCAGCCGCTGGTCGTGGGCGCTGTGGGGCGGCCTGCTGGGCGCCCTCGCGGTCGTGTTCGCGTTCGCGAGCACCATCCGCGGCACGCGGTCGTGGATCGAGCTCGGGCCGTTCAACCTGCAGCCGTCCGAGATGGGCAAGATCGTGATCATGGTCGTGCTGGCGGCGCTGGTCATCGACCGCGCCGACGACATCGGCTCGCTGCGCTTCACGGCGCTCGCGGCGGTCGTCGCGTCCATCCCGGCGGTGATCATCTTCCTGCAGCCCGACCTCGGGACCTCGCTGGTCTACTGGGTCGTGCTCGCGGCCGTGCTGTTCCTGGCCGGCGTGCCGTGGGTGCAGTTCGCGACCTTCGGCTCCGCGCTGGCCGTGGTGATCCTCGCCGTGCTGTGGATCCTGCCGGCGGCCGGCATGCCGGTGCTGAAGGAGTACCAGGTGGAGCGCCTCACGGCGTTCATGGGCGCCGAGCGCGACTCGAGCGACGCCGGCTACCAGCTCGACCAGAGCAAGACGGCCATCGGCTCGGGCGGCACGCTCGGCAAGGGGCCCGACGGCGCGACCCAGGCCAACAACAACTTCCTGCCCGAGCACCACACCGACTTCATCTTCGCCGTGACGTCCGAGATGTTCGGCTTCGCCGGCGGCGGGCTGCTGATCCTGCTGTTCGGCCTGCTGATCTGGAGGGGGTTGCGGACGATGGCCCGCGCCTCCAGTCAGATGGACATGCTCGTGGCCGGCGCGATCGTCGCCATGCTCTGCTTCCAGGTGTTCGTTAACATCGGCATGAACGTGGGCATCATGCCGATCACCGGGATCCCGCTCCCGCTCATGAGCTACGGGGGGAGTCACACCCTCTCGACCATGGCGGCCATCGGGCTGCTGCTCGGCATCCACCAGCGCCGCTCGGCCGTCCCCGGCTAGCGGTGGGCGCCCTCGGACTGGCCACGCGCGGCCTCAAGGCCGCGCGACCCGTGCTGGACGCCGTGCGCGCCGCCGAGGCCCTCGCGAAGGAGGGCGGCGAGGTCGCCCTGCTGCCGGGCGGCGAGTCCGCGACCCGGCGCGTGCGCGAGATCCTCGGCACGCCGCCGGCCACGCCCAACGAGGACGCGCTGGCCGTGCTGGCCGTCGCCGAGCCGGCCGACGTCGAGCGCGGCCTGCCGGCGCTGGCGCGCCGGCGCCGCTCGGGCGGCGGCGCGCTCGCCCTGGTGGTGGGCCCGCACGAGCGCCGGCAGGAGCTGGAGCGCCTGCTGCTGGCGGGCCACCGCATCGAGATGTCGGACGTCGCGCACGTGGTGTCGCTCGACGACCGGCGCGGGGTGGACGACGTGATCGAGTCGGTGCTGGCGCGGCTCGGCGACGAGCAGATCGCCGCCGGCGCCCGCAACCCCGGCCTGCGCGCGGCCGTCGGCAGGCGCGTGGTGACCGCGGCCGCCCGGCGCTCCGCGGCGATCGGCGCCCTGCCGCTGCCGGGGCTCGACATGCCGGTGCTCGCGCTGCTGCAGGTGCGGATGGTCGCCGAGCTCGCCGCCGTGTACGACCGGCCCGTCGGCGCGGAGCGCGCCCTCGAGGCCATGGCGGTCGTGGGCGCGGGGTTCGGCTGGAGGGCCGTCGGGCGCAGCGCGTCCGCGGCGATCCCGGTCGCCGGCTGGGCGGTGCGGGGCACGGTCGCCTACGGCGCGACCCGCGCCATCGGCGAGGCCGCGCTCGCGCGCCTCGCGGACGGCCACGATCTCATCGAGGGCGGCGCCCCACTCGAGAAGGCGCGCCCCATCATCGATCGTCTCACCGGCCGGCTCGGCGGGTGAGGCGAGTGCGCGAGGGGAGACTCCTCTGAAGAAGCAGATCCTCGTCTCGGTGGACCGCGCCGAGACCCGCGTGGCGATCCTGGAGGACGGCCGCGCGGCCGAGTGCTACATCGAGCGCCGCGGCCAGCGCTCGGTGGTGGGCCACGTCTGGAAGGGCCGGGTGGAGAACGTCCTCGCCGGCATGGAGGCCGCCTTCATCGAGATCGGCCTCGAGAAGAACGGCTTCCTGCACGTCGACGAGGTCGTTGCCCTCGGCGTGCCCAAGCGCAAGCGCCAGATCGCCGACCTGCTGAAGCGCGGCGACGAGGTCCTCGTGCAGGCGACGAAGGACCCCATGGGCACGAAGGGGGTGCGGCTCACCATGCAGCTGTCGCTCGCCGGCCGCTTCGTGGTCTACGTGCCGTACGGCGACGGCGTCGGCGTGTCCAAGCGCCTGCCCGACGACGAGCGCACCCGCCTGCGCGCGATCTGCGGCGCGCTGCCGCTCGAGAGCGGCGGCCTGATCGTGCGCACCGCGGCGGCCGGCGCCTCCGCCCGCGAGATCGCCCGCGACCTCGCCTACCTCAAGAAGCTCTGGGAGACCCTCCAGGAGCGCGGCAAGCTGGCCACGGCGCCGACGCTGCTCTACTCCGAGGCCGACATCTCGCTGCGCGTCATCCGCGACCTCCTCAACTCCGACGTGAAGGAGGTCCTGGTCGACGACCGCGCCCAGTTCGAGCGCGTGACGGGCTTCCTGCGGCGCACCTCGCCGGAGATGGCCGACCGCGTGCGCCACTGGGACGGCGACACGCCCCTGTTCGAGCAGTACGGCGTCGAGCGGGCGATCCGCAACACCGTCGAGCGGCGCGTCCCGCTGCCGTCGGGCGGCTACCTGGTGATCGACGACACCGAGGCCATGACGGTCATCGACGTCAACTCGGGCCGCAACGTCGGCAAGGGCGGCTCCCGCCTCGAGGACACGATCACCAAGACCAACCTCGAGGCCGCCACCGAGGTCGTCCGCCAGCTGCGCCTGCGCGACATCGGCGGCATCATCATCATCGACTTCATCGACATGGACGACGAGCGCAACCGCAAGGCGGTGAAGGCCGCGCTCGACACCGCGCTCGCCGGCGACCGCACGCGGACCTACGTGGTCGACATCTCGCCGCTCGGCCTGGTCGAGATGACGCGCCAGAACATCTCCGACGGGCCGCGCGAGATCATGAGCGAGGTCTGCCCGACGTGCGCAGGCGTGGGGATCATCCTGAGCGACGAGACCCACGCGATCGCCGTGGAGCGCGAGCTGCGCCAGTCCCTTGCCGGCCGCAGCGAGGCGGCGACCGTCGTCGTGCACCCCCGCGTCGCCGACGTCATCCTCAGCGAGGACGGCGCCCGCCTCGCCGCCCTCGAGGCCGACATCGGATGCCCGATCCGCGTCGAGCGCGACGGCAACGTCGCCCCGGGCTCGGTCCGCGTCAAGGGCGGCTCGGGGTCCGGCGCCGCCGCCGAGCGCCCGGCCGCGGCCGGCTCCGCGCCGTCGCCTACCCGCTCCTCCGCCTCCCGGCGGAGGGTCTCCTCCCGCAGCTCGTAGCCGCGCGGGGGGGCGGCGTCCGCGGTCCGGCTCCCCCGGCGCGCACCGGGTCAGGGAGATCCGGATTGGCGCGCCCTGCGCGCCAACTGGCGCACGGGGACGGCGGGGGCGCCCGGACGACCCGAGGGGTGCGCCACTTGGCGCACGCCGCCCGCGTCAACCGGCGCACGGGGACGACCGGGCGGCCCGGGGGGTGCGCCACTTGGCGCACTCCGCCCGCGCCAACTGGCGCACCGCCCCCGGCCGGCCGGCGTCTGCGCGATCGGCGCACGCCGCCTCGGCCGATCGCACATCGACCGGCGCATCGCCGCGCGCCTCCCGTCACCACCCGGCCGCGCGCGGCGACGGGCGGCCGGGCCAGGATGGGCCCATGGCGCGCAGCCGCTCCACCGCCAGGGGATGGGGCACGCCGCCGTGCGCGATCTGCATGGGGCCGCGGGCGCGCCTGCACCTGCCCTGCGGGGTGAGCGTCTGGCCGTGCCCCGAGCACCGCGCCGACGACGTCCAGCGCGCCCGCGCCGGGCGCGACCTGGCGGCGAGCATCGGCGCGCTCCGGCAGGCGGCGGGCGTCATGTCGGCCCGCCGCGCGCGCGCCCGCCGTGCGCCTCCGCCGCCTCCAGTGCCGGGGGCGCGAGCACGCCGCCCGCCGCCTCGGCTCGTACGCCCGGCCGGCCCGTCGGGCCGAGGCCGAGCGGCGCTCCAGGGTCGGCGAGCGCCCGGCGGCGATGATCGGCGAGCCGGGCGCCCGCCACGCCGCGGGCCCGGCCCGGTCCCCCGGCAGGCGCGCCATGCAGCGCTGGTTCGGCGCGGGCCGCCGGCTGGGGCGCGAGGACCCGCCCACCCGCCGGCCGACCCGCCGCCCGGCCCCGACGACGCCGCCCGGGACCGCCGGCGCGCGGCCCCGCGGCGGTCGGCACGGACACGGATGCGACGCCGGCATGGCGATCGGCGCCCCGGAGCGGTAACATCCGCCGTCGCTCGTCAACCGGTCAGGAACAGGGATCGTGCCGAACTACGCCGTCATCGCCCTCGGGGGCAAGCAGTACCGCGTCCGCGAAGGCGAGCGCCTGCTCGTCGACCGCCTCGCCCACGACGAGGGGGCCAGCTTCCAGCCGCGCGTCCTCGCCACCGGTGACGACGGCGGCATCGCCGACGGCGGCGCCGTCACCGCGACGGTGGAGGAGCACGTGCTCGGCCGGAAGGTCCGCGTCTTCACCTACAAGCCGAAGCGGAACTCGCGCAGGTCGCGCGGGCACCGCTCGCGCCTGTCGCGGGTCCGCATCGAGTCGATCACCGCCGGCTGAGCGAGGGAGGGCCGAGATGGCACACAAGAAGGGTGGCGGCTCCAGCCGCAACGGTCGTGACTCCAAGCCGAAGATGCTCGGCGTGAAGGTGTTCGCCGGGCAGGTCGTGCCGGCCGGGTCGATCATCGTGCGCCAGCGCGGGACCCGCTTCAAGCCGGCCGACGGCACGGGGATCGGCCGCGACCACACGATCTTCGCCACGGTCTCCGGCCGCGTGGAGTTCACGCAGGGCCGCAAGGGCCGGCGCATCTTCGTGCGCCCCGAGGAGCCCGCGGCCGTCTAGCGGGCGCCGCTCCCGGGTGGCCTTCACCGACACGGCGCAGATCAACGTGGAGGGCGGCCACGGCGGGAACGGCTGCCTGTCGTTCCGCCGCGAGCCGAAGATCCCGCGCGGCGGGCCCGACGGCGGCAACGGCGGCCGGGGCGGCGGCGTCGTGCTCGAGGCCGACGAGCAGGTCACCGACCTCTCGCGCTTCCGGCACGCCGTGCACCACCGTGCGGCGAACGGGGGCCACGGGCAGGGCAAGTCGCGCCACGGGCACGCGGGCGCCGACCTGGTCGTCCCCGTGCCGCCCGGCACGCGGGTCATCCGCGACGGGCACACCATCGCCGAGCTGGTCCACCCGGGGGACCGGGTCGCGGTCGCGCGCGGCGGCGACGGCGGCATCGGCAACAAGGCCTTCAAGTCGTCGACCCGCCAGGCGCCCCGCACCACCGTCCCGGGCGCGGCGGGCGAGGAGGCGTGGCTGCGCCTGGAGCTGCGCCTGCCGGTCGACGTGGCGATCGTCGGCCTGCCGAACGCCGGCAAGAGCGCCGTGCTCGTGGCGCTGACCGGCGCCGGCGCCACCGTCGCCCCGTACCCGCAGTCCACCCGCGAGCCGGCCCTGGGGCCGCTCGAGGACGAGGACGGCAACCTCTACCTGGTGGCCGACCTCCCCGGCGTCGACGCCGACGGCACCCCCCGTCGCGACGCCCACCTCGGGCAGCTCGAGCGCGCCGCCGTGGTGCTGCACGTGATCGACGGCGGCGACCCCGAGCCCGCCGCCGAGCGGATCGCGCGCGTGCGGGAGGGGATCGCCCCGTTCGTGCCCGAGGGCGCCCACGAGGTCGTGGTCGCCACGCGCGCCGACGCGCCGGGCGCGTCGCCCGGGCCGGCCGACCTGGCGGTCGACGCCGAGACCGGCTCGGGCGTCGACGAGCTGCGGGAGCGGCTGCTCGGCATCCTCAGCGCCCGCCGCCGGCAGCCCCGCTGACCCCGTGGCGGTCCTGGTCGTCAAGCTCGGCACGTCGACGCTCGTCGACCCCGCGGGGGAGCTGCGCCACGAGGTGCTCGACGCGCGCGTGCGCGACCTCGTGCGCGCCCGCCGCCAGGGCCATCACCCGGTGCTGGTCAGCAGCGGGGCGATCGCCTGCGGTCTCGGCCGCCTCGGCATCCGCCGGCGGCCGAGCGCGCTCGGCGACCTGCAGGCGGCCTCGGCCGTGGGGCAGGGGGTGCTCTTCCAGCGCTACGCGGAGGCCTTCGCCCCCCACGGGGTGGTGCCCGCCCAGGTGCTGCTCACCTCGTCCGACCTCGCGAGCCGCTCGACGTACCTCAACGCCCGCACCACGCTGCAGCGGCTGCTCGAGCTGGGCACGGTGCCGGTGATCAACGAGAACGACACCACCGCCACGGACGAGCTGACCTTCGGCGACAACGACGTGCTGGCCGCCCAGGTCGCGCTGCTGCTCGGGGCGCGGTGGCTGCTGCTGCTGACCGACCGCGAGGGGCTCTACACGACGGGCGCGGACGGGCCCGAGCTGCTCGGCGACGTGCCCGCCGGGACGGCGCCGGACCAGATCCCGCTCGCCGACATGGCGGGCTCGGGCAGCGGGCGCGGCGGCATCGCGAGCAAGATCGCGTCGGCCAGCATGGCGACCGGCGGCGGCGTCACCACCGTGATCGCCTCGGGCACCGCCGACGGGGTGGTCCCCGCGGTCGCGTCGGGCCATCACGTGGGCACCCGGTTCGGGCCGGCGCCGCGGCCCGAGGCCGCCTTCAAGCTGTGGCTGCGACACGCCAAGCCGGTGCTCGGCCGGGTGGTCGTCGACGGCGGCGCGGCCCGCGCGCTGCGCGAACGCGGGACGTCGCTGCTGGCGGTGGGCGTGCTCGCCGCCGAGGGCGCGTTCCTCGCGGGCGACGCAGTGGAGGTGGTGGCGCAGGGCGACGGCTCGGTCGTGGGCAAGGGGATCTCCTCCATGCCCGCCGCCGAGGTGCGGATGGTGGCCGGCCTCAAGACGGAGGCGGTCCGCGAGCGGGTGCCCGGGGCGGCGCCCCAGGTGATCCACCGCGACCAGTTCGTGCTCGCCGACCCGCGGCACGCCGACGGCGGCCGATCCGGCCATGGTCTAATGGAGGCGTCGTGACGGATCTCGAGCGAGTGGTCGGTGACGTCCGGGCCGCCAGCCGGATACTCGCCCGGATGCCCGGGCGCCGACGCGACGAGGCGCTGCTCGAGATGGCCGACGCGCTCGAGCGTCGCGCGGGCGAGATCCTGCGCGAGAACCGCCAGGACCTGGAGGCCGCCAAGCGCGAGCGGGCCGCGCCGGCCGTCATCGACCGGCTGCTGCTCGACGAGGACCGCATCGCGGACATGGCCGCCGGCGTGCGCGCGGTGGCGGCGCTCGAGGACCCGATCGGCCGCATCGACGGCGGCCGGCGGCTGCCGAACGGCCTGGAGATCGTGCGCAAGCGCGTGCCGCTCGGCGTGGTGGCGGTCGTCTACGAGGGCCGGCCCAACGTCACCGCCGACGCCGTGGCCCTGTGCCTGAAGAGCGGCAACGCGGTCATCCTGCGGGGCAGCCGCCTCGCCCTGCGCTCGAACCTGATCATCGCGGAGGTGCTGACGGGCGCGCTGATCGAGGCCGACGCGCCCCGCTGGGCGGTCGCCCTCCTCGGCGCCGACCGCGAGGAGCTGCGCCGGCTGGTGCAGCTCGAGGACAGCATCGACCTCGCCATCCCGCGCGGCGGCGAGGAGCTGAAGCGCTTCCTGCGCCAGCACGCCCGGGTGCCGGTCATCTACGCGGCGTCGGGCAACAACCACGTCTACGTGCACGCCGACGCCGACCCGGAGATGGCGGTCCGGATCGCGGTCAACGCCAAGGTGCAGCGGCCGGGGGTCTGCAACGCGGCCGAGACCCTGCTCGTGCACCGCGACGCGGCGCCGGCGGTGCTCGCCGCCGCCGCCGAGAAGCTGGGCGCCAGCGGCGTCGAGCTGCGCGTGGACGCGGCCGGCAGGGAGTTGCTCGGCGAGGCCGGCGCCGCGCTCGCCGAGGCGACCGAGCAGGACTACGCGACCGAGTTCCTCGACCTGGTGATGGCCGTGCGGGTCGTCGACTCGCTGGAGCAGGCCGTCGAGCACATCGCGACGCACGGCTCGGGGCACTCCGAGGCCATCGTCACCGGGTCGCTGGCCGCCGCCCGCGAGTTCGAGGAGGCGGTCGACGCCGCGGTCGTCTACGTCAACGCGTCGACCCGCTTCACCGACGGCGGCGAGTTCGGGATGGGGGCCGAGATCGGCATCTCGACCCAGAAGCTGCACGCGCGTGGGCCGATCGGTCTCGCCGAGCTCACGTCCTACACCTACGTCGTCACCGGCGACGGCCACCTCCGCTGAGTCCGCCGGGGTCGGGGTCCTCGGGGGGACCTTCGACCCGCCCCACATCGGCCACCTGGTCGTGGCCCGCGAGGCCCTCTGGCAGCTGGGCCTGGCGGAGGTGCGGCTGGTGCCCGCGCGGCGCCCGCCCCACAAGGAGCGCGACGACATCGCCGACCCCGAGCTGCGCGCGGAGCTGCTCCAGGCCGCCGTCGCCGGCGTCCCCGGCCTGGTCGTGTCGCGGGCCGAGCTCGAGCGACCCGCGCCCTCCTACACCGCCGAGACGCTCGAGGCGATGGCCGCCGCCGAGCCCGGCCGGCCCCTGTGGTTCATCCTGGGCGCCGACCAGCTCGACGGGTTCACCGGCTGGCACCGGCCCCGCGACATCGTGCGCGCCGCCCGGCTGGCCGTCGTGGCGCGGGGCGACACCGACCGCGCCGCGCTGGCCGCGCTCGCCGAGCGGGTCGCGCCGGGCCGGGCCGACCTGATCGACGTCCCGCGGATCGACATCTCCTCGACGATGATCCGCGAGCGCATCGCCGCCGGGATCCCGGTGGATCACCTGATGCCGCAGCCGGTGGGCGAGGCGCTCCGTCGGCGGGGTCTGGTACCCTCGCCAACCATCTCCGTTCGCCGAAAGGAACAGCAGCGACCTCGCTCGAGCTGACTCTGGCCGCCGCGCAAGCCGCGGAGTCCAAGAACGCCAGGGACATCGTGATCCTCGACATGCGAGGGCTGGTGGCCTACGCCGACTACATCGTCGTCTGCACCGGTCGCACGCCGCGCCAGACGAAGGCCATCGCCGACGAGGTGCGCCAGCGGATGAAGAAGGACCACGGCATCCTGGCGCGCCGGGTCGAGGGCGAGCGCGAGGGGGAGTGGATCCTGGTGGACCTCCTCGACACGGTGGTCCACGTCTTCACCCCCGAGGCCCGCGACTTCTACCGGCTCGACCGGCTGTGGCGCGAGGCCCCACGCCAGGAGTACGCGGCAGCGGCCTCGTAGGGCGCCCCCGGCCGGCGGGCCGGGTGAGGGGGGAGTGGCTCTGGCGACCGCCCGGCGCCGCCTGGACCCAGAGGGCGTTCGTCGGTCGCGCCGATCGGCGGTGACCCGGGCGGCGGCCCGGTCGCCGCGTGGCGCCAAGTGGCGCACGTCGGTCGCGTCATTCGGCGCTGACCCCGTCGCCGCCTCAGGGGCCGCCTCGCGCCGAATGGCGCACGCCGGTCGCGTCATCCGGCGGTGACCCCCGTCGCCGCCTCCCGGCGGCCAATCGACGCAAGCCCGTCGCGTCAATCGGCGGCGACCCCCCGGCGGGGGGGCGACCCGGCTCGGCGGGCGGCGGGCCGGGTCCGCGAACCGGGCCGAGGGGCGGAACGGGGCCGGGCTGATCCCGGCCACGCGGCCGACGCGGGTGGGCATGAGACCCCGCAAGACTGCTGATCTCCAACCCTATGCGAGGGCGCGCCGATTTGTAAAGAGCTTTGAAACGACGCCCCGAGTCGCCGGAACTGGTCTTTACCGGTGGCGACGATCGGGCTTCACTGTGCGTCGCACACGATCCGCCTGCCCGGCCGGCCGCACCACCGTGCCGACCTCGGCACCCGCCGCCGGGCCCACACCGCGCACGTCTCGCGCGCCTCGCGCATCGTCCCCCGCACCCGTCCCCCTGGTGACGCCCATGCCTGACCGACCGATGCCCGGTACCACCGGGTCACGCCACGCATACGACGCCGCCACCGCCGAGCCGAGCGCCGCGGACCGGCGGCCGGTGTCGCTGTCCGTCGTCATGCCGGTCTACAACGAGGCCCGCACGGTGGCCCGCGCCGTGCGGGAGGTGCTCGCGGTCGAGTACCCGGCGCCCATGGAGCTGATCGTCGTCGACGACGGCAGCGACGACGGCACCTCGCTCGAGCTCGCCCTCATCTCGGACCGCCGCGTGCGCGTGCACCGCCACCCGACCAACCTCGGCAAGGGGGCGGCCGTCCGCACGGGGTTCACGCTCGCCACGGGCACCCACGTGCTGCCGTTCGACGCCGACCTCGAGTACTCGCCGGAGGACGTGCCGCGGATGCTCGCGCCGATCCAGGCCGGCCGCTGCGACGTCGTCTACGGCACCCGCCTGTTCGGGGTCAACACCGTCTACCAGTCGTACCGCTACGCGATGGGCAACCGCATCACGACCCTCGCGGCCAACGTGCTGTTCGACAGCTACATCCGCGACCTGCACACCTGCCTCAAGCTGCTGCCGCGCGACCTGGTGCTCGAGCTGCCGCTGCGCGAGACCGGCTTCGGCCTGGACACCGAGATCACCGCCTCCCTGCTGCGGCTGGGCGTGCGCCCGTTCGAGGTGCCGGTCAGCTACCACAGCCGCACCCACGCGGAGGGCAAGAAGCTCTCCTGGCGCGACGGGGTGGAGTGCCTGCAGATCCTCGGCCGGGTGCGCTTCGCCCGTCGCAGGGGCCGGCGCGCGGGCGTGCCCGCCGCGCGGCCGGTGCGGGTGGGCGAGGCGCCCGGCGCGGGCGCGCGCGTCGGCGACGCGGCGCCGGGGCGCGGATGAGGGGGCGCCGCACCGGGCGGGCGATCGCGCTGGGCGCGGTCGCCGGCGCCACGCTGCTCGGCCTCGCCGCCGCCCAGTCGGAGGCGGGCCGCTCGCTGCTGTCCGACGCGGGCCTGGCGGCGCCGCAGGAGGGCTACACGGCGCTCGCGTTCGCCCGCCCCGCGGAGCTGCCGGCCACGCCGGCTGCCGGCGCCGCGATCCCGGTCGGCTTCACCGTGGCCAACCGGGAGGGCGCCGCCCGCGCCTACGCCTGGCGCGTGGTGGAGGACCCGCCGGGCGGCGAGCCCGCCGTGCTGGCGCGCGGCCGGCTGCCGGTCGCCGACGGCGCCACGGCCGCCGCGCGCACGAGGGTGCGACCGTCCTGCGACGGCCCCCGCACGCGGGTGAGCGTGGCGCTCGACGACCCCGCCCGCAGGATCGGCTTCTGGGTGACCTGCTCGGCGGGGGCCGCCCCGTGAGCGGGCGCGGCCGCGAGCGCCGTCCGCGCATCGCGCTCGTGACGGACTCCATCTTCCCGTACCACCGGGGCGGCAAGGAGCTGCGCTATCACGAGCTGGGGCGCCGCCTGGCCCGCCATGCCGACGTGGAGCTGTACACGATGCGCTGGTGGGGCGAGGGCGGCCGCCTGGCCGACGGCGTCACCTACCGGGCGGTGTGCCCGCGGGTCGAGATGTACGAGGACGGTCGGCGCTCCACCCGTCAGGCGCTCCTGTTCGCGCTCGGCTGCCTGCGCCTGGCGGCGCGGCCCTTCGACGTGGTCGAGGCCGACCACATGCCCTACCTGCAGCTCTTCCCGCTGCGCGCGATCACCCGCCTGCGCCGGCGCCGCCTGGTGGTGACCTGGCACGAGGTGTGGGGACCCGCCTACTGGCGCGCCTACCTCGGCCGGCGGGGGCGCCTGGCGTGGTGGGTCGAGCGGGCGGCGATGCGGCTGCCCGACGAGATCATCGCGGCGTCCGACGAGACGGCGCGGCGGCTGCGCGGGCACCTCGGGCCCGGCGCGCGCGTGACGGTGGCCCCGAACGGCATCGACATGGCGGCCGTGCGCGCCGCGCGGCCGGCCGGCCGGCCGGTCGACGTCACCACCGTGGGGCGGCTGCTGCCCCACAAGCGGGTCGACATGCTGATCGACGCCGTCGCGCTGCTGCGCGCCGGGGGCCGCGACGTGACCTGCCGGATCATCGGCACGGGCCCTCAGGCGGCGGAGCTCGCCGAGCGGGCCCGGCGCCAGGGCGTGGACGACCTCGTCGAGCTGCGCGAGGACGTCGATGACGGCTCCGAGCTCCTCGGGCTGCTCAAGTCGGCGCGCGCCTTCGCCTTCCCCTCCGAGCGCGAGGGCTTCGGCATCGCCGTGCTCGAGGCGCTGGCGTGCGGCCTGCCGGTCGTCACCACGGCGGCGCCCGACAACCTGGCCACCGCCCTGGTGGAGCGCTCGGCCGGCGGGCTCGTGTGCGCGCCGCACGCGGGCGCCCTGGCGGACGGCATCGCCCGCGTCCTCGACGCCGGCGCGCCCGGCCGCGACGACGCCTGGCTCGCCGGTTACGACTGGGACGCGGTCAGCGAGACCGTCCGCACGGCGGTGCTGCCGTGAGGATCCTGACCGTCGCCCCCTACCCGCCGAGCCGCGACGGCATCGGCGACTACGCCGCCGCGCTGACCGGGGCGATGTCCGCGGCGGGCCACGAGGTGCGGGTCGTGACCCCCCGCTTCGCGACGGCCGCCCCCGCCGAGGTGATCGGCGCGCTCGCCGGCCCGCGGGAGGGCGGCGACGTCGCGCTGCGCCGCGTCGCCGCCTTCGCGCCCGACGTGGTGCACGTGCAGTTCGCCGTGGCGGCCTTCGGCACCGGGGTGCCGGCCCTGCTGCGCTTCATCGCGGAGGTGCGGGCGGCCACGGGGGCGCCGGTCGTGGTGACCGCGCACGAGGTCACCCGCGACACGGCGATGCTGCGGCTGCCCGGGCGCCTGCTCTACCGCCGGCTGTGCGCCGGCGCCGCGCGCGTGCTGGTGCACACGGGCGCAGCGGCCCGGGCGCTCGTGGACGAGGTCGGCGTGGACGCCGCGCGCGTCGCGGTGGTGCCGCACCACCGGCGCCCGCCGCCGGAGCCCGCGGTCGCCCCCGGCGAGCTGCGGGCGCGCCACGGCCTGGGCGACGCTCGCGTGCTGCTGGCGTTCGGCTTCGTCCACGTCGACAAGGGCCTCGACGACCTCGTCGCCGCCCTCGCCGCGCTGCGCGCCCGCCGGCCGGACGCGCTCACGGGGGTCCGTCTCGTGGTGGCCGGCACCGTCCGGCCGCGCAGCGGCGCCTTCCGCGCCTTCGAGGCCCGCGACCGCCTGCACCTGGCCCGGGTGCGCCGCGCGATCGCCCGGGAGGGGATGGGTGAGCTGGTGCGCTTCACCGGGTACGTCCCCGAGGGCGAGGTCGCGCCGTGGTTCGGCCTGGCCGAGGCGCTCGTGCTGCCGTACCGGCGCATCGAGCAGAGCGGGGTGGGGAGCCTCGCCGCCGCCCTCGGCGTGCCGGTCGTCGCCAGCCGCGCCGGCGGCCTGGCGGAGGACTTCGGCGACCCCCGCTGGACCCACGAGCCGGGCGACCGGGAGGGCCTCGCGGCGGCGATCGAGCGCTTGCTCGCCCGCTCGCCGGCCGAGGCCGCGGGCCGCCCGCCGCGACGGGCGGCGGGGGCCGGCCTCGACGAGGTCGCCCGCTCGATCCTCGCGTCCTACCACGCCGTCACGTCCGCCCCGACCCGGGAGCCGCATGCCCAGCCCGCCTGAGATGTCCGTGGTCATCTGCTCGCTCAACGGCGCGCCCGGCGTCGAGCGCGCGCTCCGGTCGCTGGCCGCGCAGACCGCCGCCGGCCGCATCGAGACCGTGGTCGTCGACGACGGCTCGACCGACGACACGGCCGGCGTGGCCGCGCGCATGGGCGCCCGCGTCGTGCGCCACGAGCGCAACCGCGGCCTGGCCGCGGCCCGCAACTCGGGCGTCGATGCCGCCGCCGCGCCGGTCATCGCGTTCATGGACGACGACTGCGAGGCCGACCCGCGCTGGGCGGAGCACATCCTCGCCGCCTACGCCGAGGGGGACGACGTCGCCGCCGTGGGCGGCCCGGTGCTGCCGGGCCCGGGCGACCACTTCGTGCTCGACTACCTGCGCCGCTACAACCCGCTCGAGCCGCTCGAGAACGAGCTGCGGCGCAGCCACCACCCGCTCTACCGGCTGAAGCTCTACGCCCAGCGCCAGTGGACCCGCCCGGTGCGGCCCGTGCGCCGCGACGTCTACAGCCTCGTGGGCGCGAGCATGTCGTTCCGCCGCGAGGTGCTCGACGCGGTCGGCCGCTTCGACGAGCGCTTCGCCTTCGGCGCCGAGGAGCTCGACTTCTTCCACCGCGTGGGCCGCGCGATGCCGGACCACCGCATCCTGCTCGAGGTGCGGGCCACGATGGTGCACCACTTCGCGCCCTCGCTGCGCGACAGCCTGCGGCGCAGCCGGGCCTACGGGCGGGGCGCCGCGCGCTTCCGCGCCAAGTGGCCGGGCGCCAGCCCCACGATCTTCCCGGGCCCGCTGGCCGAGGCCGCCCTGCTGGCCGCCGCGCCGCGCAGCCGCCTGGCGGCCCTCGGCGCGCTGGTGCTGCCGCACCTCGTCACGCCGACCGGGCTGCGCATCGCGCTGCGCGAGCGCCGCCTGGCCCCGTTGCTCTACGCGTACGTGGCGCTCCTGCAGGAGGCCTGCGGCAACGTCGGCTTCGTCGAGGGCATGGTGCGCTACCGGCGCTTCGGCACCGAGGCGGACGGCCCGGTCGACGCCCACGTCCCCGCCCCGCCCGTGGCCGCGTGAGGGCCCGCGCCGCCGCCATGGGCTCCGGCGCCGGCGTCCTCGACCGCCCGACCGCATCGCGCGCCGGCGCGCCCGCGCCCGCGCGGCGCCCGGCCGCCCCCGCGCCGGCCGCGCGCCGCCCCTGGCGCGTCTGGCCGGGCGCGGCCGGCCTGGCGGCGATCGCCGCGCTCGTGCCGGCCGCCGGCCTCTGGCCCGCCCGCGCGGCGCTGCTGGCGCTGGTGCTTACCGTCCCCGGGCTGTTGCTGCTCGGGGCCCTCCGGGTGCCCGTGGCGGCGACGCTGCGCACGCCGGTCTACGTGGTCGGCGCCTCCCTGGCGGTGGTCACCGCGAGCGGCCTGGCGGTCGACCTGCTCGGCCCGCCGCTCGGCGTGGCGCAGCCCCTGCGCGCGGTGCCCCTGCTCGTGGGCCTGGAGGCCGTCGGCCTGGTGCTGCTCGCCGCGAGCGCGTGGGCCCGGCCGCGCCCCGGGCGTCCCGGCTGGCGGGCCGCGGCCGTCCCGGTCCGCCGCCTGTGGCCGCTCGCCCTGCCGCTCGCGGCCGCCGCCGGCGCCGCCCTGCTGACCGGCGGCCACGGCCCCGGCCTGGCGATCGGCGTCGTGGCGGCGGAGCTCGTGGCCCTGGCCGCGGCCGTGGTGCTGGCGCCGCGCATGAGCGCCTCCCAGCTCGGCCTGGTGCTCTACGGCGTCGGCCTCGGCCTGGCGTGGGCGTACACGATGCGCGGCGGCTCGGTCTACGGCTTCGACATCACCGCCGAGTACCAGGTGATGCGCAGCACGGGCCTGGCCGGCCTCTGGGAGACGGCGCACACCGACGACGCGTACGGCGCGATGCTGAGCCTGACGGTGCTGCCGGCGAGCCTCCACGAGCTGACCGGCATCTCGGAGCTCGTCCTGCTGAAGGCGGTCTACCCGGCGCTGTTCGCGCTGTTCCCGGTGGCCGTCTTCCTGGTGGCGCGGCGGTTCCTGTCGCCCCGCTACGCCGTCGCGGCCGGCGCCTTCATCGTCGTGCAGAGCTACTTCTTCCAGCAGATCCCGGCCATCGCGCGCCAGGAGATCGCGCTGCTGGCCTTCGCGATCGCCGTCGCGGCGGCGGTCGACCGGCGCCTGCCGCGGGGGCCGCGCATGGCCCTGGCGGCCACGATGGGCCTGCTGCTGGTGGTCTCGCACTACACGACCACCTACCTGGCCATCGCGATCCTCGCGTGCGCGGTGGTCCTGCAGCTCGCGGTGTCGACGTTCCGGCCGGCGCCCCGCGTGAGCGGCGCCGTGGTGGCGGCGCTGCTCGTGACCGCCGCCGGGGCGGCGCTCTGGTACGGCCCCGTGACCGGCTCGTCGAGCAACCTGGCCGACTTCCAGGAGCGCGTGGCCGCGCGCGGCCTGCAGCCGCTGCCCAACCGCGAGCCGGGGCAGGGGATCCTGCAGTCGTACCTCCAGGGCAACACCACCTCGGCAGTCGGGGCGGCCGAGTACCAGGAGCTGGCGGCCGAGGACTACGCCAAGAACCGCCCCTTCGTCATCCCGCTGCCCGCCGCCGAGCAGCCGCGCTACGACCTGCGCGACTCCCGCCCGGCCGCCGGCCAGGCCGCCGCGCCGCGGGTCGCCGGGGCGCTCGACGGCGCGGAGCTCGTCATCCAGCAGGCGGCCAACGCGCTCGCGGCCCTCGGCGCCCTCGTGCTCGCCCTGCGCCGCCGCACGCCGCCCTTCCTGCGCACCGTGGCGCTGCTCGGGCTCGGCACGCTGGCCGTGCTGGCGGCGATCCGCCTGTCCGGCACCGCGGCCAACGCCTACAACCAGGAGCGCGCCTTCCTGCAGGCCCTGGTGCCGCTGGCCGTGGGGCTGGCATGGATCGCCCAGGCGGGCGCCGGGCGGCTGGGGCGGCTGCGGCCGCTGGCCGGCGCCGCCGTGGCGCTCGTGCTCGCGACGATCCTCGTCAACACCTCCGGGCTGGCCGGCGCGACGGTCGGCACGGGCGCCGGCGGCAACCTGGCCGCCGAGGGCGAGGACCACGAGCGCTTCCTCATCACCGAGCCGGAGCTGGCCGGCGCGGCCTGGTTCGGCGCCCAGGTGCCGGACGACGCGGTGGTCTACGCCGACCGCTACGGCCAGCTGCGCCTGTTCGCCGCGGTCGGCCAGCCGCCCCGGCTGATGCTCGACGTGACGCCGCGCACGCTCGACCAGCACGCCTGGGTCTACGCGTCGCGCACGAACGTGGTCGACGGGCGGGCGCGCTCGCAGAACAGCGGCCGCTCGGCGGTCTACGCCTTCCCGGCGCGCTTCCTGGGCGACCACTACGACCGGGTCTACGACAACGGCGAGAGCAGGGTGCACCGCAGATGATCTCCATCGTCGTCATCAGCAAGGACGAGCCGGCCCTCGACGGGACGCTGGCCGAGGTGAGCGCCCACGCCGCCGCCCTGCCGGGCGGGGCGGAGGTCGTCGTGGTCGACGCCTCGGCCGGGCGCCTCGACCACGTGCGCCGGGCCCACCCCGGCGTGCGCTGGATCGACTGGTCGCCGCCGCCGGGCGTGGCGGTCTCGATCCCGCACCAGCGCAACGCCGGGGTGGCCGCCGCGCGCGGCGACGTGATCGTGTTCACCGACGCCGGCTGCCGGCCCGCCGAGGGCTGGCTGGAGCGGCTGGTCGCGCCCCTGCTGTCGGGCGAGGAGGCGGTCGCCGCGGGCGTGGCCACCTCGCCCGACGGCGACGGCCTCTACGACAGCCGCACCCTCGCCGCCGCCGAGGCGGCGGTGCACCTGCCGGAGTGCCCGACCATCAACATGGCGTTCCGCCGCGCGGCCTTCGACGACGTCGGCGGCTTCGACGAGCGGTTCCAGTACGGCTCGGACATCGACTTCTCGTGGCGGCTGGTCGAGGCCGGCCACCGCATCCGCAGCGTGCCCCGCGCCGTGGTCACCCACGACTGGGGATCGCCGACCCGCCAGCTGCGCCGCGGCTACCGCTACGGCCGCGCCCGCGCCCGCCTCTACCGCAAGCACCGGCGCCGCCTGCCGCGCGCCCTGCGGGGCGACCCGATGGTGTTCGTCTACCCGCTGTTCCTGCTGGGGCTGCCGCTGACCCTGCGCTGGCGGGCCTATCCGCTGCTGCTGCTCGTGCCGGCCTGGCGCAACCGCGCCGACGGCCCGCTGCGGGTGGTGGCCGACCACCTCGCCTTCGGGCTCGGCGTGCTGCGGGAGGCCTGGCGGCGATGAGGATCCTCGCCCTCCCGCGCGACCCCAACCCGTACCAGGAGCAGCTCTACCGGGCGGGGCGGCGCCGCGGCGCCCGCGTGCGCTACCTCGGCGAGCTGACGCCCTCGCGCACGCTCAACCTGCTGCTGCTGCCGTTCGAGACGCTCGCCCTGGCGCTGGCGGGCTGGCGCACGGTGCACCTGCACTGGGTGTTCGGCTTCGCCCCCGCGGGCGCCGATCGCCTGCCGGCGATGCGGCGCGCGGGCGCGCTGCTGTTCCGCCTCTGGCTTCGGGCCGCGCGGCTGGCCGGCGCGCGCGTGGTGTGGACGGCGCACAACGTGCTGCCGCACGCGCGGGTCTTCCCGGACGACGCCGCCGAGCGCCGGCGCCTGGTGACGGCGTCCGACCTGGTCATCGCCCACTCGGCGGCCACCCTCGCCGCGCTGGAGCGCATGGGGGCGCGGCCGCGCGCCGCCGTCGTGCTGCCGCTCGGGCCGATCGCCGACGGCCCGCCCCCGGCGCGCGTGCCGGGCTCCGGCCCGGGGCCGCGGCGGCTGCTGTTCCTCGGCCAGGTGCTGGAGCACAAGGGCGTCGAGGACCTGCTCGCGGCGATGCGCGCGGCGGGGGAGGGCGCGGGCGCGGACCTGCGGCTGGTCGTGGCCGGCCGCTGCCCCGACCGGGCGCTGGCCGGGCGCCTGCGGGCGCTGGCGGCGCCGCTCGGCGGGCGCGTGCGGTTGCGGCTGGAGCAGGTCCCCGGCGACGAGCTGACGGCGCTGATGGGGGAGGCCGACGCCGTGGTGCTGCCGTTCCGCCGCATCACCACGAGCAGCAGCGCCCGCCTGGCGCTGGAGATGGGCCGCCCGCTGATCGTGCCGGCCCTGCTGGCCCTCGACGGCCTGCCCGACGCGGCCGTGATGCGCTACGACGGCTCGGTCGACGGCCTGGCCGGCGCGCTCGGCGAGGTCGCGACCATGCCCGCCGCCCGGCTGGCCGCGATGTCGGCCGCGGCGCTCGCCGACCGGCCGCCCTCGTGGGACGCCGTCGCCGCCGCCACGCTTGCGGCGATGGGCAAGGCCGCGGACGCCGCCCGTCCGGCCGCCCGGCCCGCCGCCGCCCGGGGGCGGCCGTGACGGCGCGCGCCCTGCGGCTGGGCGGCGCGGCGCGGCGCATCGCCGACGACGCGGTGTACCGCGGCTCCACCACGCTGCTCCTCAACACGACGCTGCTCGCGCTGTTCGGCTTCGCCTTCTGGGCCGTCTCGGCGCGCCTCTACCCGCCGTCCGACGTCGGCGCCTTCAACGGCGTGGTGGCGGGGGTGGGGCTGCTGGCCGCCGTCGGCGCGCTGGGGCTGCCCAACACGCTCATGCGCCACCTGGCGGTGGCCGAGGAGGCGCGCCGCCTGGCGACGGCCGCGGTCGTGGCCGCGACGACCGCCGGCGGCGGCCTGTGCCTGCTCGTGCTGCTCGTGCTGGGCCCGCATCTGCCGAGCTCGCTCGACCTGGCCCGCACGGACCACCGGCTGCTCGTCGCCGCCCTCGCGGTGATCGCGGCGGTCAGCGCGGTGATCGACGCCGGCCTGATCGCGGTGCGGGCCACCCAGGAGCTGCTCGTCAAGAACCTCGCCGGCAGCGTCCTGAAGCTGGTCGCCCTCGGCGCGCTGGCGGCGGCCGGGCTGTCGGGCATGCTCGCGCTGGCGCTCGCCTACGGCGCCGGCGCGGGGCTGGCGGCGGCCATCGGGGGGGTCGCCCTGGCGCGGCGCGTGCGCGGCGGCGCGTACCTGCGCGGCTCGCTGGGCGTGCTCCGGCGGCACCTGTCGTTCTCCGGCACGAGCTACGCCGGCGCGATCACGGGGATCCTGCCCGCGACCGTCGTGCCGCTGATGGTGCTCGGCGTCCGCGGGCCCGAGCAGACCGCGTACTTCGCCGCGGCCTTCATGCTCGCGACCTTCCTCAACTTCGTCCCCTCCACGACGGCCCAGGTGCTGATGGCCGAGGCCAGCCGTGGCGAGCAGCCGCTGCGCGACGTGACGATGAAGGCCCTGCGCCACGTGTACGCGTTGCTGCTGCCCGCGGTCGTGGTGCTGGCGATCGCCGCGCCGCTGGTGCTGCGGCTGTTCGGCGACGACTACGCGCGCGGGGCGACCGGCTGCCTGCAGCTGCTGGCGCTGGGCGCCCTCGCCACCGGCTGCACCTACCTGATCGACTCCATCCTGGCCGCGCGCGACCGGATGGGCGCCTACATCCTCATCAACGCCCTCAACGCGGCGCTGGTGCTGGCGCTGGTGGGCGTGATGCTGCCGCGGGGCCTCACCGCCGCCGCGGGCGGCTGGGCGCTCGCCCAGACCGTGTCCGTGCTGCTGGGCGTCGTGCTGCTGCGCACCACCGGCGTCTGGCGGCGCGCCGGTCAGCCGGGGCGCGCGCCGCGGCTGCGCGCCGCGCGCCCGAAGGCCGAGTAGGCGAGCGACAGGCCGGCGCCGAAGGCCGCGACGAAGGCGGCCGCGGCGGCCAGCCGAGCGCCGTCGCCGAGGTGGCCGGCGAGCTCCGCGAGGCGGCCGAGCGGGTCGTCCACGAGGTCCCAGCTGTTCCAGCGCAGCACCCGGCCGAGGTAGATGCCGGCGGCCGACAGCCACACCGACGCGACCACCGTCGCCCAGGCCACGCGGGCGCCCGCGGCGGCCGCCACCAGGCGGTGCACCACGTGCAGCGCCACGAGGAAGATCAGCAGCCCGGTGGCCGCGAAGGCGCAGAACAGCGGCACGTCCATCCGCAGGGCGGCCGCCGTGCGCCCGTCGAGGTGGATCAGGTCCGTCACCAGGTAGGGCGCGTTCGGCAGGAAGAGCAGCCACCCGGCCAGCAGCGGCGCCCGCGCCAGGCGGCCCGCCCGGCCGCCGGGGGCGCGCGCGGCGGCGAGGGCCAGCGCGAGCGGGATCCAGGCCAGGAGGAGGTTCCAGGCCAGCCACAGCAGGCCGTCCTCGCGCGCGATCGCCATGCGCGCGCCGAGCAGCCCCAGGCACGCGGCCGAGGCCGCCAGGGCCGCGACGACCGCGCGCCGGGTGAACCCGGCCGGGGTGCCCGCGGGGGCGCTCAGCTGCGCCGGGCGGTCGGGCGGCCGGCCGCGGCGTGGCGGGCGGAGGCCCCGCCGAAGTGCGCGCGGTAGGCGGCGAAGGCGCGGCGCTGCTTGTGGATCTCCAGGCACGGCTCGAGCTGGTCGTTGTTGAAGTACGACTGATAGGCGACCGTGTTGTTGCGCACGAGCGCGGCGATGGCGGCCACGAAGCGCGGGTTGTCGCCGCCGCCCCGGCCGGACGGGTGGATGAGGCCCCACTCGGGCACCGAGAGCGGCTTGCCGCGGGCCCGGGCGAAGCGCACGATGTCCCGCACGCCCCCCGGCTGGGCGGCGATCGCCGACCAGCGGCGGGGCGAGCGCGCGGCCGGCAGCGCGCGGCCCGACTCGTCGTAGACGTCGACGCCGATGATGTCGACCGCCCGGTCGCCCGGGTAGATCGCGCGCAGCGGGATGTCGCGGTACGCGGCGTTGAGGTTCCAGTCGAAGGTGAACCGGGCGCCCGGCACCGCGTTCATCACCCGCGTGAACCGGGCCCAGTAGGCGCGCCAGTGGGCGTGGTCACGGGCGGTGTGGCCGACGTGGTCGGCGTTCCAGTCGCCGTTGGCCTCGTAGCCGAGGCGGATCACCGAGCGTCCGAGCCCCGCGCGCACCAGGTTGCGCGACAGCTCGCGGATGCGGGCGTCGTAGGCGCCCCGCGCGCCCTTGCGGCGCCAGTCGGCCGGCATGCCCTCCGTCGGGATCATCGACTGGCCGATCACCAGCCGGCGCCGGCCCGGATCGGCCCGCACCCAGTCGGCCCAGCGGTTGTCGAGGTTGCCGGTGGTGATGAACCACGGGTTCGTCCAGGCGGCCCAGGTGCCGACGTTGTTGTAGACCGACGCGCAGCGGAAGTCGCGCCCGATGCGCCGGCCGATCATCCGCATCTCGCGAATGCTGTTGTGGCTGTAGATGCAGGCGGTCTTCGCGTCGCCGCGCGCCAGCGGCATGGGCGCCGGCCCGGGCGGGCCCTTCGCGGCGACCACGCCGATCACGCCGACCGAGGAGCCGCCGCCGGCCGCCCCGGCCGCGACCGCGCCCGCGCAGAGCAGCGCCAGGCAGCCGGCGGCGGCCGCCGTCCCCAGGCGGCGGATCGGCGACGTGTGCGTGGCGGTTCGCGTCGGCGGCATGGCTGAGGGCTCCGTGTGCGGGCGCGGCGGGGCGCCGCGCGGGTACGCGGGTGCTATCGGAGCGCGGCGTCCCGGCCTGAGGCCTCCGGACGGGCGGTCCCCCGAGGCGTTCCCGCTCGCCGCGCCACCCGAAACCGGCCGCGCACGGCCGCCTCGTCCAGGTCGCCCCAGGAGCGCACCGAGTGGGTGATCAGCGCGCCGCCGGCCACGAGGTCGTCCGGGTGGGCGGGCAGGCCGCGCCAGCGCAGGGCCATCGGCCCGCCGGGTCCGCCGAGGTCGCCGATCCGGAAGCCCGCCGCGACGGTCATCAGGCCGAACAGGTGGTCCTCGCTCAGCCCCGAGGAGGCCAGCTCGGACAGGTCCAGCCAGCCGCGGGCCTCGAGCGCCCGTACGGCCCGCGCGGGCTGGATGAACGCGCCGCCCAGGGCGTGCTCGCCGGGCGCGTAGCCGTTGGCCCGCGCAGCCGCGCGCAGGCGCCGCAGCGTCGCGCGCCTGCGCCGGTCAGCCAGGCCGAGCGGGCCCGCCTCGCGGGCGAGCAGCCGCGCCGCCGGCCCGAAGTCGCGCGGGCGGCCGTCGGGGCCGGTGCGGTGGCCGCCGAGCATCCCGAGCCCGGGATCGGCCGCGACGCGGGCCGCCGCGACGTCTTCCAGGCCCGGCCCGAGCAGCAGCGCGTCGGTGTCCATCCGCAGCAGCAGGTCGAAGCGCAGGCGCGCGCACGCGTACCGATAGCCGGCCGCCAGCTTCACCCACAGCCCGCCCCGGTTGCCCGCTGCCCCCGCCGGCGCCGGGACGGCGTGCACCTCGCGCAGCGCGGCCGCAGCCGCCGCCGCGGGGCCCCCCGGGTCGCCGGTGTCGTCGACCAGCACGACCGCGTGCGAGGGGTCGGCGTAGGCCGCGATGCTGTCGAGCGTGTCGGCGACGTCCTCGCCGGGGCCGACGGGCATGACGACCACGAGCCGCACGCGCGACGGCGCCGCCTGCTGCTGAGCGGACGAGGGGCGCACGGGGTCATGCAAGCAAGCCCCGCCCGCCCGGTGAAGCGGACCCGGTCGCGCGGCCCGCCGCGGGCGAACGCGCCGCGCTTGCCTGTCGCCGCCGCTGGCCTATACTCAGCCGGTCCCGGGGGATTAGCTCAGCTGGGAGAGCGCTACGCTGGCAGCGTAGAGGTCACCGGTTCGATCCCGGTATCCTCCACTGACGAGAAAGGCCCGCTCAGCGGGCCTTTCTCTTGCGGCGGCTCTTCCTGGAACACCACCAGGACACCACGGCGGAGCGCTTCCAGGCTCCCCGCGGGCTCGTCGAGCAGCACGTGCGAGTAGACGTCGAGGGTCACCGACGCCCGCCCGTGGCCGACGACGCGCTGGATCACCGTGATCGGCAGACCGGCCATGACGAGGCGGCTGATGAAGCGGTGGCGCAGGTCGTGCGGGGTGAGGTGGCGCAGCCCGGCCGCGGCGCAGGCGCGCCGCATCGCCTGGCGGATGGTCTGGGCAGTGAGGTCGGGGAAGAGGGGAGCCGCAGCATCCCGCGGGCCGGTCAGCGTCGCCCCCAGGCAGTCGGGCAGCGGCACCCACCGCCGGCCCGCCGTGCCGCCCTTCGTGCGGCCGCGGGCGACCCGCATCCGCCCGCGTGGCGGGTCGAGGTCGCCGTAGGTGAGGGAGAGCAACTCCCCGACCCGCAGGCCCGCGCCGTCGAGCGTCTGGACCGCCAGCCGGCACGCCGGCGCGATCGCTCCCTCGATGGCCCGGACCTCCTCGAAGCTCGGCGGCTCGATCTCGCCCTCAGCCTGGCGCGGCAGGCGGACCTTCGGGCTGCGGGCCGGGTTGGGGACGACGTCGCCCCAGTCGAGCACCAGACGCAGCACGCTCAGGTACTTGCCGAGCGTCGCCGGCTGGATGTCTGACTGCTCGCCGATCCACGCCTGCACGTGGGCGGGCGTGATCTCCTGTGGCGCCCGCTCGGCCAGCGAGCCGAAGCGATCGACCGCCTGGGCGTACACCTTCGCCGTGTTCTCGCTGGCGTCGATCCGCGACGCGAGGTACGCCCGGGCGACCTCGCCGAGCGGCGGCGGGGCCGGCGGAGGCACGAGCTCACCGAGGTCCGGGATCCGCCGGGCGGCCAGCTCGCCGGCGATGAAGCGGGCCCGCTCTTCGGCCTGGCGACGGGTGCGGAAGCTGCCGCCGTGGCGCACGCGTGAGCCACGGCCGCCGAGCCGGTAGCGGACGACGTAGCGCACCTCGGCGCTCGCGCCGCGCTTGGCGCTCACCCAAGCGCCGTCGCCGCCCTTGCGTCGGGTGACGATGAAGACGGACGGGCTCATACCGGTCGCACTCTCTCACCGTCGCGGTAAGTGTGCTCCTCGAGCAGGCGCCGCACGTCTTCGCGTCGCACGAAGACCTTGCGGTGCCCGGGCAGGGTGACGACCGGCAGCCGGCGGAAGATCGCCTCGACGGTCGCGTGGCCGACGCCGAGCTCCTCCCGGAGTCCCTTTTGGTCGATCAGCTTGGGTAGGCGCTCGGGCGCGCGGGGGGCACGGGCGGCGCTGAGGCGGGTGACGGGAACGGCCATGGCGGTCTCTCCGATGGTCGGCGCTGTCTCCCGTCACCAGGTAGATGCTCGCGGCACGCCGGTTTCGCCCCCGTCTCCCAAGAGATCCTCGAACCTCTCCACGGCCGGCAGCTCCGTAGCGAGCCAGAACGCCCGGCCGGTCTCTCAGTGGGCCGTCCGGGCTGCGCGCCGCAGACGCCGGCTGCCAGTCTGAGGTGGACGCCACGCGAACATCGGACGGACACCATTTTGGACCGACCACACACTTGCATCTGCCGATGCGGACACCGGTGTCCGGACGTCCGCACACGTGATTGTGGGAGTTCTGGACGGCGATCTCGACGAGCGCCCGATGGGAAGCGGCGCAGTGCTTGAGCCCGAGGAGACCGAGCCCGAGTTTCTTCCGAATCGGCAGGTGCTCGAGGCCGTCTCGTGGCGGGTGGCGTCGGAGCTGGTGCGACGGCATCCGCGCCGGCTGCGCGTCATCGAGACGCACCCAGGCGGCGGCCAATACGACTGCTTGACGCTCATCGATCGCCGCGGCTGGCGTGGCGGCCATATCGATCTCAATCGCATCGGGACCGCTCACGTGCACGTGCGCTTCGACGACCCGAACCGGGACGGCCATCACCGGTACCACGGCTTCTGGGGCGCCTACCTCAGCGAACACCCGCTCGAGGTGCTGCGTATGCTGGAGCGGCACGCGGGGCTTCCAGATGTCGGGCACTTGCCGACTTCAACACGGACATCGCTGTCGTTCCGCTTCGCCGCTTCCTGTATGGCGCCGGTCGCGCTCGGCCTTCGCCGCTGGGAGTGGCGAAACGGCTTCGATGACAACTCGGGATGGGAAAGCGGCGTGCGCGAGGATCTCTTCGCCGCGTTCCCGGCCCTCGCGGAGCGGCGCGCCGTTCGTTTGGACGGCGACCCGTTGTCTTCCGAGTACCGCTTCTGGTTCCTTCTGCGTGAGGGGGAGCCGCTGCTCGCGCTCGAATCGGTCGGGCTCGTCTGGGGCTCTGATCGCACCGCTGCTGTCGATCTCCGGGATGCGTACCGGCGGGCCGGCCGCCGCCTCGCTCCGCTGGTGAATGCGCTCGTCGGTCCCCACCTCGATTGATGGCGCCGCCGCCGGACAGGGAGGACGGACGCTGTACCGACCCAAGGTGCCCAGGCTCTGCGGCGATGTTCTGCGCCACGGACCGTAAACCGTTGCTCGCTCCTCGCCGGGGGCTGCGCAACTCATCGCGTACTGCGCCGCCGACTGGATGAGTCGGCCGCCTCGCCAAGCGCCTCGGAATGCGCCACGCCGCACTCGCGCGGCTCGAGGCCGCGGATCACGTGCCCACCGTGACGCCGTGCGCCGCGCGGCACTGCGGTCGCGCGCGATGACGACCGCCACCTCGACCTTCGGTCAGGCACGCCGCGACGGTTGGGCCGGGAGTCGGCGACCAGGCAGGAGTTCCGTGTAGGCCGAGGTCGTCGATCAGCGGATGCGGTCGGCCAAGTCCCTCATTAGGGTCTGGGTCCATGAGGTCTGGGTCCGGCGAGTCCAGCACGATCGAGGCGTTCTTCGAGCGCCCGATCTTGAACTCGCCGTATGCGCGCCCCCGGCTACATTGGGAGCTCGACGAGAACGGGCAGCCGACGCACAGGGTCGTCGAGCGCCGCCGCCCTGCGGAGTTCGTCACACCGATCCCCAAGCCGAGGAAGCGCAAGCGCGGGGCTGAGCAGCAGCTGGGGCTGCCTGAGGGCGACGGCGGTATCGCGAGCGAGGATCAGCGATACGACCCGACGTCGATGATCAACGAGGTTCGCGACCTGGTTGAAGCATGGCGGGCACTTCCCAACCCCGGCGATTGGGGCGTCACGCCCGAGACGACTCGCCTCCTGCAGCACTGGCGTCATCACGAGTTCGCCGGCTTGCGGCCGTTCTTCTGCCAGGTCGAGGCGGTCGAGACGGTCATCTGGCTCACCGAGGTCGCGCCCAAGCGCGGCAAGCGCGAGAAGGGGGTGCTCGCACACCTGGCGAACGCGAGCGCTGAAGCCAACCCCGATCTTCTTCGAGTTGCGCTGAAGCTCGCCACTGGGGCGGGGAAGACGACCGTCATGGCGATGCTGATCGCCTGGCAGACGGTCAACGCGGTGCGGCACCCGCAGAGCAAGCTCTTCACCCGCGGGTTCCTGGTCGTCGCCCCCGGCATCACGATCCGGGACCGCCTCCGGGTGCTGCTCCCCAACGATCCGGACAGCTACTACGCGAGTCGTGAGCTCGTGCCGCCCGACATGCTCGGAGACCTCGGCCGGGCCAAGATCGTCATCACGAACTTCCACGCCTTCAAGCGCCGGCAGCGGATCGAGCTCTCGGCCGGGGGACGGCGGCTCCTGCAGGGGCGAGGCGCTCCCATCGACACGCTGGAGACCGAAGGACAGATGCTCCAGCGGGTCATGCCGGACCTCATGGGGATGAAGGGCATCCTCGTCCTGAACGACGAGGCGCACCACTGCTACCGCGAGAAGCCGGTCTCGGACGAGGGCAAGCTGACCGGCGACGAGCGCAAAGAGGCCGAGCGCAACAGGGAGGCGGCTCGGCTCTGGATCTCAGGGCTCGAGGCCGTCCACCGCAAGCTGGGGGTCGCGCAGGTGGTCGATCTCTCGGCGACCCCCTTCTTCCTGGCTGGCTCCGGTTACGTCGAAGGCACGCTGTTCCCGTGGACCATGAGCGACTTCTCGCTCATGGACGCGATCGAGTGCGGCATCGTGAAGCTGCCGCGCGTCCCAGTCGCCGACAACATCCCGGGCGACGAGATGCCGATGTTCCGTCGGCTCTGGGAGCACATCCGCGAGAAGATGCCGAAGAAGGGGCGCGGCAAGAGCGCCGATCTCGATCCGCTCAGCTTGCCGCCCCAGCTCCAGACCGCACTGGAGGCGCTCTACGGCCACTACGAGAAGACGCATGAGCTCTGGCGTCAGGCCGGCATCCGCGTGCCCCCGTGCTTCATCGTGGTGTGCCAGAACACCGCGATCTCGAAGCTCGTCTACGACTACATCGCCGGGTTCAACCGGACCCACCAGGATGGCAGCACGACGTTCGAGCACGGCCGGCTGCCGCTCTTCCGCAACTTCAACGAGCACGGCGAGCCGCTCCCGCGTCCCAACACGCTGTTGATCGACAGCGAGCAGCTCGAGTCCGGCGACGCTCTCGACAGGGGCTTCCGAGCGATGGCGGCGGACGAGATCGAGCGCTTCCGTCGAGAGATCATCGAGCGGACCGGCGACCCGACGCGAGCCGAGGGAATCACCGACCAGGACCTCCTGCGGGAGGTGATGAACACCGTCGGGCGTGCCGGCCAGCTCGGGGAGTCGATCCGATGCGTGGTGTCGGTCGCGATGCTTACCGAAGGTTGGGATGCCAACACCGTCACCCACGTGCTCGGCGTGCGGGCCTTCGGAACGCAGCTTCTCTGCGAGCAGGTCGTCGGACGGGCCCTCCGTCGTCAGTCCTATGAGCTGCGCGACGATGGGCTTCTCGACGTCGAGTACGCCGACATCCTCGGCATCCCGTTCGATTTCACCGCCAAGCCTGTCGTCGTACAGCCCCAGGCGCCACGCGAGACGGTGCAGGTGCGGGCGGTGCGCCCCGAGCGCGACGGTCTCGAGATCCGTTTCCCGCGCGTGGTCGGGTACCGCGTCGAGCCTCCCGAGGAAGTCCTCGACGCAGACTTCTCGGACGACTCGACCCTCGTGCTGACCCCCGAGTGGGTGGGCGCCACGAACACGCGCAACTCGGGGATCATCGGACGTCAGGTGGACCTCACGCTGGTGCACACCGGTGACGTCCGCGTGTCCCAGGTCGTCTACGAGCTGACGTCGCACCTCCTGATGAGCAGGTGGCGCGACGCCGACGGGCTGCCGCGTCTGGCGCTCTTCGGTCAGCTCAAGCGGATCGTTCGGAAATGGCTCGACCACCATCTCGTCTGCAAGGGCGGCACCTACCCGGCGCAGCTGATGTACAAGACGCTCGCGGACGAAGCCGCAAATCGCATCATGGCCGCCATCAACACGCGGTACGCTGGCGAGCGGCCCGTGCTGCCCGTCTTCGACGCCTACAACCCGGCCGGCTCGACGGCGCACGTCAACTTCACTACGACCAAGCGGGACCGGTGGGAGACCGACCCCCTCCGCTGCCACGTCAACTGGGTCGTCCTCGACAGCGACTGGGAGGCCGAGTTCTGCCGCGCCGTTGAAGCCCACGAGCGGGTGCGAGCCTACGTCAAAAACCAGAACCTCGGCCTCGAGGTGCCCTACCGGCACGGTTCCCACAAACGGACGTACATCCCTGACTTCATCGTCCTCATCGAGGACGGGCGCGGCGAGGACGACCTCCTTCACCTGGTCGTCGAGATCAAGGGCTACCGCGGCGAAGACGCGAAGGACAAGAAGCTCGCGATGGAGACCTACTGGCTGCCTGCGGTCAACCACGCCGGCGGCCATGGGCGCTGGGCGTTCGCGGAACTGGCCGACATCTACACGATAGAGGCCGACTTCGAGTCGGTTCTGCGTCAGAAGGTCAACGATCTTCTCGAGCAGGTTGCCCCCGTTGTGTCGAGTCAGGAATCGTAGGAATGAACGTAAGGCGCACCAAGGTTCCGAGGTCCGTGGAGGCGCTCGCCCACGTGGACGATACGCGCGTCAACATCCCAACCGCCGAGTACGAACCGGTCGTCGAAGACGACACGCGTGCCGCCATCCGCGTCGCCTATGAGCGCCGCAACAGGGACCTCGATCCGCAGCTCGTCTGGCGCGGGAAGGACGAACAGGACCTCAGCGATCTCGTCGTCGCGGCGCCGCCCATCTACATCCAGGAGAAGGTCCACCCAAAGGCGCTCATCGACGCTCTCAGCCGGCGTTCGGACGGAGCACCTCCCTCAGACGAGCAGATGGATCTCTTTGCCGACTTCAACGGCTTGGAGGCCGACGCCGACCGAACCGACTTCTACCAGCACGAGCAGAACTGGACGAACCGGATGATTCTCGGTGACTCGCTCCAGGTCATGGCGAGTCTCGCCGAGCGGGAGGGCCTTCGAGGCAAGGTTCAGTGTATCTATATCGACCCGCCGTACGGCATTAAGTTTAACAGCAACTTCCAGTGGTCAACTACAACTCGGGACGTCAAGGACGGCAAGTCTGACCACATTACCCGCGAACCGGAGCAGGTAAGGGCATTTCGAGACACCTGGCGGGATGGCATCCACAGCTACCTCGCGTATCTCCGTGACCGGCTCACCTTGGCGCTTGATCTTCTCTCGCCAACCGGCTCGATCTTCGTCCAAATCGGTGACGAGAACGTCCACCGCGTGCGCGCGCTCCTAGACGAGGTATTCGGCGGCGAGAACTTCGTGAGTCTGATCTCCTTCGTTACCACCAGCGGTTTTACTCAGGCGTCCGCTCTTCCGCGCACTGGGGACTACCTCATTTGGTACGCGAAGTCGACAGATTTGATGAAGGTGCGGCCGCAATGGATTCATGCGCCCGCTCGGCAAGGCTACCGCTGGCTTGCAATCGACGGCTGGCAGCGGGCCATGACCACAGCGGAGGAGGGCGGTGAGGCGGCACTCCCAGACGGTGCCTTTGTTTACAACGCGGACAACCTGATATCGCAGGGCGCTGCCAACGATTCGCAGCCATTCGAGCACGAGGGCAAGACCTACACGCCGCCCGCAAACGCGCATTGGAAGGCCAACTATCCAGCGGGGATGAGACGCCTCGCTGCGGCGGGGCGAATTCACACGGCGCGCAACAGCATCCGATACCGACGGGGCCTCAACGACTTTCCGTACCAGGTGCGGACTAACCTCTGGACCGACACCGGCACTGGAAACTTCACCGACGACAAAGTTTACGTGGTCCAGACGGCGTCCAAGGTCATCCAGCGGTGCATCCTCCTCACTACCGATCCAGGCGACTTAGTGCTAGATCCGACCTGCGGCTCAGGGACCACGGCGGCGGTATCGGAAGAGTGGGGCCGTCGATGGATAACCATCGACACGTCCCGAGTGGCCCTGGCTCTCGCTCGCGCGAGGATCATGGGCGCCCGCTATCCGTATTACGTGCTGGCCGATTCCGCGGAGGGTCATGCCAAGAAGGCAGAAATCGGCGGCGGTTCGTTTGCCGGTCGCGCGTTTGGTTCGAGCGTCCGCCAAGGTTTTGTCTATGAGCGCATTCCACACGTCACGCTAAAGTCAATTGCGAACAACGCCGAGATCGACGCCATATGGGAGCGTTGGACGCCGACGGTCGATGCTCTCCGCGCGGATCTGAACGCGGAGCTGTCCACGAGCTGGGAAGAGTGGGAGGTCCCGCGGAATCTCGAAGAGGCTTGGTCTCCTCGCGCAAAGGATCTGCACGAGAAGTTCTGTGCAGCGCGCAATGAGCGTCAGGCCGAGATCGACGCATCAATTGCCTCCAAGGCTGAGCAGGAGATGCTGTACGACCGCCCGCATGAGGACAAGCGAAAGGTCAGGGTGGCCGGCCCGTTCACCGTAGAGAGCGTGAGTCCCTATCGATTCCTCGGCGTGGATGAGAACGATGAGCTGATCGACCCGCTCGCCAACGAAACGGGCGAGGATGCGGCCGAGCAGGCGTTTGTGCGCAACATCCTAGAGAGCCTTGGCGCTGCGGGCGTCCAGCAGGTCCACAAAGATGACCGGATCGTCTTCACGGCGCTCACCCCGTGGCCGGGAGAGCGAGTGTGCGCGGAGGGGCGCTACCTAGAGGGCGAGGTCGAGCGACGAGCCGGAGTCTTCGTCGGGCCGGAGTTCGGCAGCGTGCTCCGTGCGGACCTGGTGGAGGCCGCGCGTGAGGCCGCGGACGCCGGGTTCGATGCCCTAATCGCATGCGCCTTCAGCTACGAGCCTCACACGACGGAGTTCACGAAGCTCGGGCGGCTACCGGTCCTGAAAGCTCGCATGAACGCCGACCTACACATGTCCGAGGATCTAAAGAACACCGGCAAGGGCAATCTCTTCGTCATCTTCGGCGAGCCGGATATCGATGTGCTTGACGCTGGCGACGGGAAGATCCAGGTGCGGATCAACGGCGTGGATGTGTTTGACCCGAGTGCCGGAGATGTTCGCAGCGACAGCACCGAAGGCATCGCGTGCTGGTTCGTGGACACCGACTATGACGAGGAGAGCTTCTTCGTCCGCCACGCCTACTTCCTCGGCGCGGACGATCCGTACAAGGCGCTGAAGACGACCCTCCGCGCGGAGATCGACGCCGACGCATGGGCCACGCTCAACAGTGACGTCTCGCGGCCGTTCCCGAAGCCCGAGACCGGGCGCATCGCCGTCAAGGTCATCAATCACCTGGGCGACGAGGTGATGAAGGTCTTCCGCGTCAGCTGATGCGGTTCCTCATCGCCGACACATTCACGGACAGCCTCGCCAAGCTGGCCGCCGAGGAGCAGAAGGCCGTCAAGATGACGGCGTTCGACCTCCAGACCAATCCGGCGCACCCAGGCCTCAAGTTCCACCGCCTCGACCGCGCGAAGGACAAGGACTTCTGGTCGGTCCGGGCCGGGCGGGACATCAGGATCATCGTGCATCGTCGCAGCGGAGACGTGGTCCTCTGCTATGCCGATCATCACGATCCCGCCTACGCGTGGGCCGAGCGGCGTCGGATGACGACACACCCGACGACCGGGGCCGCGCAGCTCATCGAGGTGAGGGAGACCGTCCAAGAGGTGATCGTCCCGGTCCACGTCCCTCAGGAGGCGCCTGCGCCGGCCGCCCCGGCGCTCTTCGCCGACCGCTCGGACGACGAGCTCCTCGGCTATGGCGTGCCCGAGGAGCGGGTCGCCGACGTCAGGGCGGCGACGGAGGAGTCGCTCCTCGTCCTCGCGGACGACCTCCCCGCAGAGGCGGCCGAGGCGCTGCTCGAGTTGGCGACCGGCGGCACTCCGCCGGTGCGACTCCTCATTCCTGGCGGTGATCCCTTCGAGCACCCCGACGCGCAGCGACGCTTCCGGGTCATGCACGACATCGAAGAACTCCAGCGGGCGCTCGACTACCCGTGGGACCGATGGATGGTCTTCCTGCATCCGGCGCAGCGGGAGATCGTCGAGGGGCGCTTCTCCGGGCCCGCCCGCGTCTCTGGGGCGGCCGGCACGGGCAAGACCATCGTCGCGCTCCATCGGGCGGTGTTCCTGGCGGGGGACGATCCTGACTCGCGTGTCCTTCTGACGACCTACTCCGACACGCTGGGCGAGGCACTCCGTGCGCGCCTCGGCCTACTCGTCGGCAACCGGCCCCGTGTGGCGGAGCGTCTCGAGGTTCGCTCGATCACCGAGGTCGGGCGGACGCTCTATCGCGCGCGGTTCGGCGAGCCGCGGATCGCATCACGCGCTGCGGTCGCCGAGATCCTCCGCGAGGCGGCGAGCTCGGTCGAGGCTCACCCCTTCTCGGAGCGCTTCCTGGCGGCCGAGTGGGAACACGTCGTCGATGCCTGGCAGCTCACCACCTGGGAGGCGTACCGGGACGTGCGCCGGCTCGGTCGGCGTACGCGCCTCGCGGAGTCGCAGCGCGCCGTCCTGTGGCAGATCTTCGAGCTCGTGCGAGCGGGACTCGCCCAGAAGGGGTTGCTCACGGAGTCCGAGGTTCAGGCGCGTCTTGCAGAGGCCATCGTCGCCGATGGCAGCAGTCCTTACAGTCACGTCGTCGTCGATGAAGCGCAGGACATGGGCGTCGCCCACTTGCGTCTTCTTGCCGCGCTCGGCGGAAACCGCGCCGACGGGCTGTTCTTCGCGGGTGACCTCGGTCAGCGGATCTTCGCTCAACCGTTCTCGTGGAAATCCCTGGGCGTCGATATCCGGGGGCGCTCACGAACCCTCCGTGTGAACTACCGGACGTCTCACCAGATCCGGACGAACGCGGATCGGCTTCTCGACCCGGAGCAGTCGGATGCCGACGGCAACGTCGAGAGCCGCGCCGGCACGATCTCGGTCTTCAACGGCCCCGCGCCGGAGGTCAAGGTGCTCGACGACGCGGCCGCCGAGATTTCGGCTGTCGCCGAATGGCTCCGCACCCGCCTGGAGGAGGGCTTCACGGAGGGCGAGCTCGGCGTCTTCGTCCGCTCGGGGGACGAGATCGAGCGTGCAGAGCGAGCCCTCGCCTCGGCGGGCGTCGAGGGAGTGCTCCTCGATGACGGAAATCGCATGGCGAACGGCCGCGTGGCGGTGAGCACGATGCACCTCGCGAAGGGGCTCGAGTTCCGCGGGGTCGCGGTGATGGCGTGCGACGACGAGGTGATCCCTTCGCAGGCGCGAATCGACGCGATCGCCGACGTCGCCGACTTGGAGGACGTCTACTCGACCGAACGGCACCTCCTCTACGTCGCGTGCACGCGCGCACGGGACAACCTCCTCGTCACGGGAGTGCGGCCCGCGTCCGAGTTCCTGGATGACCTGACGTGACCACTCCGGCGTCGTAGCGGCTCGCAAAGGCCGCAAGCAACGAGAGGCTCGCCATGCTGGACGCCCGTCCGATCCGGGAGACTCCGACGAGCGAAGAGGTGCGCGAGGATTTCGGACCTCGTCCGCGTCCCCCGCGGGCGGAAGCTGTGATGCGTGCTGGGTACGACAGCGGGCCGACGCCCTGCAGATAGACCTCGAGGACGTCGAGCCGATCGACTATGACGAGAACGTAGGTGTGGCGGGCAGCGTCGCTGTCGCCGGAGGTCGCATCGTCGGGATCGAGCTGCTCTCGCCGGCGCGCCGGCTCGAGGATCTCGCCGAGGTCGCTCGGCGTCACGGCCTCGACTACGAAGCATCGAGGTCCGCGGCTCGGGCTGCGCTCGCCGCACCGGACCGGCGGGTCACGATCGATGTGGCGGCGCGAGTGATCGCTTAGTCCGTCGCGCCGTTGGTGGCGTGGCCGGGCGACAGGCCGTACAGCCAGTCCTTGGCCGTTGGCCGCGCCTCGCAATCGGGGTACAGTCGTTCCATGAGCACGAGAACGACTCAGCAGCACACGTTTGCCCGAACTGATCTCGTGCGCTCCCTTTCGGAGGTCGAGCATCGATACGGCATGTCCTCGGAGCAGTTCCGGGCTCGCTGGCTCGCCGGCGAGCTCGACCATGGTGACTTCGATTTGAACCGTTGGTGGGGGCTGCTGGCCCTCGCCGATCGCGCCAGGGGCGCGTAGCCCCCGTCGCGCGACTGTCGGGGTTGCGCGCACCGGGACGTCGGCCGAGGCCGAGGCACGTCAGCGCACACCTGGCGGAGGTCGATCAAGAACTCGCCGCCGTGGGGATCGGCTTTCGACCTCCCCACGCGATGCCGCTGGAGCGTTCCGCGACGCTCGGACTCGTGGATGCCCGGGTCGAGGTGCCCGGGCATCCTGACGCCGTGGTGAAGGTGTTCGAGGTCATCGATATGGATCTGGGCGATGACCCTCGCGAGACGTACTCGTACCGGCTTGTCATCGACGGCCACCAGGTGCTCGGCTGGGATCGCGACGGCGTCGGGCCCGACCATGGCCACAGAGGGTCGGCGGACGACATGACGACGGACCACCCGGCAGAGACGATGACGCGGCAGGAGTTCCTTCGCCGAGTTGCCGAGCATCTCGGGGGCGGCTGAGCAGCGGTCGCGCGTCCGCGCTCAACCGGCCCCGGACACCACCGGAACACCACGCCGGGGCGTTTGCTCGGTCTCCTCGCGCTGACCGACCTGCCGATTTGCAGGTAGTTCGCCTAACCAAGAGGGTCCCGATCGAGGATCCCGGTATCCTCCACTGACGAAAGGCCCGCTCAGCGGGCCGTTTTCACGCGGAGGCCCCTCCTGGAACACCACCAGGAGACCACGGCGGAGCGCCTCCAGGCTTCCGGCGGGCTCGTCGAGGAGCACGTGGGAGTAGACGTCGAGCGTCACCGACGCCCGCCCGTGGCCGACCACCCGCTGGATCACCGTGATCGGCAGGCCGGCCATCACCAGGCGGCTGATGAAGCGGTGGCGGAGGTTGTGCGGGTTGATGTGGCGCAGCCCGGCCGCCACGCACGCGCGCCGCATCGCCTGGCGGATGGTCTGGGCGGTGAGGTCGGGGAAGAGGGGAGCCGCGGCGACGTGCGGGCCGCCCAGCGTCGCCGCCAGGCGATTGGGGTTGCGGCACCAGTGCCGACCTGCCGTGGCGCCCTTCGTGCGGTCGCCGGGGGGGCTCGCCTCCACCTCGTGCGGGCGGGCCGAGGCCGCCGTAAGCGAGAGCGGCGGCTCCTCGCCTGGCCGGTTGCTCCGTGCGTACCTTCCTGGAGGGAAGTCGTCGCCTCTCTGTCGGCGTCCGCAGAGGTTGAGCAACCCCAGGAAGCGTGGTGGGGCGCGAAGGTGGTCGCCAGCTGGACCGGCTCCGAGCCGGAAAGGTGCGAATGCCCTCCACTAGGCAAGCGCGTGACATGCGCGCGTCCGAGGCTCTACATTCGGACGAGGGAATCTGAGTCGAAGTCAAGGGGGAACGGGTGGAGCTCGTGCACCTCGAGGCGGTCGACGTGGTCGACGAGTGTCACTGGCGCTGGCGTCTGACAAGCGCGCAAGGGGCATTCCTCGCCGATCACACCGTTGCGCTTGCACGCGGCAGCGTTGAACTGGAGGGCTTCACCGATCTGTACGAGATGCTGCGCTGGCGCGCCGACCTGCAAGACCGACTCCACAGCGAAGGTCAGCTGGTCTCCCGAGTCGGTCGGTGGATGGGTGAGCAGGTGCTCGGGGCGGTTGGCGACGCGCTGATTGTGAGGGCGCCAGTGACCGTGCGCGTGGCGGTGCCCGAGGGGGCGCCCTGGCTCTGGTCTCGGCCGCTCGAGCTCGCCCACGTCGGTGGCGAGCCGCTTGCGGTGCAGGACGTGAGCTTCGTTTTCGCGCACGCGGTTGCATCCCAAGAAAGCGGCGGGCAATTCAAGGGCGCGGTAGGCGAGCGGCTCCGGATGCTCGGCCTGTTCAGCCTGCCCACCGGCGGAGGGGCACTCGCGCTCCGCCATGAACGTCACCGGCTGGCTCGGATGGTCCAGGAAGTTGCGACTTCTGAAGCAAAGGGGGTCGAGCTCCGGGTCGTCCAGTACGGGGTCACTCGGGAGCGGCTGGAGCAGATCGTGGAGGAGGGCGAGGGGTGGGACATCCTGCACTTCTCAGGGCACGGGCTTCCCCGCGGCCTGGTGCTCGAACACGAGGACGGCAGCGAGGATCTGATCGACGTCGACGAGCTGATCCGACTGCTCGGTCCGACCCGTCGCCAGCTCAAACTGGTGACGCTCTCTTCCTGCTACTCGGCCGCGGATGCCGCCACCACCACGCTCCAAGAGCTCGGCGTCCGGATCGAAGTCGCCCCCGTCCCGGCCGACGGTCCCCCCCGCACGAAGCTCAGAATGTTGAAATGATCGCTGGGGCTCCTAGCTCGGAGGTTGGGCTCGCACGCCTTCCGGCGCTCGCGCGGACGCTGGCTGACCGTCTGGGATGCGCCGTCCTTGCCATGCGCTACCCGGTGGTCGACGAGTACGCACCTGGAGAGGGGCGCCACGCCGCCCCCTGAGGAGAGGAGCGAGCCAGGTGCACGACCGGACGCCGGAGAGCCAGGCAGGCGCGGCGGCGACGCCGACCGTCGCGTCGGAGGGCCGTCACGCCTCGTTGTGGGTCGCCACCACGCCGGGGACCGCGTACCCGGCGCTGGAGGGCGCGCTCGAAGTCGACGTCGCCGTGGTGGGCGGCGGCATCACCGGGCTCACGACGGCGACGCTGCTCGCCGACGCCGGGATGGCCGTGGCCGTCGTCGAGGCGCGGCGGATCGCCACCGGCACGACCGGCAACACCACCGCCAAGGCGACGGCCCTGCAGGGCCTCGTCTACTCGTCGCTCGCCGACCGGCTGGGCGAGGAGACCGCGCAGGTCTACGCCGAGGCCAACCTCGCGGGCGTCGAGCTGATCGCGCGGCTCGCCGAGGAGCTCGCCATCGACTGCGATCTGCGGCGCCGCCCGGCGGTCACGTACGCGGCGAGCGCCGAGACGGCCCCGGCCGTGGAGGCCGAGGCCCAAGCCGCCCGCCGGGCGGGGCTTCCGGCACGGCTCGACGAGGACGCCGCGCTACCGGTCGCCGTGACCGCGGCGGTGCGCCTGGACGACCAGATCATCTTCCATCCCCGCAAGTACTGCCTCGGCCTCGCGGAGCGGCTCGCCGCCGCCGGGGCCACGCTCGTCGAGCGCACCCGCGTGACCGCCGTCGAGGAGGACGGCCCGTGGCAGGTGCTCGTGTGCCCGGCGGGCACCGTGCGCGCGCGTCACGTCGTGCTGGCGACGCTGATGCCGTTCCCGCTCGACGGCGGGTACTTCGCCAAGGCGGCCCCCAGCCGCTCCTACGCCCTGGGCGCGCGGATCGACGGCGAGGTGCCGGCCGGCATGTACCTGAGCGTGGACCGGCCCACGCGGTCCGTGCGACCGCATCCGGCCGACGACGGCGACGTGCTGGTGATCGAGGGCGACGCGCACAAGACCGGTCAGGACGGGGACCCCGCGCGCCACTACGCGGCGGTCGAGGCCTGGGCGCGCGAGCGCTTCCCGGTGGTCGAGGTGACGCATCGCTGGTCCGCGCAGGACTACACCCCGGCGGACGGCATGCCGTACGTCGGGCGCCTCACCTCCCGTCAGGAGGCGGTGCTCGTGGCGACCGGATTCGGCAAGTGGGGGATGTCGAACGGCTCCGCGGCCGCCCGGATCCTCGCCGACCTGGTGCTGGGCCGTGACAACGCGTGGGCCGCCACGTTCGACTCGACGCGCCTCAACCCGGGCGCCTCGCTGCCCGACCTCGTGAAGGAGAACCTCAACGTGGGCAAGCGCCTCATCGGCGACCGCGCCCGCACGGCGCTGCGCCCGCGCTCGCCGGACACGCTGGCCCCCGGCGAGGGCGCCGTCGTGACGACGGGGGGCGAGAAGGTGGCGGCCTACCGCGACCAGCAGGGCGAGCTGCACACGGTGTCCCCGGTCTGCACGCACATGGGGTGCGAGGTCACCTGGAACGCCGCCGAGCTCACCTGGGACTGCCCCTGTCACGGGTCGCGATTCGAGTATGACGGCGAGGTGATCGACGGGCCGGCGACCCGTCCGCTGGAGCGTCGCGAGATCGGCTGAGCCGCCCGCCGTGCGACGCCGTCACGCTCCGGCGCGCGGCAGGCCCCGGCGCAGGACCTCCGCCAGCACCACCGCCTGGTTGTGGTCCGCGTCGCGCGCCGAGTAGACGAGCGTGAGCGTGCCGCGGCGGGCGGTCCGCCGCAGGTCGGCCAGCTGCGAGCGGCACGCGCGCAGCTCCTCGACGTAGCGCTCGCGGAAGCCCGCGAAGCGATCCGGGTCGTGGCCGAACCAGCGCCGCAGCCCGGCGCTCGGCGCGAGGTCCCGCGCCCAGTCGTCGAGCCGGGCCGCCTCGCGCGCCAGTCCCCGGGGCCAGACCCGGTCGACGAGCACGCGACGGCCGTCCGACGCCGCCGGCGGCTCGTACGCGCGCTTCAGCCGGATGTCCACCGACACATGCTGCCACCGGCCCCACCGGGCCCGCCGCGCCGGGACCGGCAACCCCGCGACCCTCCGTAGTCGCCCGCAGCGCGCGGCGGTCCGGTCCCGATGGCCGCCGCGGCCGCGGCGCCGATGGTGGGGGTGACCGCGAAGGAGGACGCGATGCCCCGTACACGCACCACCGGCCTGCTCGAGCCGTCCATCCGGCTGCGGGGCGACGCCGCCGACGGCCACCGCGAGCGCGCCATGGCGAAGCTGCGCGCGGCGTGCATGTCGGCGCCACGACCGGTCATCCTGGGCCGGCTGGAGCTCGCGACCGAGCCCGACCCCGCGGTGGAGCGGCCCGCGATCGCCAAGGCGACCATCGACGTGGACGGGCAGCTGGTGCGGGCGCACGTGGCCTGCCGCACCATGGACCAGGCGATCGACCTGCTCGCCGCGCGCGTGCGCCGCAACATCCGCGCGCTCGCCGCCCGCCGCCGCGACCTCGAGCGCCGCCCGCGAGGGGCCGGCGGCGGCGTCTGGCGCCACGACCACGAGCCCGCCCACCGGCCGGAGCACCGGGCGCGGCCAGTGGCCGACCGGCGCCTCGCGCGGCGCAAGAGCCTGCCCGTGGCGCGGGTCACGCCCGAGCAGGCCGCCTTCGACATGCGGATGCTCGACCACGACTTCCACCTGTTCACCGACGCCGCCACCGGCACGGACTGCCTGATCCACCGCACGGCCGACGGCGGCCTGGCGCTCGTCAGCGCCGACCCGGGCGCCTGCGGCGCGCCGGCCGGCCCACCCGTCGCGCCGGCGATCCCGATGGAGGTCGGCGACGCGCTCGCCGCGCTCGACGCCACCGACGGGCCGTTCGTGGCCTTCGTGGACCCAGACCGCGGCCGGCTGATGGTCGCCTACCGCCGGTACGACGGCCACTACGGGCTGCTGGGGCCGGCCGACCGCTACTGACGCCCGCGCGCCGGGGTTTTCCCGCAGCCGGCCTGCGCGTCGCGCCGATGAGCGGCGCGCCGGCGGGCGGGATGCTGCACGTGCGGGACCGGCGTGGAGCGGAGGGAGACGGGTGATGTCGGTGATCGATCTCGAGCCGGCGGTCGGCGAGACCCCCGGAGGCGGCGGCCCGGGCGGGTACATCCGCGCCGTCGCGGTCGACTTCGACGGCACGCTCACCGACGGCGGGCGGCCCGGACGGGAGGCGCTCGACGCGCTCGCCCGCTACCGGTCGCACGGGGGCCGGGTGGTGCTGGTGACCGGCCGCATCCTGGCCGAGCTGCTCGAGGCGTTTCCGGACGCCGCCGCGCACGTGGACCTGATCGTGGCCGAGAACGGCGCGACCGTGGCCCGTGACGGCGTCGAGCGCCTTCTCGCCGAGCCGGTCGACCCGGCCCTGATCGAGGCGCTGCGCCGGCGCGGGGTGGCCGCCCGCGGCGGCCGCGTGCTGGTCGCGATGCAGTGGAGCGACCACGCGGCCGCGGTGGAGGAGATCGGCCGGCTGGGCCTCGAGCTCCAGCTCATCCGCAACCGCGGCGAGCTGATGGTGCTGCCGTCCGGCGTCTCGAAGGGCAACGGCGTGGCGGAGGGGCTCGCCGACCTGCACGTCTCCTGCCACAACACGGTGGCGATCGGCGACGCCGAGAACGACCACTCGCTGCTCGCCGCGTGCGAGGTGGGCGTGGCCCTGGCGAACGCGGTGCCCAGCCTGCGCGCCCACGCCGACCTGGTGGAGGACCGCGCCGACGGGCATGGGGTGGCCGGCGTGCTCGACGGGCCGCTCGTCTCGGGCGCCGTTCTGCCGCACCCGTCGCGCTGGCGCCTGCACCTCGGCACGGACCCGTCGGGCGACGACGTCGCGCTGCCGGCCTCGCCGAGCAACGTGCTCGTGTGCGGCCCGAGCGGCAGCGGCAAGTCGCACGTGGCCGGGCTGATCGCCGAGGGGCTCGTGCGCCTGGGCTACTCGCTGCTGGTCGTTGACCCCGAGGGCGACTACGGGGCGCTCGGCGCCCTGCCGGGCGTCGTGACCGTGGGCGGGGCCGACCCGCTGCCCTCGCCGGAGCGCATCGTCGAGCCCATCGGCCAGCTCGGCTCCGTCGTCGTCGACCTCTCGCTGCGCGACGCGGTGGAGCGCCGCGACTTCTACCGCCGCGTGCCCGCGATGGTCGAGGCCAACCGCGCCGCCCTCGGCATGCCGCACTGGCTCATCGTCGACGAGGCGCACGAGTACCTCGGCGCGGCCCATCACGACCCCGACGCGATCGTGCCGGGCCGCGGCGGCTACTGCTTCGTGACCTACCACGCCACCGAGCTGCCGCCGCGGGCGCTCGCGCGCCTGGACGTGCTGATCGCCCTCGCCGGCACGCTGCCCGAGTCGCTCCCCGAGCCCGTCCGCCACGAGCTCGACGGGGCCCGCGACCTGCTCGGGGCGGCCCGCCCCGGCCAGGCTGTCGTGATGCGGCGCGAGGGGACGAGGGGCGCGCCGGAGGCCCGCATCGTGACGCTCGCCGCCCGCGAGACGCTCCACGTGCGCCACCACCACAAGTACGTCAGCGGGCTGCTGCCCGAGGAGCTGCGCTTCCAGTTCCGCGTGGGGCCGTCGGAGACGGCCGGGCCGCCGGTCGCCAACGCGATGGAGTTCTACCGGGCGCTGCGCGCCTGCGACGCCGGGGCGATCGCCCACCACGCCGCAGGCGGGGACTTCTCGCGATGGCTCGAGGAGGTGCTCGCCGACCACGTCCTCGCCGGCCGCGCCGCGGCGATCGAGGACGCGGTCCGGTGCGGCGCCGCCGCCGACGAGGCGCGCGACGCCTTCCTGCGCGCCATCGAGGCGCGGTACATCGGTTGACGTCCCGGACCGCCTGAACTTCGCTCTCACCATGTTTGCGTATCCCATGGACGGGGTACGCGACCGGCAGCCGCCAGGCCCATGTCGTCACCGTGCCCCGGAGGGAGAGGGTGCCCCGGCTGCTCGTGCCGCTCGTCATCGCGCTCGCGTGGGTCGCGGGCGCGGTCAGCGCGCACGCGGAGCAAGCCGGATCCGAGGTCCGGCGCTTCCAGGCCGGCATGCTCGACGCCGGGCAGTCCCACACCTGCGCCGTCTCCGACGCCGGCGAGCTTCGCTGCTGGGGTAGCGGCGACTTCGGACGCTTGGGCTCCGCGGGCGTCGAGGACATCGGGGACGATGAGATGCCCGTCGACGGTCCTGCGGTAGACGTCGGATTCGGTCGCAGCGTCTCGGCGGTCGCCGCGGGTGAGAGCCACACCTGTGCGGTGCTCGACCGAGGCGAGCTGCGCTGTTGGGGGTTGGGCGCCGCCGGTCAGATCGGGCAGGGCGCGATGGACAACATCGGCGACGACGAAACGCCGGCAATGGCAGGTGTTGTCCGAACCGGTGGGCCGGTACACGGCGTCACCGCCGGAGGCGATCACACCTGCGTTGTCCTTGATGGTGGAGGCGTCCGGTGCTGGGGCGACGGCGCGTCTGGACGGCTGGGATACGGCGGCACGCAGGACATCGGCGACGACGAGACGCCGGACGCCGTTGGGCTCATTGATCTCGGTGGCCAACGCGCCGTTGCCGTCTCGGCAGGCGACATGCACACCTGCGCGATCTTGGCCGACGGGTCTGCGCGGTGCTGGGGCGAAGGAGCGAATGGTCGCCTCGGCACCGGGACGACCGAGGACATCGGCGACAACGAGACGCCTGGTGCGGTACCGCCGGTCGACCTTGGACCAGGGCGAAAGGCTCGGGCGATCTCGTCGGGCATGGCTCATACATGCGCGCTACTCGACGACGGCTCGGTCCGTTGTTGGGGTCTTGGAACCTTGGGTCGGCTGGGCTACGGCAGCACTGCATCCGTCGGCGACGACGAGGTTCCGGGGTCGGTGGCGCCCGTTGACCTCGGACCAGGCGAGTCGGCAGTCGCGATCGCGGCTGGTTCCACGCATACGTGTGCCGTACTCGAGGACGGCTCGGTGCGCTGCTGGGGCGCCGCGACGGCTGGTCGTCTTGGCACGGGTGACCTAATCACGATTGGTGACGACGAGCCCGTGAGCAGTGGCGCGCCCGTAGCGTTCGGCCCGGCGGTCCGGGCACGGGCGCTCTCCGCGGGGGGGAGCCACACGTGCGCACTGCTCGACGAGGGGACGCTCTCCTGCTGGGGGGCGAGCACCCTCGGCCAGCTCGGCTACAGCGATCCGGCGACGATCGGCGACAACGAGCCGGTCTCGTCCGCCGGACGGGTGCCGGTGGGCGCGACGATGATCGGGTCGGTGGCGGATCTCTCATTGTCCGCGTCGGCCGACGCGACCGGCGCCGAGGTGGGGCAGGAGGTGGCGATCACCGTGCTCGCCGCCAACGCCGGCGCCGACCCGGCGACGGGCGTCACGGTGGCGGCGGCGCTGCCATCGGGCCTTGCGCACGCCGGATGGTCCGCCGCGCAGGGGGCGTACGACCCGGCGACGGGCGCCTGGCAGGTCGGGACGCTGGCGCCGGGGGCGCCGGCGACCCTGTCGCTGCGGGCACGCGTCGCGGCGGAGGGGCCGCACGACGTGGTTGTCGAGGTCGCGGCGTCGGGCGTGGTCGACCCCGACTCCGCCCCCGGCAACGCGGCGGCCGGGGAGGACGACCGGGCGGCCGTCCGCGTCACGGGCCTGGTGGCGTCGGCCGCGCCGGCGCCGCAGGCGCCCGGGGGGCCGCCGGCCGCGCCCGGGCCGCCCGTCGCGCCGGGGCCGGGGCCGGCCGCCCGGCGGCGCCCCCGCTCGCTGAGCCTGACGGTGCGTCCGCGGCGCGATCTGCGCCCGCCGGTGCGCCTCCGGGTCGCCGGCCGGCTCGCCCTGCCGGCGGGCGTCCGGGCGGCGCGGGCATGCGCCGGGCGGGTGGTCGTGAGCGTCCGCCGCGGCCGGGCGGTGGTCGCGCGCGGGCGCCCCGCGCTGCGGCGGGTGGCGGGGCGCTGCGCGTACGCCTGGCGCAGGACGTTCGCGGCCCGCGGATGGCGGGCGCGCGGGCCCCGCGCGCTGCGGGTGCACGCGCGGTTCATCGGCACGCCCGCGCTCCTGCCGCGGGCGGCGCGGGCGGCGCGGGTGCGCGTCCGCTGACCGCGCCGGCATCGGCGGTCGCAACCTCCGCAAACCTGTCGAGGTCGCTGGTTTCGCCCGCAAACCCGGTGTATGAACGACTCGACACCACGGAGCGGAGGGTCGATGTCGGAGCTCAACGACGCCGAGAGCCGGCGGGCATTGGCGGCCCGTCAGCGGCGCATGGCGCTGCAGCTTGCCCGTTCGGGGGAGTCGCCCGAGGCCATCGCGGCGCGGCTCGGCGTCACGCGCGCCGAGGTCCGCAAGATGGTGGCGCGCGAGGCGCGCAGCGTCGCCGACGAGTCGCACGCCACCGACCGGCGCATCGTGCACGCCGAGGCCCTCATGGAGCTGTGGCGGACGCTCTACACGCCGGCCGTGTCGGGCGACATGCAGGCGATCGACCGCTTCCTGCGGGTGGAGGAGCGCCTGGCGCGCCTGCTCGCCCTCGACCTGGTCGACCACCTGCCCGCCCAGGCCGCCGCGACGGCGTCCGGCGGGGCCGACGCGGAGCAGCCGCGCGAGCGGGTGCGCCCGGCCGACGACGCGCTCACCCGCCGCTTCGTGCGCACGTAGCGCGCCGCGCCGCTACCGGCTGGAGCGGATGAAGGCGGTCAGCCCGTACGAGGTGACGGGCACCATGCCCAGGCGCCGGTAGAACCCCTCGGCGCCGCGCTCGGCCACCAGCACCTGGTGGTGGAAGCGGTCCATCGGATAATGGTCGAGGATGGCCCGGACGAGGGTGCGCCCGATGCCCTGTCGCTGGTGGTCCGGGGCGACCAGGATGTCGGCGATGTAGACGGCGAAGGCCTCGTCGGACATCGCGCGGGCGAAGCCCACGACGCGCTCGTCCTCCGTCGCGACGACGGCGAACGACGAGTGCTCGATCGCGGTGCGCAGGCGGGCGGGGTCGCCCGCGTGCGTCCAGCCGTGCGCCCGGTAGAGGCCGATGATGCCGGGGAAGTGCTCGGCCACGTCGGCCGTGCGGATCAGCACCGGTGGGCGGGTCGTCGTCATGGGGCCCCCTGAACCGTATGCGATACTCGCGCCGATGTCGGCGCCCGCTCGAATCCTGCCGGAACGGTACGACCCGGCGCCCGTCGAGTCGAAGTGGCAGGCGGCGTGGGAACGCGAGGACGCGTTCCGCGCGGAGCCGGTCTCCGGCGACGGGGCGCACCCCGTCGTGCCCGAGCGCCCGAAGTACTACGTGCTCGAGATGCTCCCCTACCCGTCGGGGGAGATCCACATGGGCCACGTCAAGAACTACACGATGGGCGACGTGGTGGCGCACCACCGCCGCCGCTCCGGCGTGGCCGTCTTCCACCCGATGGGCTACGACGCCTTCGGCCTGCCGGCCGAGAACGCCGCCATCCGCACGGGCGAGCCGCCCGCGGAGGTCACGGCGCGCAACATCGCCCGCATCCGCGAGCAGCTGAAGGGCCTCGGGTTCGCGATCGACTGGAACACGGAGATCGCGACCAGCGACCCGGAGTACTACCGCTGGACCCAGTGGCTGTTCCTGCGGTTCTTCGAGCGGGGGCTGGCCGAGCGGCGGGAGGCGCCGGTCAACTGGTGCCCCAACGACCAGACCGTGCTCGCCAACGAGCAGGTCGTGGACGGCCGCTGCGAGCGGTGCGGCCACGAGGTGGAGCTGCGCCAGCTCACCCAGTGGTTCCTGCGCATCACCGACTACGCCCAGCGCCTGCTCGACGACATGGACGAGCTCGTCGACTGGCCCGAGCGCGTGCTCACGATGCAGCGCAACTGGATCGGCCGCTCCGAGGGCGCGCGGGTGGTGTTCCGCACGGACGACGGCGAGCACGAGATCCCGGTCTTCACCACGCGCCCCGACACGCTGTTCGGGGCGACGTTCTTCATCGTGGCGCCCGAGCACCCGATCGTCGGCCGCCTGGTGGCGGGGCGCCCCGAGGAGGCCGCCGTGCGCGAGTACGCCGCCGCCGCGGCCCGGGCCTCCGCCGCCGACCGCGGCGACGCCGACCGGCCGAAGACCGGCGTTCCCACCGGGCGCAGCGTGGTCAACCCGGTCACCGGCGAGCCGATCCCGGTCTGGGTGGCCGACTACGTGCTGATGGACTACGGGACCGGCGCGATCATGGCCGTGCCCGGCCACGACGAGCGGGACTTCGCCTTCGCGCGGGCCCACGGGCTGCCCGTGGCGCGCGTCATCGCCCCAGAGGGCGAGGCGCCCGGCGCGCCGCTCGAGGAGGCCTACACCGGCCCCGGACGGATGGTGAACTCGGGGTTCCTCGACGGCATGGAGGTCGAGGAGGCCAAGCGCGCCATGGCGGCGTGGCTGGCCGAGCGCGACCTCGGCGAGGCCACCGTGGGCTACCGCCTGCGCGACTGGCTGATCTCGCGCCAGCGCTACTGGGGCGCGCCGATCCCGGTGGTCCACTGCGAGCGCTGCGGCACCGTCCCCGTGCCGGACGACCAGCTCCCGGTGCTGCTGCCGGAGGTGCGCGACTACGCGCCGAAGGGCCGCAGCCCGCTGGCGGGCGCCGAGGACTGGGTGCGCACCGACTGCCCGCGCTGCGGCGGCGAGGCGCGCCGCGAGACGGACACGATGGACACATTCGTCGACTCGTCCTGGTACTTCCTGCGCTACACCGCGCCGCACCTGTCGTCCGCGCCGTTCGAGCGCGAGGTGCTCGACTACTGGATGCCGGTCGACCAGTACATCGGCGGGGTGGAGCACGCGGTGCTGCACCTGCTGTACGCCCGCTTCTTCACCAAGGTGCTCTACGACGCCGGGCTGGTGGGCGTGCGCGAGCCGTTCGCGCGCCTGTTCACCCAGGGGATGATCTACCGCGACGGCGCGAAGATGAGCAAGAGCAAGGGCAACGTGGTCGCCCCCGACGAGATCGTGTCCCGCTACGGCGCGGACACGCTGCGCCTCTACGTGCTCTTCATGGGGCCGGCCGCCGAGGACATCGAGTGGAGCGACCGCAACGTCGAGGGCCAGCGCCGCTTCGTCGACCGCATCTGGCGGCTGGTGGGCGGCCTGGAGGCCGGGCCGCTGGTCGAGCGGCCGGCGCTCGAGGCGCTCGCCGCCGACCCGGTCGCGGAGGAGCTGGTGCGCAAGGCCGAGGCGACGATCGCCAAGGTCGGGGCCGACATCGGCGAGCGGTTCTCGTTCCACACGGCGATCTCCGCCGTCCAGGAGCTGGTCAACCTGGCCACGAAGGACGCCGCGGAGGGCGCCCTGGGCGACGAGGTGGGCCGTGACGCGCTGCGGTACGCGGCGCAGACCGCCGTCTCGCTGCTGTTCCCGTTCGCCCCGCACGTGTCGTGCGAGCTGTGGGAGGCGCTCGGCGGCGAGGCGCTCTGGCGCGAGCCGTGGCCGGTCGCCGACGAGGCGTACCTGCGGCGGGACACGGTCACGATCGTGGTGCAGGTCAACGGCAAGCTGCGCGACCGCCTGGAGATGCCCGCGGACACCCCCGACTCCGGGGTCGCCGCGCTCGCGCGGGCGCTGCCGAAGGTGGCCTCCGCGATCGAGGGCAAGGCGGTGGTGCGCGAGGTGGTCGTCCCCGGCCGGCTGGTGAACCTCGTCGTGAAGTAGCACGGCGCCCGGCACACGGGCGCGCGCGCGGCGGCACATCCTGCGCGTCACGCGCGCGGATCATCCGCCTAGCGTGGGGTCATGGACCGGCTCCTGCCATGGCTGCGGCGATCGGGGTGGGCGTACATCGCCGTGGCGGTGGCGCTGGCCGCCGTCGCCTGGCGGCTGGGGCCCGGCGCGGCGTCGGGCGGGCAGCCGCCCGCGACGGCCACGGTGCCGGCCGAGGCGCCGGGCGATGCCGGCGCCGGCGACGGGGCGCCGGGCGAGGCCGCCGGGCCGCGCGCGCTGGTGCACGTGGCGGGGGAGGTGCGCGACCCCGGCGTCTACGAGCTCGCGCCGGGCGCGCGGGTGGTCGATGCAATCCGGCGTGCGGGCGGGCCCACCCGCCGGGCCGACCTCGCCGCCCTCAACCTCGCGGCGACGGTGCAGGACGGCAGCAGGTGCGCGTCGCGCGGCGGGCGCCCGCCGGCGGCGCGGCGACGGGCGGCGCGGCGGGCGCCGCGGTGCAGGCCGGTCCGCTCAGCCTCTCGTCGGCCACCACCGAGCAGCTCGACGCCCTCGACGGCATCGGCCCGACGCTCGCGGCGCGCATCGTCGACTGGCGCAGCGCCCACGGCGGGTTCTCGTCCGTGGATCAGCTCCTCGAGGTCCCCGGCATCGGCCCGGGGCGCCTCGAGGCCATCCGCGCGCGGGTGGTCCCGTGACCGGCGGGGGCCCTGACGGGGCGTCAGCCCACGCGCCACTGGGGCGCGCAGGGCCTCGCCGGGCGGCGATCGGCGCCGGTCGGCGGCCGCGGCGCGCAGGCGTCCCGCCGCCCGCGACACGGCGTCGGGGGTCGCCGTCTGGGACCACCATCGCCCGCCCTCCATCCGGCCCACGTCGTCGCCGTGCCCGGCGCCGGCGGCGGCGTCGCACGCCGCTCGCGCCGGCCGCTCGCGCCGGCATGATCGCGTCGCAGGTGGGCCAGGTCGTGCGGCAGCTCGGCGCCGTCGCCGACCCGGTTGTCGGCGCCGCGTTCGATCTCGACGAGCACCCCGTCCGCGCGGTGGGGCAGCGGGCGGCGGCGCCGCCCGGGGCTCGTGAGGCGGTCGACCCCTGCCGGGTCGGACGTCGGCCTCCCGCCGCCGCCGGCGGGACGGGCCACCCGCCCGACGGTGGTCTATCCTCGGGTCGCGGTCGGTGGATCCGGCGGCAGATCGCGAGGCCTTGGAGGGCCACTGAGCAAGTTCCTCAAGAGCGCGGCGTTCCCGATCCTGATCGTGATCCTGCTGGTGTTCGTGGCCCAGCGGCTGGTGGTCTCCTCGGAGCCGTCCACCCCGGCGCCCACCTTCGACCAGTTCGTCACCATGATCGGCCAGGGCGAGGTCGAGCGGGCGACGATCAAGGTGGAGTCCAAGGAGGTGGACGTCACCCTGAAGGACGAGCGCACCTTCACCACCGGCTACCCCGAGGACTACTCGGAGAACCTGGTCAACCAGCTCGAGGCCAACAAGGTGCCCTTCCAGGTCAAGGGCATCTCCCAGTCGCCCTGGTGGTCGAGCCTGATCTGGCTGGCGCCCTTCATCCTGTTCATCGGCTTCTGGATCTACCTGATGAACCGCATGCAGGGCGGCGGCTCCAAGGTGATGAGCTTCGGCAAGTCGCGCGCCAAGCGGATGTCGGCCGACGCCCCCAAGATCACCTTCGCCGACGTGGCCGGCGCTGACGAGGCGGTCGAGGAGCTGCACGAGATCAAGGAGTTCCTCGAGAACCCGAAGAAGTTCCAGGCGCTGGGGGCCCGCATCCCCAAGGGGGTGCTGCTGTTCGGCCCGCCCGGCACCGGCAAGACCCTCCTGGCCCGGGCGGTGGCCGGCGAGGCCGGGGTGCCGTTCTTCTCGATCTCGGGGAGCGACTTCGTCGAGATGTTCGTCGGCGTGGGCGCATCCAGGGTGCGCGACCTGTTCGAGCAGGCCAAGCAGTCGAGCCCCTGCATCATCTTCATGGACGAGATCGACGCCGTCGGCCGCCACCGCGGGGCGGGCCTGGGCGGTGGCCACGACGAGCGCGAGCAGACCCTCAACCAGCTGCTGGTCGAGATGGACGGCTTCGAGGCCAAGGACAACATCATCCTGATCGCGGCCACCAACCGGCCCGACATCCTCGACCCGGCCCTGCTGCGCCCCGGCCGCTTCGACCGCCAGATCGTGGTCGACCGCCCCGACCGCGAGGGGCGGGCCAAGATCCTGCGCGTCCACACCAAGGGCAAGCCGATCGCCAAGGACATCGACCTGATGGCCCTGGCCGGCCAGACCCCCGGCTTCACCGGCGCCGACCTGGCCAACCTGGTCAACGAGGCGGCGCTGCTTGCGGCCCGAAAGGGCCGGCGGGTGATCGACCAGGCCGAGCTCGAGGAGGGGATCATGCGCGTGATCGCCGGCCCCGAGAAGAAGTCGCGCCTGCTCTCGGAGAAGGAGCGGGTGGTGACCGCCTACCACGAGATGGGCCACGCCCTGGTCGGCCACTTCCTGCCCGAGGCCGACCCGGTCCACAAGATCAGCGTGGTCAGCCGCGGCCAGGCCCTCGGCTACACCATCTCGATGCCGGCCGAGGACACCTTCCTGACCACCCGCGCCCAGCTCGAGGACCAGATGGCGATGACCCTCGGCGGGCGGGCCGCCGAGGAGCTGGTCTTCTCCGAGATCACCACCGGGGCGGCCAACGACCTGGAGAAGGTGACCGCCACCGCCAAGCAGATGACGATGCGCTTCGGCATGTCCGACAAGCTCGGCCCGCGGGTGCTCGGCCACAACCAGGGCGCCCCCTTCCTCGGCCGCGACATGCACTCCGAGCCCGACTACTCCGATGACCTGGCCCGCACCATCGACTCGGAGATCCGGCGCATCATCGAGGAGGCCCACCAGCGGGCCCGCGACATCCTCACCGAGCACCGCTTCGAGCTCGAGCGCCTCTCGCAGATCCTGCTGCGCCGCGAGACCATCGAGCGCGACCAGTTCATCGCCCTGCTCGACGGCGCCTCCGAGGACCGGGTCTTCGCCGCCGCCGACGCCCGCGCCGCCGAGCTGGCCCGCGCCGCCGACCAGGCCAGCCCCGAGCCCCCCAAGCCCAAGCGCCTGCCCTACCCCGGCGCCGGGGAGCCCCTCACCGACCTGTGACGGGGGCCGGCGCGCCCCCGCGCGCCGGCCGTCACATCCCGGGCACCGCCCGCGCGTGCGCCGCGCCTAGCGTGGGCGCATGGCGAGCGCGCGCGCCCCGTCGGCGGGCCGGCTGCGGCTGGCGCCGCACGCGGTGCTCGGCGCCTTCTGCGCCGGCCTCGTCGCGTCGCTGGGCGCGCCCGGGCCGCCGGCGGGGCACGCCGCGGCGTGCCTGGCGGCGGCCTCCGGGGGCGGCTGGTGCATGGCGCGGGGAGGGCCCGCGGCGCGCTGACCCTCATCGCGCTGGCCGCGCTGCTGGCGGGGCTGGCCTGGGGCGGCGTGCGGGTGGCCCGGACGGCGCCGCCCGCGCTCGACCTGCCCGTGCACGTGGGCGGGACGGTGGTCGTCGACACGCCGCCCCTGCCCGACGGCCGGGGCGGGCTGCGGGCGCGGGGCGTGGTGGAGGAGCTGCGGGGTGGGGCGGCGGTGCCCGCGGGCACGCGCCTGCTGCTGGAGCTGCCGGCGGGCCGGCCGCCGCGCAGGGGGCGCGCCTGCGGGTGGCGGGGCGGCTGCGCCGGCCGCGGGGCCCGCCGCGCCGGGGTGGTGGCGCGCCTGGCTGGCGCGGCAGGCATCGCGGCGCGCATGCGCCCGCGCGCGCGACGGTCCTCGGCCGGCGCGGCGGCCCCGCGGGCCTGCGCGACCGCTGGCGGGAGTGGGCGACGGGGGAGGTGGCCGCCGGCCTCGGCGGCGACCGGGCGGCGCTGGTGCGGGGGATGGCGCTCGGCGGGGGCGCGACCCTGTCGGAGGGGGCGGCCACCGCCTTCCGCGACGCCGGGGTGTGGCACCTGCTGGCGGTCTCGGGTCAGAACGTCACCGTGGTGGCCATGGCGGCGCTCGCCCTGCTGGTGGCGGCGGGTGTCGGCCGGCGAGCGGCGGTCGCCGCGGCGGCGCTGGTGATCGTGGCGTACTGCCTGGCCTGCGACGGCGGGGCGTCGGTGGCGAGGGCGGGCGTCGTGGGCGCCCTCGGGCTGGCGGCCGAGCTGCGCTCCACGGCGCGCGACCGCTGGCACCTGCTGCTGGCGGGCCTGGCGCTGCTGCTGGCCCACCAGCCGCGGTCGATCGGCGATCCGGGGCTGCAGCTGTCGTTCGCCGCCGTCTGCGGCCTGTTCACGCTCGGCCCGCCGCTCGCCGCGTGGTGGCGCGGCTGGCTGCCCGGGCCGGCGGCCGACCTGGCGGCGATGGCGGGCGCGGCGGGGATCGCGACGGCGCCCGTGGTGGTGTGGCACTTCGGCCGGCTGTCGCTGGTCGGGCTGGCGGTGAACGTGGTGGCGGTGCCGCTTGCGGCGCCGATCGTGGTGCTGGCGCTGACCGGGATCGCGGCGGGCGCGGTGCTGCCGGCCGCCGGGGTGGCGCTCGCGTGGGTCGCGGGCGCGGGGGCGACGGCGCTCCTCTGGCTCGCCCGCGCGGCGGCCGCGGTGCCGGGGGCGGCGGTCGATCTGCCCCTGCGGCCGCGCCCGGGATCGCGGCGGCGCGGCGGGCCTCGCCGGGCTGGCGCGGCTGGCCGCGCCGGCGGGCCCGGCACCGCCGTGCTCGCTCGGCTGCCGTGGCCGCGGATCGCGGCGGTCCTCGTGGCTGCCGCCGTGGCGGGCTGGGCGCTCGCGCCCGGGCCCGCCCCGCCCTGGCCGGCGCGCCCCGCCGTGACGGCGCTCGACATCGGGCAGGGCGACGCCATCCTGCTGCGCAGCCCCGACGGGTCGGCCGCGGTGGTCGACGCCGGGCCGCCGGGCCCGCGGGGGTCGGCCGCGCCGCTGGTGCGGGCGCTGCGGCGGCTCGGCGTGCGGCGGTTGGACGCGCTCGTGCTGACGCACGACTCGCTGGACCACGTGGGCGGGGCGCCGGCGGCGTTGGCGGACGTGCCGGTGGGCGCGCTGCTGCTGCCGCCCGAGCCGGCGGACGGCTGGGCGCCGGCGGCGCGCGAGGCGGTGGCGGCGGCGCGCGGGCGGGGCGTGCCGGTCGCCGTCGTGCGGGCGGGCGCTCGGGTGGACGTGGGGGCGTGGCGGGTGCGGGTGCTCTGGCCGGCGCGCGGCCGGCCGGCGGGGGCCGACCCGAACCCGCACAGCCTGGTGGCGGTCGCGAGCGCGGACGGCCTGGACGTGCTGCTGACCGGCGACGCCGAGAGCGACGCGCTGGCCCGCCTGCCGGGCGGCCGCGTGGAGGTGCTGAAGGTGTCGCACCACGGCTCGGAGGACCCCGGCCTGCCGGCCGAGCTGGCGCGGCGGCGCCCCGCCGTGGCGCTCGTCTCGGCGGGGCGGGGCAACCCGTTCCGCCACCCCCGGCCGGAGACCCTGGCGGCGCTGGCCGCGGCGGGCGCGTCGACCTGGCGCACCGACCGCTCGGGGGACGTGACCGTGACGGCCTCCGCGGGCGCGCTCGCCGTCGCCGGCAGCCGGTAACCTGGCCGGTCGATGGCCCGCGAACCCCTCAAGCCCGCGTACGTCATCTGGGGCGAGGACCGCGCCACGATCGACCGCGCGGTGAGCCGGCTGATCGCGCGCGTCGAGCGGGAGGGCGGGATGCCCCCGGAGCGCTTCCGGGCCTCTGAGACCTCCTCGGAGCCGGTCGTGGCGGCCTGCGAGGCGCTCTCGTTCGGCGGCCTGCGGCTGGTGCTGGTGGAGGGCGCCGACGCCTGGAAGGCCGCAGAGGCGGCCGCCTTGGTCGGCTACCTGGCGGCGCCCAACCCGACGACCTGCGTCGCCCTCGTGGCCTCGGCCGCCGTCACCCCCAAGCTGCACGCTGCGGTGAAGGAGCTGGGCGGCGAGCTGCAGTACGGGCCCGACCCGAAGGCCAAGCGCGGCGACCGGGTCAAGTGGCTGGTGGAGCACTTCCGCGACGAGGTGCGCCGCGCCGGTGGGTCGGCGTCGCCGGCGGTCGCGCGGGCGGTCGTCGACCGCGTGCTGGTGGACCGGCCCGACGCCCGGCGCGGCGGGGTGGCGCCGATGGAGCTGGCCCGCGAGGCCGAGAAGCTGGCGGCCTACGCCGACGGCCAGCCGGTGACCGCCGAGATGGTCGACGAGCTGGTGCCCGACCACCCCGACGCGAAGGTCTACGAGCTGGCCGACGCGCTGGTGGCGGCCGACGCCGCGCGGGCGTACGACCTGCTGCAGGACCTGGCGACCGGCGAGGACCCCGTGCCGCCGATCGTTGTCGGCGTGCAGCTGGCCAACCGGTTCCGGTCGCTGGCGCAGGCCCAGGCGCTCGGCCCGCGCGTGAGCGCCGACGCCGTGGCCGCCGCGACCGGGGTCAAGGGCTGGCCCGCCCGGATCCTCGCCGAGCAGGCGGGCAGGCTGCCGCCCGGCGCCGCCCAGCGGTCGCTCGCGCGCCTCGCGGCGCTCGAGCTCGACCTGCGCGTGTCCAGCCTCCGCGACCTCGGCCGCACCCGCGACGACGGTGAGCGGCTGGTGCTGGAGGCCGCGGCGCGCGACCTGCTCGCCCTGGCGCGCGGCGCGCGGCCGGCGCCGGGCGACGGGCGCTAGGCGGTCGTGATCCCCCGGGCGATGCGCGCCAGGCGGCTCTTCTTGCGTGCCGCGTTGTTGCGGTGGATCACGCCCTCCGCGGCGGCCCGGTCGATGAGGTGCTCGAGCTCGCGCGAGCGCGCGGTCACCTGCTCGGCGTCCCCGCCCTCGACGGCCTCGTCGACGCGCCGGAAGAGCGTCTTGATGGTGGAGCGGTACCTCAGGTTGCGGTCGCGCTGCTCCAGCGAGCGGCGGTTGCGCTTGATCTGCTGCTTGATGTTCGCCACGCGGGGCGTCCTCCAGGGTTCGGTCGGCGCTGCATGGTAGCGGGCGCGCCGGAGCGCGGGTAGAGGTGGCCGCGCGGGACTCCGGCGGCCGGCCCGCGCGCGGGCTCGGCCGCTCGACGGCGATCTTCGCCGTCTGGACGGGCGTGAGCCGGGTGGCGGGGCTGGTGCGCGAGATCGCGGCCGCCGCGATCTTCGGCACCTCGGGGGCGATCAGCGCCTTCGTGGTGGCGTTCAACGTGCCGAACCTGCTGCGCAGCCTGGTGGCCGACTCGGCGCTGTCGGCGGCCTTCGTGCCCGTGTTCACCCAGCTCGAGGAGGAGGGGCGCAAGCGCGAGGCGCAGCGCCTGGCCGGCGCGCTCATCGGCCTGATCACGATGGTGCTCGGGGCGGTGACGCTGCTCGCGATCGTCCTGGCGCCGTGGATCATGCCGCTGTTCGCGCCCGGCCTCGACGAGGGGCTGGTCGACGAGACCGTGCACCTGGCGCGGATCATGTTCCCGATCGTGGTGCTGCTGGGCCTGACGGGCCTGGTGGCGGCGCTGCTGCAGGCGGCGGGCGAGTTCGGCGCGACGGCGTTCGCGCCGGTGCTGTGGAACGTGGCGATCATCGTCGGCCTGGTCGCGGTGACGCCGCTGGTGCCGGACGACGACCGGATCACCGTCTACGCGGCCGCGATCGTGGTGGGGACGGCGATCCAGCTGCTCTACCTGCTCCCCGGGCTGCGCGGGAAGGGGCCGTTCCCGATCTCGCTGGGCCGCGGCAACCGGCACGTGCGCAAGGTGCTCGTGCTGATGCTGCCGGTCACGCTGGGGCTCGGCCTGATCAACGTCAACCTGACCATCGACACGGTCTTCGCGACGCTCGTCGGCGAGGCCGCCCCCCGCGCCATCGACGCGGCGTTCCGGCTCTACCTGCTGCCTCAGGGCATGTTCAGCGTCGCGATCGCGACCGTCCTGTTCCCGACGATCTCGCGCCTGGCCGCGCGCCAGGACGTCGACGGCATGCGGGCCACGCTGGCGCAGGGGCTGCGCCAGATCATCTTCATGCTGATGCCCGCCTCGGCCTTCCTGCTGGTGCTGGCCGAGCCGACCGTGCGGCTCGTCTTCCAGCGCGGCGAGTTCGACGCCACCAGCACCGACCTGACGGCCACGGCGCTCGTCTTCTTCGCGATCGGGCTGGCGTTCAACGGCGCCAGCCTGCTGGTGATCCGGGCCTTCTTCAGCCTGCAGATGCCCTGGCTGCCCACGAAGGTCGCCGCGTTCGGGGTGGTGCTCAACACCGCGCTGAACGCGGCCTTCTATCAGCCGCTCGGCACGGGCGGCATCCCGCTGGCCACGTCGCTGTCGAGCGCGGTGACCCTCGGGATGCTGCTGTACCTGCTGGAGCGCGAGCTCGGCGGCCTGCACCGCGCCTGGGTGGCCGACGGCGCGATGCGCAGCCTGGTGGCGAGCGGCATCTCGGCGCTGCTCGCCTGGTCGTCGTGGCGGGTGCTCGACGACGCGCTGGGTCGCTCGCTCGGCGCCCAGGTGGTGGCGATGGGCGTGGCGCTCGCCGCCGCCGCGGGGGCGTACCTCGCCGCCGCGCAGGCGTTCGGGATGGGCGAGCTCCGGGCGCTGGCCCGGCTGAGGCGGCCGCTACAGTAGGTCGCGTGGACCAGCCGCACATCCGCAACTTCTGCATCATCGCCCACATCGACCACGGCAAGTCGACGCTGGCCGACCGCATCCTCCAGCGCACCGGAGCGGTGGCCGAGCGCGACATGCGCAGCCAGGTGCTCGACTCGATGGAGCTCGAGCGCGAGCGCGGCATCACGATCAAGGCCCAGGCCGTGCGCGTGCACTACACCGCGTCCGACGGCGAGACCTACCAGCTCAACCTGATCGACACCCCGGGCCACGTCGACTTCAGCTACGAGGTCTCGCGCAGCCTGGCCGCCTGCGAGGGCGCGCTGCTGGTGGTCGACGCCAGCCAGGGCATCGAGGCCCAGACGCTCGCCAACACCTACCTGGCGATCGAAGGCGACCTCGAGGTGGTGCCGGTGCTCAACAAGATCGACCTGCCGGCCGCCGACCCCGAGCTGCACGGGCGCGCCGTGGCCGACCTGATCGGCGACGACCCCGACAACGTCCTGCGCATCTCGGCGAAGACCGGCGAGGGCGTCGACGCCGTGCTCGAGGCGGTGGTCGCGCGGGTGCCGCCGCCCGCCGGCGACCCCGAGGCGCCGGCGCGGGCCCTGATCTTCGACTCGGTCTACGACCAGTACCGCGGCGTGGTGGCGTTCGTGCGCGTGGTCGACGGCTCGTTCGCCCAGGGCGACCGCCTGAAGGCCATGCAGACCGGCCTCGTCGTCGACGCCGAGCAGATCGGCTACATGGCGCCGGTCATGACCCCCACGGAGCGCCTGGAGGCGGGGGAGAGCGGCTTCCTGGTGACCGGGCTCAAGAACCTCGGCGACCTGCGGGTGGGCGACACCCTCACGCTGGCCGCGCAGCCGGCCGCCGAGGCGCTGCCGGGGTACCGCGAGGTCAAGCCCATGGTGTTCTGCGGGCTCTTCCCGGTCGACGCCGACGACTACCCCGACCTGCGCGACGCGCTCGAGAAGCTCTCGCTCAACGACGCCTCGCTGCGCTGGGAGCCCGAGAGCTCGCAGGCGCTCGGCTTCGGCTTCCGCTGCGGTTTCCTCGGGCTGCTGCACATGGACATCGTGCGCGAGCGCCTCGAGCGCGAGTACGACCTCGAGCTGCTCGCCACCACGCCGAACGTGGAGTACCGGGTCACCACCACCGGCGGCGAGGTCGTGCCGGTGCGCTCGCCGGTGGAGCTGCCGCCCACGACGAGCATCGAGACCATCGAGGAGCCGTTCGTGCGCTGCACGATCCTCGTGCCGCAGGAGGGGGTCGGCGCGGTGATGGGCCTCTGCCAGGACCGGCGGGGCGTCTTCGTGACGATGGAGCCCATCGAGAACCGCCAGCAGGTGGTGTACGACATGCCCCTCGCCGAGATCGTGCTCGACTTCTACGATCAGCTGAAGAGCCGCACCCGGGGCTACGCCTCGCTGGACTACGAGATCGTCGGATACCGCGAGAGCCCGCTCGTGAAGATGGACATCCTGCTGGCCGGCGACCCCGTGGACGCGCTGTCGATGATCGTCCACCGCGACCACGCCTACACGCGCGGCAAGGGGCTGGTGGAGCGCCTGCACAAGACGATCCCGCGCCAGCTGTTCGAGGTGCCGATCCAGGCAGCCGTGGGCGGCAAGATCCTCGCCCGCGAGACGGTCAAGGCGCGGCGCAAGGACGTGCTCGCCAAGTGCTACGGCGGCGACATCTCGCGCAAGCGCAAGCTGCTCGAGCGGCAGAAGGAGGGCAAGAAGCGCATGAAGCAGGTCGGGTCGGTCGAGGTGCCGCAGGAGGCGTTCCTGTCGGTGCTGAAGATCGGCGACGAGTCCCGCGCCGGCAAGTGAGCGGGGTCCGGCACCTCTACGTCCACCTGCCGTTCTGCGCCTCGCGCTGCGGCTACTGCGCGTTCGTGGTGGAGGTGGGCGCGCTCGGCGCGCGCGACGCCTACCTCGACGCGCTGACGGCCGAGCTCGGGCAGGAGGCCGGGCGCCTCGGTCCGCTCGAGACGGTCTACCTCGGCGGCGGCACGCCGACCCTGATGCGGCCGCGCCGCCTGGCGCGGCTGCTGGACGGCCTGCGGCCCCGCCTCGCCGAGGGGGCGGAGGTCAGCATGGAGGCCAACCCCGAGACCGTCGACGGCGCCGCGCTGCGGGCCCTGCGCGCGGCCGGGGTCACCCGCCTGTCGCTGGGCGTGCAGTCGTTCCGGCCGCACCTGCTCGGGGCGCTCGACCGCCTCGCCACGCCCGACCAGGCGCGCGACGCGTTCCGTTGCGCCCGCGCGGCGGGGTTCGAGGACATCTCGATCGACCTCATCTTCGGCATCCCCGGCCAGACGCCGGCCGACCTCGAGGCCGACCTGGCCGACGCGCTCGCCCTCGGGCCGGACCACGTGTCGTGGTACGAGCTGGAGATCAAGCCGGGCTCCGCGCTCGCCCGGCGCGGCACGCGGGCGATGGACGAGGACGAGGGCGCCGACGCGTACCGGCGCATCGTGGAGGGGCTCGAGGCCGCCGGGTACGCCTGGTACGAGACCGCCAACTTCGCCCGCCCCGGCCACGAGTGCCGGCACAGCCTCGCCTACTGGGGCGCGGCCGACTACCTGGGCCTGGGCGTGGGCGCCGTCAGCACCGTCGACGGGGTGCGCTGGCGCAACGCGCCGGGGGTCGGGCGCTACACGGCCGCGCTGGCCGCCGGCGGGCCCCCGCCCCGCACCCGCGAGCCGCTCGACGCCGACGACCGGCGCCGCGAGCGCTGGATGCTCGGCCTGCGCCTCGCCCGCGGCATGGACCTCGCCTGGGCGGGGCCGCCGGACCACCCGGGGGCGCTCGACCGGCTCGCCGCCGCCGGCCTGCTGCGCCGCGACCACGACGCCGTGGCGCTCACCCGCGAGGGCCGCTTCGTGCAGAACGCCATCCTCCACGAGCTCATGGAGTACGCATGACCGACGCCCGCGGCATCGGCGACGCGGCGCAGCTCAAGCCGCGCCAGGAGACCATCCTGCGCACGGTCGTCGAGGAGTACATCGCGTCCGGCGCGCCCGTCGGCAGCAAGCACCTGGCCGGCCGCGAGGGCATCGACTTCGCCTCGTCGACCGTGCGCTACGAGCTGGCGCGGCTCGAGGACCTCGGGTTCCTCGACCACCCGCACACCTCGGCCGGGCGTGTGCCCACCGACCGCGGCTACCGCTACTACGTCGACGCGCTGCTCACGCGCGACCCGCCGGCCGACCCGCCGGCGGTCGTCGAGACCGCCCTCGACCTCTCCGAGATGCGCCGCGAGGTCGACGACGCGCTCGCACGGCTGGCCGACGTGGTCGCGCAGGTCACCAACCTGCTCGGCATCGTCACCGCGCCGCCGCCCGAGTCGTCGTCGGTGCGCCACGTCGAGGTGCTGCTGCTGCAGCCGCAGGTCGTGATGGTGGTGGTGATCACCTCGACGGGCGCCGTCACCAAGCGCGTCTTCGCCTTCGACCGCCCGGTCGACCCCGGCCTGTGCGAGTGGGCGGGCGCCTTCCTCAACGAGCGGCTCGCGGGCCTCACCGTGGGCTCGCGGATGGTCGGCACCCGGCTGGAGGAGCCGTCGCTGTCGGCCACCGAGCGCCGCTTCCTCGACGTGCTCACCCCGGCGATCACCGAGCTCGACCCGGCCGACCCGGCCAGCATCCACATCGGCGGGCGGGCCCGGTTCCTGGCCGAGCAGCGCCACCTCGACCTCATCGCGATCGACGCCCTGATGGAGAGCCTGGAGGAGCGCTACCAGCTGCTCGAGCTGCTGCGCGGCGCCCTGAGCCGCAACCAGGTCTACCTGCGCATCGGCTCGGAGATCCCCGGCCAGCGCATGTCCGGGCTCAGTATGGTGGCGGCCAACTACGGGGTGGCGCGGCGCAACCTCGGCACCGTCTCGCTCATCGGGCCCACGAGGATGGACTACCGCCTCGCCATGGCGACCGTCCGGGGCGCGGCGCAGCTGCTGTCGCGCTACGTGGAGGGTGTCTATGAGTGACGACGACGAGCGCGGCGGCATCGACGACCGCTTCGAGATCCTCGAGGTGTGGCGTCGGCCCCTGCGCGGCGACGGCGCGGCCGCCGTCCGGGTGCTCGCGAAGGTCGAGGCGGGCGCCTACGGGCCGGAGGAGTACGCCGTCGGCATCACCACCCGGCCCGACGCGCAGCTCGCCCCGCTGCTGGACGAGGCCGACCTGTTCACGGGGCTCTCGTTCGCCGAGGCCCACTGGGTGGCGGCGGTGCTCGCCAGCGCGGCCGACCGCGTGGAGGACGCCGAGAGCCTGCTGTTCGACCTGCGCATCCCGGTCGACCTGGCCTGGCGCGACGTCGACCTGGCGTCCGAGGTGATCGAGCCGGGCGGCCTGCGCTCGTCGCCGCTCGTCCCCTGGGAGCCGGAGGCCGAGGCCTCGAGGCCGGGTCGCTACGCGATCGCCACCTACACGCTGGACTGCGGCCACCAGGCGGTCGAGCTGCTGCGCCAGGACCCGGACGCCGCGCCGTTCTGGGTCGAGGACGGCGCCGTCGACCACCTCGTCGCCCGCGACGCCCGCAGCCTCACGCGCCTGCTGCACCGGGCGGCCAACCTGGAGGAGGCCCACGCGCTGATCGCCTCCGCCCAGGCCAACCTGGCGCGCCACCCCGACGACGACGACGAGGACGATGCGGACGGACGCGAGTAGGCGCGACATCCTGATGGACCGCATCGTCTGGGTCCTCGCGCACATCGTCCTCCTGCCCCTCCTGTACCTCCCGCCGCTGCGGATGCGGCGCCGGGGCGTCGAGCACCTGCCGGAGCGCGGGCCCACGCTGATCGTCTGCAACCACGTCTCGGTGTGCGACCCGATCGTGCTGACGGCCGCCGCGCGGCCGCGGCGCACGTCGATGATGGCCAAGGCGGAGCTGTTCGGGAACCCGCTCTTCGCCATCATGCTGCGCCTGCTGCGGGCGTTCCCGATCCGCCGCGGCGTGGGCGACGTCGGCGCCATCCGCCACGCGCTCGACCTGCTGGGCCAGGGCGAGTGCATCGTGATCTTCCCGGAGGGGCACGTCAGCCGCACCGGGCACATGCGGCGCGGCCACCCGGGCGCCGGGTTCTTCGCGCTGCGCCCCGGGGTGACGGTCATCCCGGCCGTGGTCTGGGACACGCAGCTCTTCCGCGGCCCGGTGCGGGTCGTCTTCGGCGAGCCGATCTCGATGGAGGGGATCGACGCCGGGCCGCGCAAGATGCGCTACCGCCAGGCCACGGACCGGATCATGACCGAGCTGTGCCGCATGGCCATCGAGCTGGGCGCGCCGATCCAGGACCCGCCGGTCGGCCCCGTGCGGCCGAAGGACCTCAAGCGCGGCTTCGTGGAGCCCGACCCGGTGGTGCTCGCCCGGCCGCCGCAGGCGGCGGCGGAGGGCGCGTGACCCGCGCTACCCTGCCGACGGCATGAAGCGCGACCACTACGAGGTGCTCGGCGTCCCGCGCGACGCGGGCGAGGCGGAGATCAAGAAGGCCTTCCGCCGCCGCGCGCGCGAGCTGCACCCGGACGTCAACCCCGACCCGGGGGCGGAGGCGCAGTTCAAGGAGGCCGCCGAGGCCTACGAGACGCTCTCGAACCCCGAGACGCGGGCGCTCTACGACCGCTACGGCCACGAGGGCCTGCGCGGCCGCCCGGCGGCCGAGTCGATGGACTTCGGCTCGTTCCAGGACCTGTTCGACGCCTTCTTCGGCGGCGACGTCTTCGGGCGGCGCGGGGGTCCCGCGGCCGGCGACGACGTCGCCGTGGCGGTGCGCCTGTCGTTCGTCGAGTCCGCCACCGGGGTCACCCGGCCGGTGGAGTACGCCGTGGTCGGCACCTGCGAGACCTGCGAGGGCGCCGGCACGGCGCCCGGCAGCGGCATGGTGCGCTGCGCGACCTGCGCCGGCCAGGGGCAGGTGCGCCAGGTGGCGCGCGGCCCGTTCGGCCAGTTCCTGCGCACCCAGGTGTGCCCCGACTGCCGGGGCGAGGGCCAGCGCCCCGAGCGCCCCTGCCCGGACTGCCAGGGCAGCGGCCGCACCCCCACGGTGGCCACGCTGGACGTCGACGTCCCGGCCGGCATCGCCAACGGCCAGCGCATCCGCATCCCGGGCCGCGGCGCGGCGGGGGAGCGCGGCGCCCCGGCCGGCGACCTCTACGTGCAGGTGCAGGTGGCCGAGGACGAGCGCTTCGTGCGCGAGGGGCTCGACGTGGTCACCCGGGTGGCCGTGCCGGTCACCGAGGCGATGGTCGGCGCCCACGTCACCGTGCCGACGGTCGAGGGCGAGGCCGAGATCGAGCTGCGCCCGGGCACCCAGCCCAACGACGAGTACGTCCTGCGCGGCAAGGGCTTCCCCGCGCTCACCGGCCGCGGCCGCGGCGACCAGCGGGTGATCGTCGAGGTGCGCGTGCCGCGCGTGCAGACCGACGAGGGTCGCCGCGCCGTCGAGAAGCTCGCCGAGACGCTCGACGCGCGCAACTACCGCGAGGACGAGGGCTTCTTCGACCGGATCAAGTCCGCCTTCCGCTGACGCGCCGCTGACGCGGCTGCGCGTGACGGCCCCCGCCGCGGAGGGCGAGGCCGCGCTCGCCGCGGCGGCCGCGGCGCTCGGGACCGGCTGCCGGCAGTCCGAGGGGCCGCGCGGCGAGGCCGTGCTCGACTTCTGGGTGCCGGCGCCCGCCGACCCCGGCCGGCTGGCGGACGCCCTGGCGGCGGCCGGCGTGGCCGCGCGGGTGGAGGCCGCCGCGGAGAGCGACGCCTGGCGCGACGCCATGCGGCGCTTCCACCAGCCTGTCGAGGTCGCCGGGCGCCTGCTGGTGCGCCCGCCGTGGGCGCCGCCGCGATCGGGCCTGCTCGACGTGGTGGTGGAGCCGGGCATGGCGTTCGGCACCGCCCAGCACGCGACCACCCGCACCTGCCTGGAGCTGCTCTGCGCGCTGCCGGCGGGCGGCCCGCTGCTGGACGCCGGGTGCGGCTCGGGGGTGCTGGCCGTGGCGGCCCGGCGCCTGGGGTTCGACCCGGTCACGGCCGTCGACGTCGACCCGCTCAGCGTCGCCGCCACCGTGGAGAACGCCCGGCGCAACGGCGTGGCGCTCACCGTGGGCCGGCGGCGGATCGGCGCCGACCCGCTCCCGGCGGCCGCCACCGTGACGGCCAACCTCACGGCCACCGTGCTCCGCGAGCTGGCCGCCGCGCTGCCGCCGCCCGGCCCCCGGTGGCTGCTGGCCTCGGGCATGCGCCCGGAGGAGGTGGCGGGCGTGGAGGCCGCCTTCGCCGGGCGGCTGGGGCTGCGCCGCGCCCGGGTGGTGGAGCGCGACGGCTGGGCCACCGCGCTGCTCGGGCGGCCGTGAGGCACGTCTTCCGCTACCCGGTGGCCGAGCCGCCCGCCGCGGGGCGCGAGCTGGACCTGTCGCCGGAGGACAGCCACCACCTGGCCCGGGTGGTGCGGCGGCGGCCGGGCGACCCGGTCGAGGTGATCGGCCCCGACGGGCGCCTGTGGCCCGCGACGGTGGTGCGCACCGGCCCGGTCGCCGCCGTGCGGGTGGAGCCGGGCGCCCCCCGCGCGCCGCGCGCCGCGCCGGTCGCGCTGCGGATGGGGCTCGCCGAGTGGGGCCGGCTGGACACGGCGGTCGAGAAGGCCGTGGAGCTGGGCGTGGCCGAGGTCGGCCTGTTCACCTCCGAGCGCGTACGGCGGGTGCCCGACGCGGACGCCTGGGAGCGGCGCCGGGCGCGGCTCGAGCGGGTCGCCCTGGCGGCCGCGCGACAGTGCGGCAGGGCGCCGCTGGCGGGCGTGACGGGGCTGGTACCGTTGACGGAGCTGCTGGACGGGATCCCCGCCGGGGAGGGCTACCTGATCGACCCACGAGGCGACGCACCGCTCACCACCGCCATCGCCGACGGCGCGCCGGCGGGGCGCGTCGAGCTGGTCGTCGGCCCGGACGCCGGGTTCTCGGACGGCGAGGTGGCGCGCGCGCGGGCGGCGGGGCTGCGGGTCTGCCGGCTGGGCGACGCGATCCTGCGCGCGGAGACCGCGGCGATCGCCGCCGTGACCGTCGCCGTCGCGGCCGGCTGGGCGGGGTGAGCGTGGCCGCCGACTGCCTCTTCTGCCGCATCGCGGCCGGGGGGATCCCGGCCGAGGTCGTGCGCCGCGACGACGGCTTCGTGGCCTTCCGCGACATCGCGCCCAAGGCGCCCGTGCACCTGCTGGTGATCCCCGCGCGGCACGTGGAGTCGCTCGCGGGCGTCGGCGGGCTGTCCGAGGGCGAGCGCGCGGCGATGCTGCCGTTCATCGCCGAGGTGGCCCGCGAGGCCGGCCTCGAGGACGGCGGCTACCGCGTGACGACCAACCATGGGCCCGACGCGCGCCAGAGCGTCTTCCATCTGCACTGGCACGTCATGGGCGGGGGGCCACTATCCGAAACGATGTGAGCGCGGTCGACCGGGCCGCCGAGGTCATCGAGCTCGACGACGACGTCGCCGTGGAGCTGGCCGGCGAGCAGGACGCGGTGCTGCGGGCGCTCGAGGACCGGCTCGCCCTGGAGGTGGGCCTGCGGGGCAACCTGCTGACCCTGGCCGGCGCCGAGCGGCGCGTGCGCGCGGGCGCCGAGGTGGTGGCCCAGCTCGCCGAGCTCGTGCGCGGCGGCCGGCCGATCGCGCCCGGCACGGTGGAGACGGTCGCCGACCTGGTCGAGGGCGCCGAGCCGGTCGGCGACATGCTGAGCGACGTCATCTGGCGCAACGGCCGGTTCCTGGTCACGCCGCGCACCGGCGGCCAGAAGCGCTACGTCGACGCGATCCGCGCCAACACGGTCACGTTCGGCATCGGGCCCGCGGGCACCGGGAAGACGTACCTCGCCGTGGCCATCGCCACCGCCGCCCTGATGCGGCGCGAGGTGGCCCGCATCATCCTGACGCGGCCGGCCGTGGAGGCCGGCGAGCGGCTGGGCTTCCTGCCCGGCGACCTCGCCGCCAAGGTCGACCCGTACCTGCGCCCGCTGTTCGACGCGCTCTACGACATGCTCGACGCCGAGCGGGTGGAGGCGCTCGTCGAGCGCGGCCAGGTCGAGGTGGCGCCGCTCGCGTTCATGCGCGGCCGCTCGCTCAACGACAGCTTCATCATCCTGGACGAGGCCCAGAACACGACGCCCGAGCAGATGAAGATGTTCCTCACGCGCCTCGGGTTCGGCTCGAAGATGATCGTGAACGGCGACGTGACCCAGGTCGACCTGCCGTCGGCCCAGCGGTCGGGCCTGGTCAGCGCGACCGAGGTGCTCGGCGACGTGGAGGGCGTGGCGTTCGTGCGCCTGGACCGCCGCGACGTCGTGCGGCACCGCCTGGTGCAGCGCATCGTGGACGCCTACTCGGCGGCCGAGGGCGGCGCGTGATCGAGGTCGAGGCGCGCGGCGCCGGCGACGCGACCGCGGAGCTGGTGGAGCGGCTGGTGTGGACCTGCGGCCGGCTGGGCCTGGGGCGGGCGACGCTGGGGCTGATGGTGGTCGGCCCCGACGAGATGGCGGCGATCAACGGCGAGCACCGCGGCAAGCCGGTGCCGACCGACGTGCTGGCCTTCCCGGTCGATGGCCCCGAGGCGCTCGACTGGCCCGCCGACGGTCCCCCGCCCGAGCTCGGCGACGTGGTGATCTGCCCGGACGCCGCCGAGGAGCCGCTCACCACCCTGGCCGTGCACGGCCTGCTGCACCTGCTGGGCTACGACCACGAGGTCGACGGCGGGGAGATGCTCGCCCTCCAGGACCGGCTGGTGGCAGAGGCGCCGTGACGACGTCGACGACGCCCTCGGGCAGCCCGGCGCCCGCCGGCGGGGACCCGGGGCGCCGTCCCGGCCGCCTCGGCGGCCTGCTGCGCCGCGCCTCGCACGCCGGCCTGCCGAGCCAGGGCTCCCTGCGCTGGTCGTTCACGTGGGCCTTCGAGGGCATCGTCTACGTGCTCCGCACGCAGCGGAACATGCAGATCCACGTGGGCGTGGCGGTGCTGGCGCTGGTGCTCGGCCTGCTGCTCGACTTCTCGCGGCTCGAGCTCGCGGCGGTGCTCGGGGCGGTCAGCCTGGTGCTGGTGGCCGAGATGATGAACACGGCGATCGAGGCCGCCATCGACGCCGTGGTCACCACGTACCACCCGCTGGTGAAGATCGCGAAGGACGTCGCGGCCGGGGCGGTGCTCGTGGCGACGGTCAACGCGGTGGCGATCGCCTACTTCGTGTTCTACGAGCGCCTCACCGACGGCGGGCGCGAGCTGCTCGTGGGGGTGCGGCGCTCGCCCACCCACCTCGTGGTGGTGACGATGATCGTCACGGTGATCGCCGTCATCGCGATCAAGGCCTGGACCGGGCGCGGCACGCCGCTGCGGGGCGGCCTGCCCTCGGGGCACGCGGCGGCGGCCTTCGCCGCCTGGGCGGCGATCACGATCATCGCCGAGCCGCTGCGCCACGCCGTCCTCGTGTCGACGCTCGCCTTCCTCATGGCGCTGCTCGTGGCGCAGTCGCGGGTGGAGGCCGGCATCCACTCGCTGGTCGAGACCGTCGCCGGGGCGGTGCTCGGGACCTGCCTGGCGATCGTGATCTTCCAGCTGTGGGGATGAGCGCCGCCGACCTGCTCGCGAGCGCCCGCGAGGCCGCCGGCCGCGCCCACGCGCCGTACAGCGGCGTGCAGGTGGGGGCGGTCGTGGAGTGCGCCGACGGCAGCCGCTTCATCGGCGTCAACGTGGAGTCGGCCTCCTACGGGCTGACGGTGTGCGCCGAGCGGGCGGCGCTGGCGCGCATGGTGGCCGACGGCGGGGCGGCCCCGGTGCGGGTGGCGGTGGCGCGGGCCGACGGGGCGCCGATCCTGCCCTGCGGGGCGTGCCGCCAGGTGCTCGCCGAGCTGGCGCCGGGCGCGTCGCTGGTCCACGCGGGCCCCGCCGGCCCTCGCGAGCGCCCGCTGGCCGAGCTGCTGCCCGAGCCGTTCGTGCTGGGGGCGCCGTGAGCTTCCGCTCGGGGCTGGTGGCGCTCGCCGGCCGGCCGAACGTCGGCAAGTCGACGCTCGCGAACGCCCTGGCGGGCGTCCAGGTGGCGGCGGTCTCGCCGCGCCCGCAGACCACCCGCCGGCGCATCACCGCCGTCGTGCACGGCGACGGCTGGCAGGCCGTGCTGCTGGACCTGCCCGGGTTCCAGAAGCCGGCCGACGCGCTGACCGCCCGCATGCAGACGACGGTCGATGACAACCTCGCCGACTGCGACGCCGCCCTGTTCGTGCTCAACGCCACCGAGCCGGTCGGCCGCGGCGACCGCTTCATCGCCGACCGCCTCCGCGCCTCGCGCCTGCCGGTCATCACGGTGCTCAACAAGATCGACCGGCTGACGCCCGACGAGACCGCCGCGGCCATCGCGCGGGTGGCCCCGCTGGTGGACTTCCTCGAGCTTCACCCGGTCAGCGCGCGCGAGGGGCGCGGGGTGGAGGCGCTGCGGGCCGACCTGCCGCAGCTGCTGCGCGACGGCCCGCGCTACTTCCCGGAGGGGATGGCGACCGACCAGACCGAGGAGGAGCTCGCCGCGGAGCTGATCCGCGAGGCCGCGCTGCTGCGGCTGCGACAGGAGATCCCGCACGCGCTGGCGGTCGACGTGCAGGAGATCGAGCCGGCCCGCCACGGCATCGTCGTGCGGGCGGGGATCGTGGTGGAGACCGAGTCGCAGAAGGGCATCGTGGTCGGCCGCGGCGGCAGCCGCATCCGCGACATCGGCTCGGCGGCCCGGTCGGCGCTGGGGCGGCTGTGGGGCACGGAGGTCCACCTCGACCTCACCGTGCGCGTGCGCAAGCGCTGGCGCGACGACGAGTCGATGCTCACCCGCCTCGGCCTCTGACGGCCCTCGCGCGGTCGCGGCCGTTTGTTAGGGTGACCGAATGAACGACGTGCGGACGGACGACGCGATCGAGTTCCCCCGCTACGGGGCGCGCGCCCGCGTGTGGGCCCGCTTCGAGCGCGACCTGCGCGCGTGGCTCGCGACGCCCGACGGCCGCTTCGCCGCCTGGCGCGCCGCGACCGCCGTCGCGCGCGGCGGCCCGCGGGCGCACGACGACCCGGAGCGCTCCGGCCGCTAGCGAGCCGCGCGGGGCGGCGCCGCGGCGGCCCCGGCCGCGCAGCCCGCGCACAGCCCGCGGACGACCACCTGGGCGTCGTCGGGCACGAAGCCCGCGCCCCGGGCCGCGCCGAGCAGCGCCCCGTGGTCGACGGGGGCGTCGAGGTCCATGATCGCGCCGCACCGCCGGCAGACGAGGTGGTGGTGCTCGTCGGTGCGCGGGTCGTAGACGGCCGTGCCGCTCGCGGTGGCGACCCGCCGCACCAGCCCGAGGTCCTCCAGCAGCTCGAGCGTCGCGTAGACGGTCGGCAGCGAGACGCCCGGCATGCGGGCGCCGACCTCGGTGTGGATCTCCTCGGCCGTGGCGTGGCGCCGCAGGCCGCGGACGGTCGCCGCGATCATCAGCCGCTGCGGGGTGGCCCGCTGGCCGCGGGCGCGCAGCGCCGTGTGGAGCGTGGTGTCGGTGACGATCGCCATCGCCGTCGATTCTAGCGCAACCGCGTCGTCGTCCGTAGTCGGTCGTTGTTTTCAATGAGTTGCTATAGTACGCCGAAGCAGCGTGACGGACGACGAGAGGGGAGTGGGCATGGCCACGACGAGCAGGGTCGCGACCGGCATCCTGTCCGAGGCGCAGGCCGCCAAGCGCGCCGAGATCCTCGATCTCCTGCGCCAGGCGTACTGGATGGAGATGGAGACGGTGATGAGCTACCTCGCCAACGCCGAGAACCTCGACGGCGTGCGGGCGGAGGAGATCGCTGAGGCGCTGAGCGCCGACGTCGAGGAGGAGCTCGGCCACGCGCGGCGCTTCGCCGGGCGCATCAAGGAGCTGTACGGCACGCCCCCCGGCTCGCTCGAGTTCACCGCCGAGCAGACCTACCTGCAGCCGCGCGATGACGCGGCCGACGTGCGGGGCGTCATCGAGGGCGTGATCCAGGCCGAGACCGGCGCGATCGAGCACTACCTCCGCATCATCGAAGCGTGCGACGGCGTCGACTGGGCCACCCAGGACATGGTCATCGAGATCCTCCGCGACGAGGAGGGCCACCTCCGCCAGTTCGAGCGCTACCTGGCCGAGTACAGCTGACGCTCCGCCCAGGCCGCCCGGCTCCCCCGGAGGGTCTGGCCTGCGTCGAACTGAGGCACGCCCCGGGCGCGCCGGCCGAATCGGCTCCGGCCTGGCGGCCGGGGCGCGCCGCGCGGCGAACTGGTCGCGATCCGTCCCGGACGACGTGATCGAGCAACGAGGTGGTCGTAGACACGACCGCCGAAGGCGGGAGCGTGCACAAACCGGCCACGAGGGCGCCGGGCACACCCCACGCGCACCACGGACGGATCCGTCGATGGGTTTTCGGCGGCCCGCCCCGGCCGCAAGGCCGGTGCCGCCGTGTGCAAATCGCCCCGGCCAGGGGCGATTTGCCGCGTGACCCGGCCCGAAAGAGGCCGGGTCCCCGCGTGAGGGGCACGCCGGTCGACAACGTGCCCAGCGCGAGCCGGCCCGCCAGGGCCGGATCCCGCCCGCGCTCAGGATCGGCCCCAGCCGAATCCGCACCGCGACCACCCGCCCAGCGCGAGCCGGCCCGCCAGGGCCGGGTCCCGCCCGCGCTCAGGATCGGCCCCAGCCGACCCGGTCTGTCGACGACCTCATCACGGGATAGGCCGGGTCCCGCCCGCGCACAGGATCGGCCCGGCCGACCCGGTCCGTCGACGACCTCGTCAAGCGGGGGCCGGGTCCCGCCCGCGCAGTGGATCGGCCCCAGCCGACCCGGTCCGTCGACGACCTCGTCACAGGACGAGCCGGCCCCCGCCCGCGCAATGGATCGGCCCCCGCCGACCCGGTCCGTCGACGACCCCGTCACGGGATGGCCGCGACCACCCACCCAGCGCGAGCCGGCCCGCCATCGCGGCGTCACGCCCGCGCAACGGATCGTCCCCGCCGAGCCGGTCCGTCGCCGCGCTACTCCCTCAAGAGCCGGCTCAGGCGGCGGTCGCGGTACCTGCGGCCGCCGGTCTGGCAGGCGGGGCAGTAGACGAGCTCGTACTCGGCGAAGCTGACGCGCTCGAGGAGGGTGCCGCAGCGCAGGCAGGGCTCGCCGTGGTGGCCGTGGACCGCGGTCAGCCGGGCCTCCCGGTTGGGCAGGTCGGTGGTGATGCGCTCGCGGGCGCGCTCGAGCGCCTGGGTCAGCACGGCGTCGGCGGCGCGGGCGAGCCGGGCGAGCTCGTCGTCGCCGAGGTCGCCGGCCCGGCCGAAGGGCGCGAGGCGGGCGGCCCACATGATGTCCGAGGCGTAGGCGCGCCCGATGCCGGCCACCCGACGGCCGTCGCGCAGCGCGGTGTGGAGCAGCGCGCCCGGCCCGCCCAGGGCGGCGCGCCAGCCGTCGGCCCCGAGCCCGATCGGCTCGGGGCCGAGGCGCGCCAGCGGGCGGTGGGCGGCGAGCCCCGCCGCGTCGAGCAGGTGCGCCGACGCGCGCCGGTGGGTGGAGAGCTCGCGCAGGCGCAGGGTCTCGCCGCCGCCCACGTCGAGGTCGAGCGCCGCCGTGCGGCCCGGCCGGCCGGCGCCCGCCGCCGCCAGCCCCAGCCGCCCGGCCTGCATCAGGTGGATGACGAGGGCCGGCCCGTCCTCGTGCTCCACGATCAGGATCTTGCCGCGCCGCCGCACGCCGGCGACGCGCCGGCCGACGAGGGCCTCCAGCGGGGGGTCGGCGGTCTTCAGCGTGGCCGGCTGGTGCACGCGCGCGCCCTCCACGACCCGGCCGGCCAGCGCGGAGGTCAGCCCCTCGGCGAGCGCCTGCAGCTCGGGCAGCTCAGGCACGGGGGGCCACCGGGGGCGTCGCTATACTCGGCCCAATGAGCAGGACGCCACGTCCCGCGCGCTCCTGATGCGGGCCGAGGACCTCACCAAGACGCTCGATCACACGTTGCTCGCGCCGGATGTCACGGCCGAGGACGTGGAACGGGCGTGCGACCAGGCGCGCGAGCACCACTTCGCGGCGCTGTGCTCGCACCCCCGGTTCGTGCCGCTGATGGCCGACCTGCTGCGCGGGTGCGACGTCAAGACGTGCGCGGTGATCGACTTCCCCGGCGGCGCGTCGAGCACCGCCGACCGCGCCCAGGAGGCCGACATCGCGGTCGCCGAGGGCGCCGACGAGCTCGACGTGGTCATGGACTACCGGACCATGCTGACGGGTGACTTCCGTGCGGTGCGCGACGACCTCGTGCGGGTGATGCGGGCGGTGCGCGGCCGGGCGGCCAACAACGCGCGCGGCGACGTGCTGGTGAAGATCATCATCGAGGCGCCGCTGCTCAACGACAAGGTGAAGCGCCTGGCCTGCAAGATCGTCGACGACGTGGGCGCGGACTTCGCGAAGACGTGCACCGGGGTCGGCACGCAGGCGACCGTGCACGACGTGGAGCTGATGCGCGACGCGCTGCCCGAGCGGGTGGGCGTCAAGGCGTCCGGCGGCGTGCGCACGCTCGAGGCGGTCCAGGCCATGATCGGCGCCGGCGCCTCGCGCGTCGGCACCTCGTCGGCCGTCGAGGTGATGGCCGAGCTCGCCGCCCTCAACGGGGACGGCTGAGGTGGGCGCGCCGGCCGACGCGGCCGGGCTCCTCGAGCGGGTGCGCTTCGGCGAGGACGGGCTCGTGCCCGCGATCGTGCAGGACGCGACCGACGGGCGGGTGCTGACGCTCGCCTGGATGAACCGCGAGTCGCTCGCGCGCACCCTCGAGCGCCGCGAGACGTGGTTCTGGAGCCGCTCGCGGCAGGAGCTGTGGCACAAGGGCGCGACGAGCGGCAACACGCAGGCCGTGCGCTCGGTGGCGCTCGACTGCGACGGCGACGCGATCGTCGTGCGCGTCGACCAGACGGGCGTCGCCTGCCACACCGGCGAGCCGACCTGCTTCCACGTGCCGCTCGACGACGCGCCGGGCGACGAGCCGTTCGCGGCGGTCGCCGACCTCGAGCGGACGGTGGCCGAGCGCGCCGCCGCCGCCGACCCGGGCGCCTCGTACACCGCGCGGCTGCTCGCCAAGGGCATCGACACCGTCTGCAAGAAGGTGGGCGAGGAGGCCACGGAGGTCGTGATCGCGGCGAAGGGCCGCGAGCGCGGGCAGGTGGTCTACGAGAGCGCCGACCTGCTCTACCACCTGGCCGTGCTGTGGAGCGCCGCGGGCGTGCGGTTCGAGGAGGTCGCCGCCGAGCTCGCCTCGCGCCGGAGGCCGGGGTGACGCGGCTGCGGCTCGAGGTCCCGCCGCGCCGCGGCTCGAGCCTGGAGGTCACGCCGGGCATCGAGGCCGTCCGCGCGATGGCGGGCGCCCACGGCCAGGCGCCGCTCGTGCACACCTACATCGCCGACTGCGAGACGCCGGTCAGCGCCTACCTCAAGCTGCGCGACGGCGGCCCCGCCTTCCTGTTGGAGTCCGTCGAGCACGGCCGGCTCGGCCGCTACTCGATGATCGGCGTCCGTCCCCAGGCCGTCGTGCGCGGCGCCGGCGGCCGGCTGACCGTGACCGACGAGGCCGGCACGCGCGAGCTGGACGCGGCCGACCCCTTCGGCGCGGTCGAGGACGTCGTGCGCGGGGTCGGCATGGCGCCGCCGCCGGAGCCGCTCGCCTTCTGGGGCGGCGCGGTCGGCTTCTTCGGCTACGACCTCGTGCGCACCGTCGAGCGCCTGCCCGACGTGCCCGCCGACGACCTCGGCGTGCCGGACCTCACGGCCATGATCACCGGCCCGGTCGTCGTGTTCGACCACCTGCGCCGCTCGCTGTCGATCGTCGCGCCCTGCCCGATCGAGCCCGACGGCGACGTCGAGGCCGCCTACTGGCGCACCGTCGCCACGGTCGCCGAGCTCAAGGGGCGCCTTTCGGGCCCGCTGCCGCGGCCGGCCGACCGCGAGGGGGAGCCGGTGCTCGGGCCGGTGGCGAGCAACCTCAGCCGCGAGCGGTTCGAGGCCGGCGTGGAGCGGGCGCGCGAGTACATCTACGCCGGCGACGCCTTCCAGATCGTCCCCTCCCAGCGCTTCTCGGCACCGATGACCCTCGACCCGTTCGCGGTCTACCGGGGGCTCCGCACGGTCAACCCCTCGCCGTACATGTTCTTCCTCGAGACCGGCGAGGTGACCCTGGTCGGCTCGTCGCCGGAGATGCTCGTGAAGGTGGCCGGCGGCCACGTCGAGATGCACCCGATCGCCGGAAGCAGGCCGCGCGGGGCCACGGAGGAGGAGGACGAGGCGCTCGCCGAGGAGTTGCTGGCCGACCCGAAGGAGCGCGCGGAGCACGTCATGCTGGTCGACCTCGGCCGCAACGACCTCGGCCGCGTGTCGGAGATCGGCACGGTGCAGGTGACCGACCTGATGGACGTCCGCCGCTACAGCCACGTGATGCACATCGAGAGCTCGGTGACCGGGCGGCTCGCCGCCGGGCGGCGCGCCTCCGACGCCCTGCGGGCGACCTTCCCCGCCGGCACGCTGTCGGGTGCCCCGAAGGTGCGGGCGATGGAGATCATCGACGAGCTCGAGCCGACCAAGCGCGGCCCCTACGGCGGCGCGGTGGGCTGGCTCGGCTGGGACGGCGACATGGACACCTGCATCACCATCCGGACGATCGTCTGCAAGGACGGCATGGCCCACGTGCAGGCGGGCGCCGGCATCGTGGCCGACTCGGTGCCGGCCACCGAGTACGAGGAGACCCAGAACAAGGCGGCCGCGCTCTTCCGGGCGATCGAGGTGGCCGCGGGTCAGGCGGACTGGTAGGCGGAACCGTGGCGCGCGTCGTCCTGATCGACAACTACGACTCGTTCACCTACAACCTGGTCCAGTACCTGGGCGAGCTGGGGGCCGAGGTGCTCGTGCACCGCAACGACGCCATCGACGTGGCCGGCGTGGCGGCGCTCGCGCCGACCCACCTCGTGATCTCGCCCGGCCCGAAGACCCCCGACGAGGCGGGGATCTCGGTGGAGGCGATCCGCGGGCTGGCCGGCCGGGTGCCGATCCTCGGCGTCTGCCTCGGCCACCAGGCGATCGGGCGGGCGTTCGGCGGCGAGGTGGTGCGCGGGCGCGAGCCGGTGCACGGCAAGACGAGCGAGATCCACCACGACGGCGCCGCGGTCTTCGCGGGCCTGCCGAGCCCGATCACCGCGACGCGCTACCACTCCCTGGTGGTCGATCCGGCCGGCGCCGAGGAGCTCATGGTGACCGCGCGCGCCGACGACGGGGCCATCATGGGGCTGCGACACCGCTCGCTGCCGGTCGAGGGCGTCCAGTTCCACCCGGAGTCGATCCTCACCGGCGCGGGCCGCGCCATGCTCTCGAACTTCCTCGCGTTCAGCGCGTAGATTGCCGCCGTGCCCAGCCCCGTGATCTCCCGTGCCATCGACCGGATGCTCGACGGCGAGGACCTCGGCCGCGAGGGCGCGTCGGAGGCGCTCGACGCCATCCTGTCCGGCGAGGCCGGCGACGCGCAGACCGCGGCGTTCCTGATCGCCCTGCGGGCGAAGGGGGAGACCGCCGAGGAGCTCGCCGGCCTGGCGGCCACCGTCCGGGCCCGGGCCGAGCGGGTGGCGCCGCCGTCCGGCGCGTTCATCGACACCTGCGGCACCGGCGGCGGGCGGCCGACCTTCAACATCTCGACCACCTCGACCTTCGTCGTCGCCGGGGCCGGCGTGGCGGTGGCCAAGCACGGCAATCGCTCGGCCACCTCGAAGTGCGGCAGCGCCGACGTGCTGGAGGCGCTCGGCGCGCGCATCGACCTGGGCCCGGACGAGGTCGCCCGCTGCCTGGACGAGACCGGCCTCGGGTTCATGTTCGCGCCGTCGCACCACCCGGCCTTCCGGCACATCGTGCCGGTGCGGCGGGCGCTCGGCGTGCGGACCATCTTCAACCTGCTCGGCCCGCTCACCAACCCGGCGGGCGCGCCGCGCCAGCTGCTCGGCGTGAGCGACGCCGCCTACCTCGAGCGGATGGGCCAGGCCCTCGCCGTGCTGGGCTGCGAGCGCGCCCTGCTGGTGCGCGGGCGCGACGGCATGGACGAGGTCAGCTCCGCGGCGGTCACCGACGTGGTGGCGGTCGACGACGGCGAGGTGCGCCGCTCGACGATCGACCCGGCCGCCCTCGGCGTGACGGCCCCCGCGGACGGCGAGCTGGCCGGCGGCGACCCCGCCCACAACGCCGAGGTGCTGCGCGGGGTGCTCGGCGGGCGGCGCGGGCCCGCGCGCGACGTGGTGGTGCTGAACGCCGCCGCCGCGATCTGGCTGGCCGGCGTCGCCGACGGCCTGGAGCCCGCCATGGCGCTGGCCGAGGCGAGCATCGACGAGGGGGCGGCCCGCGACCGCCTGGACGCGTTCGTCGCCGCCACGCGGCGGCTGGGCGCGGCCGCGTAGGGTTCGGAGCGCAATGCCGACCTTCCTCGAGACCGTCGTGGAGCGGACGCAGGCGGACCTGGCGACGCGCAAGCGCGAGCGCCCCGCCGAGGCGCTGCGCGAGCAGCTCGGGCCCGCCCGCCGCGGACGCCCCTTCTCCGAGGCGCTCATCGCGGAGGGCATCTCGCTGATCGCCGAGATGAAGCGCTCGAGCCCCTCCCGCGGGCCGATCCGGCCCGAGGCCAGCGTGACCGACGTGGTGTCGGCATACCAGCGCGCCGGCGCCCGGGCGGTCTCGGTGCTGACCGAGCCCAACTGGTTCGGCGGCAGCCTCGACGACCTCGCCGAGGCCCGCGGCGCCTGCGAGCTGCCGCTGCTGCGCAAGGACTTCGTCGTCGACGAGTATCAGCTGCTGGAGGCGCGGGTCGCCGGCGCCGACGCCGTGCTGCTGATCGTGGCCGCGCTCGACGCCGAGCGCCTGGCCGCGCTGATCGCCGGGGCCTCCGAGCTCGGCATGGACAGCCTGGTGGAGGTGCACGACGAACGCGAGGTGGCGACGGCGGTCGAGGCGGGCGCCGAGGTGATCGGCATCAACAACCGCGACCTGCACTCGCTGGAGGTCGACCTCGACACCTCGTTCCGCCTGCTGGCCGACGTGCCGGCCGGGACGGTGGTGGTGGCCGAGTCGGGGATCAGCGCCACCGAGGACGTGGAGCGCCTCGAGCGGGCCGGCGTGGACGCCATCCTGGTCGGCGAGGCGCTCATGCTCGCCGACGACCCCGTGCGCGCCGTCCGCGAGCTGCTGGGGTAGCCGGCGCGCGCTCAAGGCGGCCCCCGAGGCGGCCGATGGGCGCGGTGTGACGATCGAGGCGGCATCCGGGCTGGCGGGCACCCTCGCCCGCATCCGGCAGATCACCGGCGCCGCCGTGCCCGCGAGCGGTGGCGCGCCGCCGTCGCCGGCGCCCGCCGCCGGCGGCTTCGCCGCGGCGCTCTCGGGCGCGCAGGCGGCCGCCTCGGGGGGCGTCCCCGGGGTCGGCGCCGATTGGCGCACGAGGTCGACGCCAATTGGCGCGACCCCCGCCGGCGCGACCGCCCCGGCCGGGACGATCGCCGCGGCCACCGCCCCGGGGGCGTCCGGCGTGACCGGCGCCCAGCTGGACGCCTGGATGGCGCGCAAGAACCCCGGCGCGCCGCTGGTGGGCCTGGGCGAGGTCTTCGTGCGCGAGGGCGAGCGCAACGGCATCGACCCGCGGGCGCTCGTGGCGATCGCCCGGGCGGAGAGCTCGCTGGGCGCCGACCCGGGCGCGCGGGCGCGCAACAACGCCTTCGGCTGGGGCCCCCACCAGGCGTTCGCGAGCTGGGAGCAGAACATCGCGACCGTGGCCCGCGGGCTGCGCCGCGGCTACCTCGACGACGGCCTCGTCACCCTGCAGCAGATCCAGTCGCGCTACGCGCCGGTGGGCGCGGGCAACGACCCCACGAACCTCAACTCCAACTGGCTGCGCAACACGACGCTCCTGTACGCCGAGCTGGGCGGCGACCCGGCCGGGTCGGTCGCGCTGGACCGTCGCTAGCGGGAGGGGCCGGGCCGCCCGGGTAGAAGACGTCGTGGTGCGCCGTCGCCGTCGATACGAGGTCGTGGTCGTCGGTGTCTCCGGGCAGGCCGCGTCCCAGCGCAGCGTGATCTCGGAGCACCGCTCCGAGTCGGACGCCCGCGAGAGCGCGGAGCTCGAGCGCGCGCGGCTCGAGGTGATCTACGGCGAGGGCGCCGACGCGTGGCGCATCCAGGTGCTGCACGACGGCAAGCTCGTCGCGGAGGAGCGCCCGGCGGGGCGGCCCGACGCCGGCGCGGTCGCCGGGGAGCCGCCCGTGCCGACGCCGCTCGACGCGCCCCCGCGGGGCGAGGACGATCCGGCGGACGCCGACGCCGACGCCGACGCTGACCCGTCGGCCGAGGCCGATCCGGCCGCGCCGGCCGAGCCCGGGGCGCCGGAGCCGCCCGGGGCCCCCGTCGCGGGCGGGGCCGCCCCCCGTCGCGAGCGGTGGCCGGACCTGGACGCGGAGCTCAGCGGCCCCGTGCCGGAGTGGGTCATCGAGCGGGTGGAGGCGTCCATCGCCCGGCGCGCCGAGCGCGAGCGCGGCCGCGCGCGCGACGACGACCCGGCCGACGCCCCCGGCGAGGGTCGCTAGACCGCTACGCTGCGGGGGTGGAGCACGACGAGCAGGAGGCGCCGCCCGAGGGGGGCGGCTGGGACCGGCGGCGGGCGATCGGCGCCGCCGTGGGCGGCGTGGTCGTGCTCGCCGTCATCGCGCTGCTGGTGATCGGGCTGGTCAACCGCGACATCGGCACCTCGATCCAGGACGCCCTCGACGAGGGCGAGCGCCCCGAGGCGCCGGGCCTCACCCTGCCGGTGCTCATCGCGGGCGACGGCGTGGGCCCGGTGGGGTCGGAGGTCTCGCTGGAGGACCTGCGCGGACGGACGGTCGTCCTCAACTTCTGGGCCTCGTGGTGCGAGCCGTGCAAGGCCGAGGCGCCGGTGCTCGAGCGCATCGCGTCGCGCTACCGCCCGGCCGAGGAGGTCCTGGTGCTCGGCGTGGACGTGCAGGACGTGCGCGAGAAGGCGCTCGGCTTCGCGCGGGACAACGGCCTCACCTACCCGTCGCTGCGCGACGGCGAGGACGACGCCCGCAAGGCCTTCCAGGTGCCCGCCCTGCCGGAGACGTTCGTGATCGACCCGCAGGGCCGGATCGCGCTCAAGGTGTCCGGGCCGGTGCTGGACGAGGCCCAGATCACCAACGCCGTCGGCCAGCTCCAGGCCGCCGCCCGGTGACCGTGCGGCGGCTCGTCGCGCTGGCGCTGATCGCGCTCATGGCGCTGCCCGCGGCCGCGCTCGGGCTGACCGTGCGCGACGTCGCCAAGGAGGTCCGCTGCCCGACCTGCAACACGCCGCTGGACGTCTCGAGCGCGCCGGTCGCGCAGGACATGAAGGAGTACATCGCCACCCGCATCGACCAGGGGTGGGACAAGCAGCGCATCATCGACGGCCTCGTCGACGAGTTCGGCAAGGGGGTGCTCGCGACGCCCCCCAAGTCGGGCTTCGACCTCGTCGCGTGGGTGGTCCCGGGGCTCGCCGTGCTGGCGGGCCTGCTGGCGATCCCGATCATCGCGCGCACCTGGTCGCGTCCGCGCCGCGAGGTCGCCCCGCCGCCGCCGCTCAGCCCCGAGGACCAGCGCAGGCTGGACGAGGAGCTGCGCCGGCTGGGCTGACGCCCGCGCGGCGCCGTCGCGTCGCGACCCCCGGGTCGCCCGGGGCTTGATTCGATCCCCCGCCGGGCCGATGTCGACCCCGACCGACTGCGGGGGAGGCCCGATTTGTCCGCATGGAAGCGGGGCGCGTGGAGCGTCGTCAGCCCGGAGCGGCTGGCGGAGATCATCGACCGGCTGTCCGGCGAGCGCCGGCCCGATCGGCTGGGCGCCGCGGCGCTCGACGCCGCGCTGGCCGCGACCGGCGCGCGCGGCGGCAGGCTGCTCGGCCCGCCCGCCGCCGGCGGGCCGGCCCCGCTCGCCGCCTCGGGCGACGAGCGGGGCCGCTCGGGCGTCGTCGGCGCCGACCTGCGTGGGCGTCGCGGCCCGGTGGGGCGGATCGAGGTCTGGGGGCCGGGCGAGGACCCGGCGGCCGAGGCCGCGCTGCGCGTGGTCGCCGCCGTCGCCGCCGCCGCCCTCGAGGGCGCCGCGGCCGAGCGTGAGCGCGCCGACGAGCGCGGCCGCACGCAGCGCCTGGAGGCCGCCACGGCGGCCGTGCGCGCCGCCGCCGAGCCGCGCGAGGCGGTGACCCGGGTGCTGGCCGAGCGCGCGCGCTGCTCGGCGCGCCCGCCGCCGCGCTCCTGGCGGCCGGCGCGCCCGAGCCGGAGGTCGCCGCCTACGACGGCCTCGAGCCGCTCCCGCCGGCCGAGCTGGCGGCGCTGGTGCCGCCGCGCCTGCGCGGCGACCTCGCCCTGGGCCGCTCGTGGACCGGGCCGGTGCCCGACGGCGGCGCGCTGCGCGAGGGCGGCCTCGCCACGGTGGCGCTGGCGGGCGTGGGCGAGGGGGCCGGGCTCGGCGTGCTCGCGGTGTTCTCGCGTTCGGACCGCCCGTACGCCGCCGCCGACGTCGCCGCGCTCGAGGAGCTGGCCGCCCAGGCCGCCGCGTCGCTCACCGTCTCGGTGCTGCAGCAGGAGGTGCGCGAGCTCGGGACCATCGACCCGCTCACCCGCTTCTTCAACGCGCGCTACTTCGCGAGCCGGATCGATCAGGAGTGCCAGCGCGCGCTGCGCGCGGGCGTCCCCCTGAGCGTCGCGATCATGCAGCTCGACGGCCTCGACGACCTGCGGGCCGAGGGCCGCAGCACCGCCGCCGAGACCGCCATCGAGGCCCTGGCGCGGCACGTGGCCGGGCGGCTGCGGGCCATGGACGTCGGCTGCCGCCTGGACGCGGACGAGCTGGCCGCGATCCTGCCCGAGGTGGAGGGCCTGGACGCGCTGCGCGTCTGCGAGCGCCTGCGCGCGTCGCTCGGCGACGTGCCCGAGCTCGCCGGCGCCTTCACGCTCTCCGTTGGCGTGGCCAGCTTCCCGAGCCACGCCGGCCGCCCCGACGGCCTGGTCGACAACGCGCGCAGCGCCCTGGCCTGGGCGCGCGAGCACGGCGGCGACCGCACCTTCCTGTTCCACACCGACACGGCCGAGATCCTGCGGCGCGAGGAGGAGGACCGCGGGGCCGACGACGGCGCGGTGCTCGCGACCGTGGTCTCGCTGGCGGCGTCGGTCGATGCGCGTCACCCCGCGACGCGCCACCACTCCGAGAACGTGGGCCGCGTGGCGGCCCTGCTCGCCGCCGAGGCCGGCCTCGGCCCCGAGCACGCCGAGCGCGTGCGCGTGGCCGGCCTGCTGCACGACGTCGGCAAGATCGGCGTGAGCGACGACGTGGTCGCCGCCGAAGGACCGCTCACCGAGGCGCAGGCCGCCGAGCTGTCGCGCCACCCCGAGATCGGCCAGCGCATGCTCGCGGGCAGCCACCTCGCCGGGCTCGCCGCCTGGGTGCTCCACCACCACGAGCGCATGGACGGGCGCGGGCACCCCATGGGGCTGCGCGGCGGCGAGATCCCGCTGGAGTCGCGCATCATCGCCGTCGCGGACGCCTTCGACCGCCTGGTGAGCGGCGGCCCCGGCCGCCCGGCGGTGCCGATCGGCGAGGCGCTCGACGAGCTCGGCCGGCGCGCAGGCGACGAGCTCGACCCGGCCGTGGTCGGCCACCTGCGCGCGCTCGCCGGGCGCGGCGAGCTGGGCCCCGGCCCGCGCACCACCTCGGAGGAGACGGCATGAGCACGACCGCCCCGCCCCACGGCCGCGGCGCCGCCCGGGTCACCGCGCGCCTGGTCGCCGAGGCGGCCGACCACCTGGCCGCGCCCTCGCCGGTCGTCGCCGGCGTGCTCGAGCTGCTCGACGCCGGGGCGCCGTCGGCGCGCCGGCTGGCGGCCCGGGTGGGGCAGAGCCCCGAGCTCGCCGCCCAGGTGCTGCGCCTCGCCAACTCGGCGCACTTCGGCGAGGGCGCCGATACGCTCGAGGCGGCGCTCGTGCGCCTGGGCGACCGCACGCTGCGCGCTCTGCTGCTGTCGGCGGCCACCTACCGGCTGCTCGAGGGCGCGATGCCCGCCTACGGCGCCCCGCGCCTCGCGCTGCTGCGCCACTGCGACGACGTCGCCACCATGGCGGCCGCGCTCGTGCGCCAGGCGCCCGGGGCGCTGGCGACGCACGCGCACCTGGCCGGCCTGCTGCACGACCTCGGCAAGCCGATCCTCGCCCGGGTGGCGGAGGAGCTCGGCGTGGTGGCCGACGGCCTCGCCTCGGTCGCCGACGAGCGCGAGGCGTTCGGCACGGACCACACGCGCGTGGGCGCCTGGATCGCCCGGCGCTGGGGCCTGCCCGACGAGCTCTGCGCCTCGATGGAGCACCACCACGACGCCGCGCCGCCCGACGACCCGGTCGCCCGGGCCGTCTGGCTGGCCGACGTGGCCGTCCACGCCGCGGCGGGCGACGAGGCGGCGATCGCGTCGCTGCCGGCGTCGGCGGCGGCCTGCGGGCTGGGCTCCGACGCCCTCGAGGCGCTCCTCATCGCCTCGCCCGAGAGCGAGCCGCTGCGCCGCCCGCCGGGCCTGACCGACCGCGAGGTCGAGGTGCTGCGGCTGCTGGGCAGGGGGGCCGCCGCCAAGCAGGTGGCCCGGGAGCTCGGCTGCTCGCCCTCGACCGTGCACAACCACCTGCACCACGTGTACCGCAAGCTGGGCGTCTCCGGGCAGTCCCAGGCGCTGCTGCTCGCGCGGGAGCGTCGCTGGATCTAGCGGTTTCGGCCGCAATTTGCCGACGAGGTTCCTCTACGGAGCCTCAACTCCCGTCGCCGGCGATCGATACATGGAATGGAAACGAACTGGACGGGGGAGAGATGGCGACCACGATGACGGCCTGCCCGCGGGTGTGGGCGTTGGTCGGGATCGGCGCGGCGCTGGCGCTCGCGCTCGGCGCGCCGGCCGCCCACCCCGCCACGTCGGGCGCCGAGGTGACGATCACGGCGGGATCGCTGTCGCTCGCGGCCTCCGACTTCCAGCCGCTGGCCGCGGCGCTGACCGGCGCGGAGCAGGTGCTGCCCACGACCCCGGCGAGCCCGTGGACCGTGGTCGACGCCCGCGGCACCGGGGCGCCCTGGAGCGTCGTGGCGACGGCGACCGACCTGGTCTCGCCCGGGACGCCGGCGAGGGTGATCCCGTCGTCGGCGATCGCCATCACCACCGGGCCGGTCGCCGCCGGCGCGGGGGCCGACCCGGCGACCGGCATCGCCGGCGCCACGGGCGCGGCCTTCACGGCCCCGACCGGGCCGGGCCAGACCGACGTGGCGGTGCTCGCCGCGCCCGGCCCGCACCGCGGCGCCTTCACCTTCACGCCCCGGCTCGACGTGACCATCCCCGCCGACGCGATGGCCTCCCACGCGGGCGCGCCCTACGCGACGACCCTGACCCTGACGATCTCGTGAGGACGCTCCTGGTCGTGCTCGCGCTGCTCGGCGCGCTGGCGGGCGAGGCGGCGGCCGCGACCGGCTCGCTGGTGGGGGTGCGCCCGCTCGCGCCCGATGGCAGCTGGATCGTGCTGCGGGCGGCGCCCGGCACGGTCGCGTCCGCCGACGCCGTGGTGCTGAACCTGACCGACGAGCCGCAGGCGGTCGACCTCTCGACGGCCGACGCGACCACGACGGCCGACGGCGTCTTCACGCTGGCGGGCGCCGGCGAGGCGGCGACCGGGGTCGGCGCCTGGATCGACGCGCCCACCGGGCGGCTGCGACTGGCCCCCCGCGAGCGCAGGGTCGTGCCGCTGCGCGTGCGGGTGCCCGCCGACGCGCGGCCCGGCGACCACGCCGGCGGGCTTGTGGTGCAGTCGGCCTCGGCCGCCGGCACGGCGCAGGCGGGCGGCGTGGCCGTGCGCGTGGTCGAGCGGGTGGGCCTGCGGGTCTACGTCACGGTGGAGGGCGCCCGGGTGGGCGCGGTGGCGGTCGACGGCCTGGCGGCCGAGGTGACCGGCCGCGGCGGGCTGTCGGGCGCGCTGGGGCTCGGCGGCCGCGCGGGGGTGCGCTTCGGGGTGCGCAACGCCGGCAACATGGTCCACGAGCGGCTGCGCGGCGAGGTGGCGCTGGTGGAGGGCGGGCGCACCCTCGCCACCCGGCCGCTCGACCTCGGCACCCTGCTGCCGGGCGACGTGCGGCCGGTGGGGCTCGAGCTGCCCCTGCCGCGATGGTCCCCGGGCGACTACCGGGTCGAGGTGCGCATCCACGGCGAGCCGCCGGCGACCGCCGCGGCCGGCGTGCACGTGGGCGGCGCCCGGCTGTGGGGCGCCGGGGGGCTCGCCCTGGGCGCGGTCGCGCTGACCGGCGCGGGCGTCGGCCTGCGGAGGCGCCGTGCGGCGTGAGCTGCTCGGCTGCGCCCTCGCCGTCGCGGCCGCCGCGGCGCCCGCCTGGGCGGTGCAGTCGCGCGCCGGGGTCGCGCTGGAGGGCGGCGGCCTGACGGTCGACGCGCCGTCGGTCGTGGAGCTGCCGCCCATCGTGGTCGACGGCCGGCCCGTCGCCGTGCGCGCCGCGCTCGGGCCGATCGGCGTCACCGACACGCGGCCGGGCGCCCCGGGCTGGACGCTGGTCGCGCAGGCGGACCCGCCCGAGGACCCGCTGGGGCGGCCGCTCGGCGCGCCCCTCGAGCTGGTGCCGCGGCGCCCGGCGGGCCCGGCCGCCCTCGGCGTGGAGACCGGCCGCCCCGGCGACCTCTCCGCCGCGCGCGCGATCCTCGCCGCGCCGCCGGGCTCGGGGACGGGGCGGCTGGAGGTGACGCCCGTCGTGCGCGTCACGGTGCCCGCCGACGCACCGAGCGCCGTCTACACCACGACGCTGGTGGTGACGGTCTCGTGAGGTGGCGCGGCTGCCCCCTCGTGGTCGCGGCCGCCGTCGCCGCGGCCGGGTGCGCCGCGCCGGCGGCGCCGGGCGGCGGGGCGGCGGCCGCCCCGACCCACCCCGCGGGGCCCGGCTCGGCCATGGCCGCCGCCCCCGGGGCGCCGCCCCGCTCGGCCCCGTTCGCGATCGTGGCCGGCTCGCACTCGGCCGCCGCGACGGCCCGCGTGGCGGCCGGCGGCCGGGCCGAGGTGGCGTTGCGGGTGGCCAACGCGTCGGACGCGCCCCGCAGGCTCGCGCTCGTCGCGCGCGCGTCGTGGCTGCGCGTGCCCGGCACGGTGCGGGTGCCCGCCCGCCAGAGCGTCGCCGTGACCGCCGTGGCGGCCCCGCCCGCCGGCACCCCGGCGGGCACCCTGCGCGGCGCGGTCGCGGCGCGTGGCGGCGGCGACGCGGCGGCGGCCGTGTCGGTCGCCTACGAGTCGGTCGTCCCCGTGGTCGTCCACGTGACCCCCGCGGCCCGGTGACGCGGCGGCCGGCGGCCATCCTGGCCGGCGCCCTGGCCGCGCTCGCCGCGTGGGCGGGCGCGGCGGCGGGGCACGGCACGACGACCGTCCCGGCCACGACGCCGGGGCCCGTGGCGCACGGCGCGCTCAGCGGGCTGGCGGCGGCCGGCGACGCCGGCGACGGCGACGCCGCGGCGACCCTCGCGGAGACCGACGCCGGGATGCTCGCGCCGTCGGTGCACCCGTCCGGCGGGGGCTTCGACGGCGGCATGGGCGGCTGGACCGCCGCCGACCAGGCGATCGGTCTGTGCACCATCTCCTCCGGCCACACCGGCGACCACGGCGGCTCGCTGCGGGCGGGCTACGCCGCCCTGCTCAACCTGCTGGGCCTGCTGGGGGAGTGCCGCACGAGCTGGCGCAGCCCGAGCTTCACCTGGACCGGCGGCGCCCCGGCGGCCGTCGCCTTCTCCATGGACCGCCTCGTCGACGTCAACGGGCTCCTCAACCTGGTGACGGTGCGATGGACGGCCGTGCTGGTCGACGAGACCGCGCCCGGCGAGCGCGTGCTGCTCGGCGGCGTGCGCGCCGCCGACGAGGGCTGGACGACGCAGTCGGCCACCGGGCTCGGCGCGGACGCGATCGCGCACGGCCACACGTACCACGTGCGCATCGACGTCCGCATCGAGTCGGCCCTGAGCCTCGTGACCGGCATCGGCTTCGGCGCCGACGAGGTGGCGCTCACGATCACGCCGCAGGACCACCGCGCCGACGCCGAGATCCGCGCGTCGGGCGTCCCGCGCGGCAGCACGCACACCCTCGAGCTCGCCGCGCGCACGACCGGGGAGCCGTTCGACGTCCGTCTGTGGGACGGCGCCGGCTGGGCGACCCGGGCCACCGTCAGCGGGGCGGGCCCCGCCTGGCAGCCCGTGGCGATCGGCCTCACGCCCGGGGAGTGGAACGGCGGGACGGTGCGCGTGCGGCTCGTCGCGACGGGCGCGGGCCCCGACGACACGGCGGACGCCCTGTCGCTGGAGCACGCCCGCGTGGTGGCCACGGGCGGCATCACCGTCTCGGGGCCGACCTCGGTGATCCTGCCGCCCGTCGCCCTCACGGGGCTCGCGCCCGCCGTCACGAGCGCGGCCCTCGGCCCGATCGAGGTCGTCGACACCGGCGGCGCAGCCCCCGGGTGGTCGCTCACGGCCACCGCCACGCGCTGGCGGCTCGACGGCCGCCCCGGCGAGACGCTGCCGGAGGACGCGCTGAGCGCCGCGCCCGTCGCGCCCTGGAGCCCCGACGGCTCCGACCTGTCCGGCGTCGCGGCCGGCGCCGGCGGCGTGCTCGCCGCGAGCCCGGCCGAGCTGATGCGGGCGGCGGCCGGCGGGGGCGTCGGCACCTACCGCCAGAGCCCCCTGCTCAGCCTGGTCGTCCCAATCACCGCGATGCGCGGGGTGTACCGATCCGAGATCACGCTCTCCGCCGGCTGACGGCCGCGGCCGCCGCCGCGCTCGCGCTCGCCGCCCCCGCCGCCGCGACGGCGACCGAGCTGCGCCTGCCCGTGCTCAACGCCGACGCGCCGGCCGTCCGCATCGTGGCGCCGGCCGACGGCGCGCGCCTGGTGGCCGGGCGGCCGGTGGCCGTGCGGGTGGTCGCCGAGCGCGCCGAGCGGCTGGCCATGGCGGTCGACGGGGTCGACGCCTGGTCGGCCGACGCCCCGGCCCTGTCGGGGTCGTGGACGCCGACGCCGGGCAGGCACCGGCTGGTGGCCGTCGGGAGCCGCGAGGGCGCCCCCGACGCCGTGGACGCGATCGAGGTGGTGGCCGTCGCCGAGGCCGGGACGGCCGCCGGCGCGCCGCCGGCCCCGGCGGGGCCGGCCGCCCCCGGCGCCGGCGATGCGCCGTCGTCCCCCGCGCCGGCCCCCGCGCCCGCCGACCCGCGGCCCGGCGCGGGGCCCGTGCGCGCCCCGGCCGCGGCCCCGGGCGCCCCCTCCCGCGGCGGCGCCGCGCCGGGGCGCGCGCCGGCCGCGGCCGGCCGGGGGGGTCGGGCGCCGGCGAGCGCCGCCGCCGGGGACGCGGCGACCGCCGCCCCGGCGGCCGCGCCGCCGACCGGCCGCTGTGGCGCCGCGTGCTGGCGGCGGAGGGCGCGGCCGCCGCGGTCGCGTTCCCGCTCCTGCTGCTCGTGGCCGCGGGGGCGTACGCCCTGCTGCAGCGGTTCATCGACGGGGGGAAGAAGCTGGCCTGGCGCGGCCGCGGCGCGGCCGACGACCAGGTGATCGAGTTCTGATGGCCGGCCGGCGCGCCTACGACGGCGAGCTCGACCGCCGCCCCTGGTACCAGCTCGAGGACCGCCACGGCGGCATCCTCGCGGCCCGCCTCGCCGGCGGGGCCGCCGCGGCCGCGGGCGTCGCGCTGCTGCCGTCCGGCCACGCCCCGGCGCCGGCCCTCACGGCGACGCTCGCGTGCGCCCTGGCCGCCGCCCTCCACGTGCTGCTGTGGGCCGTCCCCGCGCGGTGGCCGCGCCGCCTGCGCCTCGCGGTCGACCTGAGCCTCGTCGTCGACGCGGCCTGGGTGGGCGCGCTCACCGCGCTGGCGGGGGGCTCGCGCGCCGCCGTGGCCGGGCTCTTCCTCGTCACGGCGATGTGGGCGGCCCTCGGCTACTCGGCCCGCACCGGCCTGAAGGCCGCGGCGCTCGCCTCTCTCGTGTTCCTCACGCTGGTCTGGCACGACGACGGCCGCCTGTGGAGCGCGGCGTCCCTCTCGCGGCTGGCCTTCTTCTGGATCGTCCTCGCCGCCGCCATCACCGGCGCGGCCGCCGGGGAGCGCGAGCTGCGCGTGCGCGCCGAGCGGCTGGCGGTGCTCCACGCCTCGGCGCGCGGCCTGCTCGCCGCGCCGGGGCGCGACGCCATGCTGACGATCGCGCGCGACGCCGCGGCGTCGCTCATGCCAGCCTGGCGCGCGGCCGTGCGCCTGGGCCCCGCCCGCGACGGCATCCGCCTGGCGCGGGCGGGCGACGACGGCGTGGTCGTGGTGCCGGTGCACGTGGACGGCCGGCCCGCGGGGGCGATCGAGTGCCGGCGGCCGCTGCTCGCGGGCCGGGTGCACCACCGCATCCGGCTGCGCGAGGTGAGCGCCCTGGAGACGCTCGCCGCCAACCTGGGCAACGCGCTATGGCGCGCCGAGCTCACCGCCGCCGCGGAGCGCCAGAGCCTGACCGACGGCCTCACCGGCCTGGCGAACCGCCGGGCGTTCGACGCCGAGCTGGCGCGCCGGCTGGCCGAGGTGGGCCGCGCCGAGGGCGCCTCGAGCGTGGCGCTGTGCCTGTTCGACATCGATCACTTCAAGTCGTTCAACGACACGTTCGGCCACCGGGCGGGCGACGGGGCGCTGTCCGCCGTGGCGGGCGCGATCGCCGGCGCCTGCCGGGCCACCGACATCCCGGCCCGCTACGGCGGGGAGGAGATGGCGGTGATCATGCCGGGCCTCGGCCTGGCCGACGCCGAGCGGGCGGCCGAGCGCATCCGCGCCGCCGTCGAGGCCACCGACGTGCCCGAGCGCCTGGTCACGGTGAGCGTGGGCGTCGCCGCCACGTCGGGCGGCTGCTCGGCCGAGCTGCTGATCGAGGCCGCCGACCGCGCGCTCTACGAGGCCAAGCGCGGCGGGCGCAACCAGGTGGTCGCGGGCGCCGTCGCGGCGTGATTCACTGGCGCCCGTGTCCGGGCGCGACGTGCGGGTGGGGACGGCCTCGTGGACCGACCCCGAGTTCATCAAGGCGGGCTGGTACCCCGCCGAGGTGAAGGACGACGCCGAGGGGCGCCTGCGCCACTACGCGTCGCGGTTCCCGATGGTCGAGGTCAACGCGACCTTCTACGCCCTGCCGACCGTCGACACGACCGCGTCGTGGGCCGAGCGCACGCCCCAGAACTTCCGCTTCCACGTGAAGGCCCACCAGGTCGTCTCGGGGCACCCGTCCGACCCGGCGCGGCTGCCGCCGCCCCTGCGCGAGCTGCCCTTCGGCGCCGACTCCCGGGGGCGCATCCGCCGGCCGAGCCGCGAGCTGCGCGACGCGGTGATCGACGCGCTGCTGGAGGCCTGCGGGCCGCTCGGCGACAAGCTGGGCGCGATCCTGGTCCAGCTGCCGCCCTTCGTCGTGGCCGGCGACGAGCAGCGCGCCGAGCTCGCCCGCATCCTCGGCCGCCTGCGCCCGGCCCGGGCCGCGGTGGAGTTCCGCCACCGCTCGTGGGCCGAGCCCGCCGAGGTGGCCGTCACCACCGAGCTCCTCGGCGAGCACGACGCCGCCTGGGTGTGCGTCGACGCCCCGCGCAGCGATGCGAGGAACGTCATGCCCACGATCGTCGAGGTCACGAGCCCGGCGCTCGCCTACGTGCGGCTGCACGGCCGCAACGCGGCCTCGTGGAACACCGGCCGCACCGTGGCGGAGCGCTTCGACTACCGCTACTCGGACCAGGAGCTCGAGGAGTGGGTCGACCCGGTGCTCGAGATGGCGGAGCGCGCCCAGGAGGTGGCGGTGGTCTTCAACAACAACGCCCGCGACCACGCCCTGCGCAACGCGGAGCGGTTCGGCGAGCTGATTTCCGCTGCAAAGGAACGGGTTTCGGACTGACGGCGTCCCGGGTGCTGGCCCGCGCACAATGGCGCGTGGGCCAGCAATTCGGGCCAGTATTGGCCCAGGATTGGCCCACGAAGTCGAGGACGCTATCCAGCGATGCGGCGCGGCGACCGCCCGCTCTTGGCCGGTATGCGGGACGGTTAAGCCTTCGTCGGCCCACTGGCGTGGACCGGGCGCAATCGGGTACCTTGCGAGAAACACGCATACGAACGCATACAACGAATACAACGCACATAGCGAAGCATCCGCGCATAGCGCTACGATGCGCCGCATGAATGGGAGGAGCGACCAAGGTGCCGCAGCTGACCGGCTCGCGTCCGCAGCTGCTGACCACGAAGGAGGCGGCTGATCTCCTTCGTGTCAGCCAGAGGACGATCACGCAGTGGATCGCAGAGGACCGGATCCCGTACGTCCGGCTTCCGGCGGCCGGGGAACGCCCGACGTTCCGAATCCCCCTCGCGGGGCTCTTGCGGACGCTCACGGGCAACTTTGATCTGGCGAGCGAGCTCGCAGACCTCGATCAGCGCACGGCGGCTGTGAAGCTCACCGAGGAGCAGGTGATGGACATCTTCAAGGACTAGAGGAAGGGCGAAGCGTGCGGCTGGTCGTCATGGACACGAGCGTGCTGCTGCCGGCACTCCTGGCCCCGGGGGGCCGCCGGCGGCAGCTCCTGACCGTGCTCGCCTACAGCGCCGTCGCGGCGTACCACGCCTTGATCGGGAGAGCGGAACAGGAGGCGATGAACGCGATCACGGCGGAGATCCCCGGGGCGTCCACCGGGGGCCTGCCCGTTGAGACTCTCATCCAGAACGCCGGGGACGCTCGTACGATCCTGGACGAGTTCATGCCGGCCGTCACCCCGACGGAGTTCGTCATGACGGCGTGCCCGCTGCTGTTCGACGAGGTCGAGGGGAAGATCCTGGAGCGCGGCCACATCTGGGGCGCGTCGCCGGACGACGCCAAGACGTACCGGCGCGCCCTCCTCGCTGTCACGCCGTTCATCGTGCCCCCGTACTCGGCTGGTGACGTGAGGGACTACGGCCTCGGGGACCCCGACGACAATTTCCTGATCCACAGCGCGATCGAGGCGCAGGCCGAGTTCGTGATCAGCGACGACAAGAAGGTCGCGCCCGACGGCGGGAGCGTAAAGATCGAGTGCCCGCTGACCGGTCGGACGGTCACGGCCATCCAGGTCAACGACTTCGTCGAGGACTACCTCAACAACTCGAACTTCGACCTCTCCGCCGTTTCCGGCGCGGGGTTGCCGCTTGCCCTGCGCGCCATGCTCGTCGGCGCGCCATAGGGTTTCTCGACTCTTAGGCCCCCTCGGCCTAGCGGCGCGCTTCCCGCAAGTACGGGGTCGCTCCATGGGGTCTTGAGCAGGGGGGGTGGATCACAGCGCCCGCGCTCCCGGGCTCGGTGCGGTGGGGGACTCACGGCGGAAGAAACCGCTCCGACCGCCCGGTGTCGTACACTGTTAACCGGTCAATCAGTTCACGCACCGGCTGACGCCCGACCAGGTCTCGCACCTGGACCGCCGCGCACGAGAGCGCGGCATCACCCCGTCGGCCGTCGTGCGAGCGCTCATCGATCGCGACCGGCTCGACGAGCGAGGCGTTGTCATCGTGAAGGGCACGCGTGACCGCTCTGGCGAGATCGTGGAGCCCAAGAGCCGGCGAACGCGCGAGGTCCCTATCGGCCCGGACCTCGCCTCTCGCCTGCGCCGCCATCGGATTGCCGCTCCGCGCTCGGGCGTCGGGGGGCGAGTCTTCTGGCGCTCGCATCGCCGGGCGTGGGAGCGGGTGCGCGAGGCGGCCGGGCGCACCGGAGCTACGCGTGCACGACCTCCGTCACACGGCCGCGACGTTCTGGCTTGCGGCGGGGCTCACTGTCCATGCCGTCGCCGAACTGCTCGGGCACGTCGACGCGGCACTCGTGCTGCGGCTCTACGGACACGCTCTGCCTGCCGAGGTTTCCACGGCGGGCGAGCGCATGGAGGCGTGGCGGGCAGGTCAGCGAGCATAGGCGGCGACTTCAGCCTGGCAGCCGACGGTCGCGCTGAGCCCGTTCCTTCCGCGCGGTCGCGACAGCTCGCCGTCGCTCGTCGATCGCTCGTCCGGCGTTATCGGGCGACTGTTCCTTCATGTACCCGACGGCTTCTTCGAGGTCGAGGTAGCCGCCCGCATGGAGGCTGTTCAGGATCGCCGTGGATGCTGAACCGGCGACGACCCGCAGGCTGTCGATATCGCTGATCGGCGGGTTAGTGCGCGACGCTGATTCATAGGCAGCGAGAGCCGTGACCCGCGCCTCGCGCTCCGAGAGCCCGAGTGCCTTCAGGGCGTCGAGTAGGTCGGAGAACTCGGCCCGCGATGCCTTCTTCGCGGCCCGCCGCTCGCCACGGGATGGGCCGTTCGCGGCCACAGCGTGCGACGTCATATGGTCCTCGACGAGCGCACGTAGTTTAAGAACGAAGCCCGCCGACAGGCGAGCTCGCTCATCATTCGGGAGATCGCGGAGCCTCGGGCTCATAGCCTCTCCATCGCCAGCGGGCTGAACATGAGAAGCCAACCCCAGGAATTAGATGAGTCACAACCACTTCACGCCGAAGGATGGATTCGATTGGTCCAGCATTGGCCCGGCTGTGGTCATCGAAGAGTGCGAACCGCATAGCCAAGCCGTTCTCGCGGCGCGGGCGCTGCAGTTCAACAACAACGCCCGCGACCACGCCCTGCGCAACGCGGAGCGCTTCACGGAGCTGCTGCGGGCGGCCGCGCCGGGCGGCGCGGGGGAGGGGTCATGAGCGCCGTGCCGGGGATCGATCCCGACGTGCCGCCGAGCGGCCCCGGCTGCGCCGAGTGCCTCGCCGGCGAGGGCGAGGGCTGGTGGTTCCACCTGCGCCGCTGCGCGCAGTGCGGGCACGTCGGCTGCTGTGACTCGTCGCCGTCGAGGCACGCGAGCGCCCACGCGGCGGCCACCGGGCACCCGGTGGCGCAGAGCTTCGAGCCGGGCGAGGACTGGTTCTGGTCCTACGCCGACGAGCGGTACGTGCGCGGGCCGGCGCTCGCGCCGCCGCGCGAGCACCCGCCCGACCAGCCGGTGCCCGGTCCCGCCGGGCGGGTGCCGCCCGACTGGGTGTCGCGGCTGCGGTAGGCCGCGCCCGCGCCGGCCCCCGCGGGGGCCGGCGCGGGCGGATCAGGTGGCGTGCTCGCTCTCGCCGCCCTCGTGGACGCGCTCCTGGTCGGGGTCGCCGTACGTCCCCCGGGCCGCCTCGGCCTCGGGCTCGCCGGCGTCCTCCAGGATGCGCTCGGTCCCGTCGAGCGGCCCCTGCTCGGCGTTGTCGACGAGCTCGGCCTCCGACTGCTCGAAGCCCTCCGCGACCCCGCCGCCGCCCTCGATGACCGGCACCATGGCCGGGTCGAGCGGCTCGTCGGATCCCGCGCCGTCGACCGTCCGGAAGCCCTCGTCCTCCAGGCCCCGCTCGAGCTCGGCGCGCTGCTGCTCCACCTGCGGGTCGAAGTCGTCGTCGGGAGGTGGTGCGGTGCCCACGCGGCCTCCTTGTCGGGTTGCGCTGACGCGCCCTGTCTACCCGCCCGGGGGCCGGGCGACGCAGGGCGCGCGCCGCGGTCGCGCTACGCGGCGGGCTCCGGCCCCGCGGGACGCGGTGCGCCCCGCCCGGCCGGGCGCTCCACCGGCGCGCCGGCCTCGGCGGCCATCCCCTCGATGAGCACGGCGGTGTCGACGGCGGCGGGGGTGTCGGTGTCGGCCGCCGTGTCGGCCACGTGCCACGCTTCCCGGGCGAAGTAGGCGAGCCGCGCCGCGGCGTCGGGCCTGCCGACCGCCTCGCGCGCCTGGGCCTCCAGGTAGTCCAGGATCTCCCGGCACTCGCGGCTGGTCCACCCGCCGCCCCCCTCCGCGTCGCGGCGGCGGATGAGGATCCACCAGACCACGCCGAGCAGGGGCAGCTTGATGAAGATGAAGGCCGCGGTGACCCAGGCGGCCAGCACGCCCGGGCTGCCGGCCCCCGCGGCGAGCAGGGCGATGAACATGCCCAGCGTGAGCAGGACGGCCACGCCGACCACGGCGCCCGCGAGCACGGGCGTGCGCAGGTCGCCCTGCCGGTCGGCGAACGCGCGCGCGAGCGGCGAGCGGCGCCGGGCCGCTGTGCGGTGCGGGTCCACGCGCCGAGGGTACACCGCCGGGGGTCGTTAACGGGCGAACGAGGTTGCGGGCGTCCGGGGCCTTTGCCACACTCGACGAGGCACGGCGTTCCGAATGCGAGGTCGAGATGCTGACGCTCACCCCGGAGGCGAAGGACAAGCTGCGCAGCCTCATCGCGGCCGAGGCTGACCCCCAGGCCGGCCTGCGGGTGCAGGTCGTGCCGGGCGGCTGCTCGGGATTCGAGTACGACCTCTCGCTGAGCGCGCCCGCCGAGGGCGACGAGGTGGTGGAGGACGGCGACGTCCGCGTGATCGTCGACCGCTTCAGCGTCCCCTACCTGCTCGGCGTGCAGCTCGACTACGAGGAGGGCTTCCAGGGGGCCGGGTTCCTCATCAACAACCCGAACGCCTCCGCCGCCTGCGGCTGCGGGAAGAGCTTCCAGGCCTGATCGCGGCCCCGGCCCGCCGCAGCATGCCCGCGCCGCCGGCGCCGGGAGGCGCCCATGGGTGACGTGGTCATCGCGAGCGCGGTCCGCACGCCGATCGGCGCGTTCATGGGCGGCCTCGCGTCCGTGTCGGCGACCGCGCTCGGCGCCCGCGTCATCGAGGAGGCCGTCCGGCGCGCGGGCGTCGACCCGGGGCGCGTCGACGACGTGCTGATGGGCAACGTCCTGCAGGCCGGGCTGGGCCAGAACCCGGCGCGGCAGGCGGCGCTCGCCGCGGGTCTGCCCGAGTCGGTGCCCGCCACGACGGTCAACCAGGTGTGCGGGTCGGGCCTGCGCGCGGTGGCGATGGCCGTGCAGGCGATCCGCGCCGGCGACGCCGAGGTCGTGGTGGCCGGCGGCATGGAGAGCATGTCGCGCGCGCCCCACCTGCTGGACATGCGCGCCGGCACGCGGATGGGGGACGCGACGGCGGTCGACTCCATGGTGCACGACGGCCTGTGGTGCGCGATGTGCGACGTCCACATGGGCGTGACGGCCGAGAACGTCGCCGCCGAGCACGAGGTCTCGCGCGAGGACCAGGACGCGTTCGCGCTGGTCAGCCAGCAGCGGGCCGCCGAGGCCATCGCCGCGGGCGCGTTCGACGACGAGGTCGCGCCGGTCAGCGTGCCCGCCCGCCGGGGCGACCCGGTGGTCGTGGAGCGCGACGAGTTCCCGCGGCCCGACACGACCCTCGAGGGGCTGGCGCGCCTGCGGCCCGCCTTCGACCGCGAGGGGACGGTCACCGCCGGCACGTCGTCCGGCATCAACGACGGCGCCGCCGCCGTGGTGGTGATGAGCGCCGAGGCCGCGCGCGAGGCGGGGGCCCCCGTCCTCGCCGTGGTGCGTGGGCACGCGTGGGCCGGGGTGGCGCCGCGGGTGATGGGGATGGGGCCGGTCGAGGCCGTCCCGGCCGCGCTGGCGCGGGCCGGCGCCGAGCTGGCCGACGTCGACCTGATCGAGCTGAACGAGGCCTTCGCCGCGCAGTCGCTCGCGGTCTCGCGGCGCCTCGGGCTGGACCCTGAGCGGGTCAACGTCCACGGCGGCGCGATCGCCCTGGGCCATCCGATCGGCGCCTCGGGCGCCCGCGTGCTGACGACCCTGCTGCACGGCATGCGCCGCCGCGAGGCCCGCCTGGGCCTGGCATCGCTGTGCATCGGCGGCGGGCAGGGGATCGCGATGGTCGTCGAGCGCCCCGACGGCGGGTGAGCGACCCGGCGGACGAGGTCCACTGGCGGCCGGTCCGCGGGGGCGTCTGGGCGCCGATCTGGTGGTTCGGGCGCGTCCTGCTGTGGGTGACGGCGCCGTGGCTGCTCGGCTACCGGGCGGCGGGGCGGCGCCGGGTGCCGCGCGAGGGGGGCGTGCTGGTGATCGCGAACCACCTCGCCGACATCGACCCGCCCGCCCTCGCGATGGCCGTGATGCCGCGCCGGGCGGAGTACCTCGCGGACGCCCGCCACTTCACGAGGCGCTGGCTCGCGACCCTGCTCTTCGCGCTGGGCGCGTTCCCGGTGCGCCTGGACCGCTCCGACCTGCGCGCCCTGCGCCACGCGCGCGAGCGCCTGCAGGCCGGCGGCCTCGTGATCGTGTGGCCGGAGGGCACGCCGAGCTGGGGGCCGCGGATGGGGCCGTTCCGCGAGGGTGCGGGCCACCTCGCCCTGACGCCCGGCGTCACCGTGCTGCCGGCCGCGATCTGGGGCACCCACAAGGTGCTGCGCGGGCGGCGCCCCGTGGGCCGCGGCCCCGTGCTGGTGGCCATCGGCGAGCCGTTGCCGGTGCCCGCCGAGGGGCCGTCGCGCGAGCGCGCACGGGCGGTGGTGGAGCAGGCGCGCGCGGAGATCGAGCGGCTGCTCGAGCCCATGGTGCGGGCCCACCCGTGATCGCCCACGCCGCTCCGCCGCCGCCCGTGGTGGCGGCGCCGGCGGTGAGCTTCGGGCGCATCGCGGTGCGCCTCGGACCCGGCACGAGCCGCGTCGAGGTGCAGGCCGACGGCCGCATCACGCACCGGCGCCGGGTGCCGGCCGGCCCGCGGCGCATGTCCGTGCCGGTGCCCGCTGGCGCCCGGGCGGTGCGGGTGCGGGCCACGGGCCGCGGCGGCAGCCGCTGGTCGGCCACCGTGCGGGTGCGCGTGCTGCCGCCCTCGGCGCGCCGGGCGGGCCGGGTGCCCGGCTTCGTGGACCGGCGGCTGCAGCGCGACGTCGACGGCCTCGTGGCCCGCCTGCCGGCGATCGCGGGCGTCTACGCGCAGCACCTGGTGACCGGCTGCGGGGCCGCCCGCAACGCCGACGCGCGGTTCCCGGCGGCCAGCACGCTGAAGGCGGCGATCCTGGTCGACGCGGTGCGGAGGGGCCGGGCCCGCGAGCTGCGCGGCCTGCTCGACCGGATGGTCATCGACTCCGACGACCGGGCCGCGAACCGGGTGCTCGCCGCCCTCGGCGGCGGCTCGGGCGAGGCGGGCGCCGCCGGCGTCACCGACACCCTGCGCCGGCTGGGGCTCGGCCGCTCGCTGGTGCGGCGGCCGTACATCGTGGAGGACGCCCGGCACCCGCTGCCGGTCACCGTCGAGGCCGCCCCGGCGCTGCTCACGAACTTCGTCACCACCCCGTACGAGCTCGCCCGCCTGATGGTCGCCGTGCACCGCGGCGCGGTGGGGCGCGGCGGCGTCGCGCGGCTCGGCATCGGGGCGGCCGCCGCGCGCGCCGAGCTGCTCGCCCGGCTCCTCGACGTCCGCGACGCCACCAAGCTGCGGGCGGGCCTGCCGGACGCCGTGCCCGTCGCCCACAAGAGCGGCTACACCCGGGAGGTGAAGCACGACGGCGGCATCGTCTACCTGCGCAGCGGGCCGGTGGCGGTGGCGGTGATGACCTGGAGCGCGCGCGGCGTCACCGACGCGGCGGGCGATGGCCTGATCGCCGAGGTCGCGCGGGCCGCGCGCCACCGGCTCGGCCCGGGGGGCCGGTGCGACGGCCTGCCCCTGGCGCGCCCCCGCGGCCGGTAGGTTGCCGCAGACCACGACCACGGGGGGGCGGATGGCGGCTGCGGCGGACTGGTACGCGGATCCGACGCGCGAGGGACGGCTGCGCTACTGGGACGGGACGCGCTGGACCGAGCACGTGAGCGAGGACGGCGGCACGGCCGTGGAGCCCGTCGCCGGGCTGCCGCCCGCGCCGCCGGCCGTCGCGGCACCGGCGGCGGCCGACCCGCCGCCCGCGCCCGGGGAGGGCGCCGCGCCCGGCGCCTACCCGCTCACCCTCGTCGGGCGCCTCGGGTTCGTCGTGGCCGCCGTCGGCGGCGTGCTGACCGGTACGACCAACGGCTCCACGGCCGTGGAGCAGGGCGAGCTGGGCCGCATCGAGGTCGCCGGCGGCGCCTGGATCGGCATCGTCGCCGCGTTCCTGTGCCTGGCCGCGGCGGCCGCGCCGTGGCCCTGGGCCCGCGTGACCGGCGTCGCCGTGTCCAGCACCTTCGCCCTGCTGGTGGCGTTCGCGGTCATCGGCTTCCGCACCTCCGACGACCTCTTCACGGGCCTCGACGTGAGCCTGGGCCCCGCCGGGTGGATGATGCTCGCCAGCTCGCTGCTGCTGTTCGCCGGCACGGCGATCGCGCTGTGGTTCCTGCGCGTGCCGGTCACGGCGCCGGCGCCCGAGGGGGTGGCCACGCCGGGGTCCGGCAAGTCGGTCGCCAGCCTCGTGCTCGGCATCGTCGGCGTGCTGGTCCCCGTGCTCGCCGCGCCCGCCATCGCGCTCGCCCTGTTCGCGTTCGACGACATCCGCGCCGCCGGCGGCCGGATGGGCGGCCGGGGCCTCGCCGTGGCCGGCCTCGTGCTCGGCATCGTCTCGCTGTCGCTGTGGGGGGTCGGGCTGACGCTCGGCATGCTGCTGGCGCAGCCCTGAGGCACCCCGCGGGGACGGGTGCCGCCCGTCACCGCGGGGTGCCACGGCGATCGCCGGGCCGGGTCGCCGGCCTCACCGGCGCTCCCGGCGCAACCGCACCCGCCGCGCCTCCACGAGCTGGCGCCAGTCGACGCGCACGAGCGCCCAGAGCACGGCGGCGACCGCCGTCACGCCGAGGAGCACCGACCACGGGCCGGCGGTGTCGCGGATGCGGTCGGCGAGCTCGTCGGCCGCCGAGCCGGCTAGCGCCACGCCGAGCGCGTACGTGACCAGCCGCCCGGCGAAGCAGGCCGAGGCCACGACCGGGAGCGCGACGCGCAGCACCCCGGCGGCGGTGTAGAGCGCGCCCGACGGCGGCGGCGAGAGCGCCAGGACGCCCCAGACCCCCGCCGTCGTGGCGCGGCCGTGGAGGTGGCGGGCGAGGTAGTCGACGTTCGCCCGCCCGCCGGCGCCCATCAGGCGCGGCCCCAGGGCGCGGGTCCAGACGGCGAGCGCCGTGCGGCCGGCGGTGGCCCCGGCGGCGCCGGCGAGCACCATCCCGGCCGGCTCGGCGTCGAGCTCGAGGCTGAGGTACGTGATCACCAGCCAGGAGGGCGGCCCCGGGAGGGGCGTGATCGTCAGCCCGATGACCACGCCCGCCGCGATCAGGTACGCCACGGGGGCAGGCTACCGGCGGCCCCGGGGCGGCGGGGTCAGCCGCCCTGCTCGAGCACCACCTCGTAGACGCCGTCGGCGCCGGTCGACTCCACGAGCTCGTCGGTGCGGCGCCGCTGCCCGGCGTAGTCGAACTCGCGCTGCGACCGCCGCAGGTCGTCGATGGAGCCGTCGAAGAAGCCGAACGAGACGATCTCGGCGGGGTCCTCCAGGCGGCGCACGGTGTAGGCGCGGACCCACCCGGGCGGCATGGCGTCCAGGCGCCAGGCGCGTTCGAAGTCGTCGAGCGAGACGCCGGCCCGCAGCCGGCGCACGGTGAGCGCACAGAGCATGGGGGGCTCCTGTCGCGGGGCGGCGCGCCGCGGGCGGCCGCCGTGGCATGGCGCCGGGATCGTCCCACGGCCGCGCCCCCCGCGCCAGCGCCCTCAGCGCCGGCCGTACCCGAAGTTCTGGCCCTCCGGGGCGGCGGCGCGCAGGCGGGCCATCTCGGCGGCCGCGCCGGCCGGCTCGAGGGCCTCCTCGGCCGGCGGCTCGATGCGCTCCAGGCGGGTGACCAGGACGTTGAGGTTGCGGTCGCGCCGCTCCAGCCGCCCCCGGACGAGCACCAGCGGGTCGGCGCGCACGACCGAGCGGTGGCGCTCGTAGACCTCCGGGCGCACGATGCAGTTGACCATCCCGGTCTCGTCCTCCAGCAGCAGGAAGACGATGCCGTTGGCCGTCGCCGGCCGCTGGCGGGCGACCACCATGCCCGCCACCGCCACACGGGTGCCGTCCGGCGTCGCGCGCAGGTCGGCCGCGGTCCGCGTGCCGGGCGGCAGACCGGGCCGCACGAGGGTGACGAGGTGCCAGCCGGTCGACAGGCCGGTCGTCTCGTAGTCGGTCACCGTGCGCTCGAAGCGGGTCAGCTCCGGCAGCGGCGGCGCGGGCCCGGCCGGGATCGGCAGCGCGAGCTGCACGCCCCCCGCCCCGGCGCGCGGCCGCGCGAGCACGCCGAGCTCCCAGAGCATCTCGCGGCGCGGGCGGCCGAGCACGTCGCACGCCCCCGACCGCACGAGCTGGGCGAGCTGCTCGCGGCGCAGGTCCGCCCGCGCGGCCAGGTCGGCCACGTCGCGGAAGCCCCCGCGTTGCTCGCGCTCGTCCACCAGCCGCTCGGCGGCCTCGCGGCGCACCTCGCGCACGTAGCCCAGGCCCACGCGCACGGCGCCGTCCTCCATCGCGCAGAGCGCGCCCGAGCGCGCGATGCACGGCGGCAGCACCCGCACGCCGCGCCGCTGCGCGTCGCGCACGAGGCTCGCGGGCGGGTAGAAGCCCATCGGCTGGGCGTTGAGCAGGGCCGCGAGGAACTCGGCCGGGTAGCGCCGCCGCAGCCAGGCGCTCTGGTAGGCGAGCACGGCGAACGCCGAGGAGTGCGCCTTGGGGAAGCCGAAGTTCGAGAAGCCGACGAGCTTCGTGAACACGGTGCGGATGGTCTCGTCGTCGACGCCGCGCGCGCGGGCGCCGTCGCGGAAGTCGCGCCACAGGTCCAGCATGGCCTCGCGGCTGCGCTTGCGGCTCATCGCCCGCCGCAGGGCCTCGGCCTGGCCGGGGGTGAAGCCGGCGAGCGCCATGGCGACCTCGAGCACCTGCTCCTGGAAGACCACCACCCCGAGCGTCTCGCGCAGCACGCCGGCCAGCAGCGGGTGGTCGTAGGGCACCTCGAACGACGGGTCGGCGCGCAGCGCCTTGCGGTGCGCCACGTAGGGGTGGACCGCGCCGCCGCTCACCGGCCCGGGGCGGATGAGCGCCACCTGGACGGTGAGGTCGTCGAGGTTCTCGGGGCGCGTCTGGAGCAGGCTCTGCATCTGGGCCCGGCTCTCGATCTGGAAGACGCCGACCGTGTCGGCGTCCTGGATCTCGTCGTAGACCTCGGGGTCGGAGAACCCGATGCGCGACAGGTCGACGCTCTCGCCGCGCGAGCGCGCCACCAGGTCGACGCACTCCTCGACGGCCGAGAGCATCCCCAGCCCGAGCAGGTCGATCTTCACGAAGCCGGCGTCGGCGCAGGAGTCCTTGTCCCACTGGCAGATCTGCCGGCCGGGGAAGGCCGCCGGCACGACCGGCACCAGCTCGACCAGCGGACGGGCGCTCACCACCATGCCGCCCGAGTGCTGCGACAGGTGCCGGGGCAGCCCGGCCGCCTCGCGCGCCAGGTACGCCAGCGCCCGCCAGCGCGGCGACGCGAGCTTGGCGGCGCCGTCGGGCAGCCGGACGATCTCCTCCTCCACCGCCCGCGCCGACGACCAGCCGTCGGACAGGCGCGCCAGGCGCTCGATGTCGGCCTCGGGCAGCGCCAGCGCGGCGCCGAGCTCGCGGATGGCCATGCGGATGCGGAAGGTGGGGAAGGCCGCCACCAGCGCCGCGTGCTGGTGGCCGTAGCGGCGGATCACCTCCTCGATGAGCCGCTCGCGCACGTCGCGCGGGAAGTCGAGGTCGATGTCGGGCACCGACGCCATGTCGCGGTTGAGGAAGCGGCCCAGGAAGAGCCCGTTCTCGACCGGGTCGATGTGCGACAGGCCGGTGAGGTAGCAGACGATCGAGCCGACCGACGACCCGCGCCCCCGCCCGGGCGGCAGCCAGCGGCGCGCCGAGCCCGCCGGGCGCACGGTCAGCGCGACCTCGCGGGCCAGCTCGAGGATGTCGCGGTGGAGCAGGAAGAACCCGGCCAGGTCGTGGTGGGCGATGAGGGCGAGCTCCTCGTCGAGCCGCCGCCGGGCCGCCGCCCGCCTGCGGGCGTTGGGGTAGCGCGCGCCGAGCTGGTGGACGCACAGGGCCGCGAGCGCCTCCTGCGCCGTCTGCCCGGGGTGCGACCCCGTGAAGTCGGGGAAGCGGTAGCCGAGGTCGCGGGTGAGGTCGAACTCCAGCCGCTCGGCGATGCGCACGCTCTGGGCGACCGCCTCGGGGTGGTCGGCGAAGCGGGCGGCCGTCTCCGCGGGCGGCCGCAGGACGGCCTGGCGGTTGCCGCGCCGATGCTCCTCCGAGCCGTCGAGCGTCAGCCGGTGGCGGATCGCGACGAAGGCGTCCTGCAGCAGCGCGCGCTCGGGGGCGTGCGCGTGCGGGTCGCCGGTGGCGACCGCCGGCACGCCGGCGGCCTCGGCCAGGCGGACGAGGTCCCGCGCCAGCCGCCGGTCGCCGCGGGTCATCGTGCGCTGGATCTCCACGTGCACGTTGCCGGGCCCGAAGTCGCGCGCCAGGTCGCGCACGGCCTGGAGGGCGGCCCGCCGCTCGCCCGCCGCGACCAGCCGCGGCACGAGGCCGTGGCGGGCGCAGCCGGTGAGGCACACGAGGCCCGCCGCGTGGGGGCCGAGCGCGTCGCGGTCGAGCGCGGGCGGTAGGGGGCGCCGGTCGGGCGGCGGCCGCGTGTCCCGGTGGGCGATCGTGACGAGCCGGCAGAGGTTGGCGTACCCGCGCGCGTCGGCCGCCAACAGCGTGAGATGCGAGCCGTCGCGCAGGGTGAGCTCGGCGCCCGTGATCGGGCGCACCCCGCACGCGCGCGCCGCGTGCGCGAACGCCAGCGAGCCGCACAGGCCGTCGTGGTCGGTGAGCGCGAGCGCGGCGTGGTCCATCCGCGCCGCCGCCTCGGCCATCTCCTCGGGGGCCGAGGCGCCGTCGAGGAAGCTGAAGGCCGAGTGGGCGTGGAGCTCGACGTAGGGGGTCCGGGCCATGGGGGAACGCATGTTCGTACCGGCCCGGCCCCGATGCAAGCGGGCGCGGCGCGATGCGACGCGGCCCCGCCCGGGGGCTCAGCGCGGCCCGCCCGCCTCCGGCCGCCACGCGGGCGCGTACATCCCCGCGTCCGGCCCCGAGCGCGTGATCCGCCGCGCCGGTCCGCCGGCCGCGGGGACCAGGTACAGATCCTGCCGGCCGTGGCGCACGGCGTACACCGCGATCCAGCGGCCGTCCGGCGACCACGCCGGGTCGAGCTCCGCCCACGGCGTGCGCGTCAGGCGGTACGCGCCCGTGCCGTCGGCGTCGACCAGGTACAGGTCGCCGTCGCGCGCCACGACGAGCCGGCGCCCGTCCGGCGACCAGCTCGGCGCCGCCCCGGCCGTCAGCGGGCGCGCCCGTCCGCCGGCCGCCGGGGCGATCAGCACGCGCGGCCGGCCGCGCGCGTCGTCGCGCGTGACCGCCAGGCGCCGTCCCTCGGGCGACCACGCGGGCGCGTAGGCGTCGCGCAGCAGCCGGCGCAGCCCCGTGCCGTCGGGGCGCACGACCCACACGGCCGACGAGCACCCGGTCGACTCGATGCGGCCGCCGTCGCCGGCGAACGCGATCAGGCGTCCGTCGGGGGACCACGCCGGGTCGAGCGCGAAACCGCCCGCGCGGGTGACGCGCACGATGCGGCGGCCGTCGGCCGTCACCGCATGGATCTCCCAGCGGCGGCCGCCGTCCGTGGTGCGCGAGAACGCGATCCGGCGCCCGTCGGGCGACCACGACGGCTCGCCGTCGATCCCCCGCCCGCCGGTGATCACCCGCACCGGCCCGCCCGCCGCAGCGACCCGGACCAGGTCGGCGTCGTCGCCGTGGCCGCGGACGGCGACGAGCGTCCCCGAGGCCGGGACGGCCTGCGCGGCCGGCGGGGCGGCGAGCGCGCCCGCGACGAGGAGGGCGGCGAGGGCGGCACGGGTCATGGGACGAGCGTCCTCCCGCCGGGCGGCGGGCGCGTCCGGTCCCCCCCGGTGGCGGCTGCGGGAAACCGGCACCTCCGGCGCATCGGCGGCCGCCGCGCCCCGGGCCGCACGGCGCGGGCCTGGCCGGCCGGTGCACGAGGGCGACGGGCGCGGGTGCGGGCGGCGTGGCCGTGGGTAGAGGAGCGGCATGCGCGAGGTCGCGCCGCCGTCCGAGGGCGAGAGCCTCTCCGAGGCCATCCGGCGCGCGCCCGCGCGCGAGGTGGTCGTGCGGCCGCTCACGATCGTCGTCCTGCTGGGCACGATCCTGCTCGTCGGCACGGTGGTCTGGGTGCTGCTCAGCGCCTGGCAGGTGGTCTCGTGGATCGTGATCGCCGCGTTCCTCGCCGTCGCCCTCATGCCGGCGGTCGACGCGCTCGAGCGGCGCGGGATGCCCAACGCCCCCGCGGTGACGGTCGTGGCCGTGCTCGCCCTCGGCGCGATGGGGCTGCTCGCCTGGGCCCTGATCCCGCCGCTCATCGCGCAGACCACCGAGCTCGTCCGCGCCGTGCCGGACGCCCTCGACGAGATGGCGCGCGGGCGGGGGCCGCTGGGGTTCCTCGAGCGCGAGTACGGCCTCGTCGAGCGGGCGCGCGAGGCGGCCGCCCAGACCGACGGCGCCACGGTGCTCGGCTTCACCTCGCCCGCCATCGGGTTGCTGCGCGGCCTCGTCACCGCGGTCGTCGGCGCGGTGACGGTCTTCTTCCTCACGATCTTCATGCTCCGCGACGGCCGCCGGCTGGTGGAGTCGGCGCTCGAGCTGGTGCCGCCGGCCACGCGCCCGCGGGTGGCCCGAGCGCTCGGCGGCGTCACCGTGACCATCCGCGGCTACGTGCAGGGGAACCTGCTGATCACGCTCATCGCGGGCGTGGTCGCCTGGGCGGTCCTGCGCGCGACCGGGGTGCCGTACGCGGTGCCGCTCGCCCTCGTGGTGGCAGTGCTCGACCTCATCCCGCTGGTGGGCGCGTCGCTCGCCACGGCGATCGTGGGCGCCGTCTCGCTCACGGAGGGCGTCTGGGCCGCGCTGATCGTCGTCGCGGTCCTCATCGTGTACCAGCAGATCGAGAACCACCTGCTCCAGCCGGTGATCTACGGGCGCACGGTGCAGCTGTCGCCGCTGGCGATCCTCATCGCGGTGCTGCTCGGCGCCGCGCTCGCCGGCATCGTGGGCGCGCTCGTCGCGATCCCGGTCGCCGGGTCGCTGCAGGTCGTGGTGCGCGAGGTGCTCGCCGCCCGCCGCGAGCGCGCCGCCGTCGCGGTCGTCGCCCCCGGGCCGCCGCCGGACGGGTAGCGGCGCCGCGGGCCGCCGTGGCGCCGGCCGCCGGGGGCTGGCCCCGCGACCCGCCCCGGCGCTACGCTCGGCCGGTCGTCGAGGAGGCGCGATGGGCGAGCCCGCGGAGAAGGCCGGCCTGCGGAACGCGTGGGGGCGGGTGGCCGACGCCTACGAGGACGCCTGGGCCGAGCGCACCGCCCACCTCACCGCCACCGGGCTGGACCTGCTGGCCGCCCCGGCGGGCGGGCGCGGGCTGGACGTGGCCTGCGGCCCGGGGCTGACGACCGTCGCCCTGGCGGAGCGGCTCGACGGCGGCGAGGCCCTCGGCGTGGACTTCGCGCCCGCGATGGTGGAGCGCGCGACCGCGCGCCACGGCGCCCGCCCCGGGGTGGCCTTCGCGGTGGACGACGCCGAGCGGCTCGGGCAGCCCGACGCCGCCTTCGACGTGGTCACGTGCAGCTTCGGGCTCATGTACTGCTACGACGCCACGGCGGCCGTCCGGCACATGGCCCGCGTCGTGCGCCCGGGCGGGCGGGTGCTCAACGTGGTGTGGGGCCGGGCGGCGCGGGTCTGGTTCGTGCCCGTGATCGAGCTCATCGAGAGCCGGGCGGAGTACTACTCGGCCGTCTGCCCGATGATGTTCTTCTACGGCCTGCCGGGCGTGCTGCCGCGGATGCTCGGCGAGGCCGGCCTCGAGCCCGTGGAGGCGCGGGCGCTCGACGCCCGCATGCGCTTCCCCGGCGTGGCCGACGCCGTGGAGACCGCGATCGCCGCGGGCCCGCTGTGGGGCCTGTTCGCCAACCGGCTGGACGCGCGCGCCCAGGCCGAGGTGCGGGAGGCGCTCGCGGCGCACGTCGAGTCGCTCGCCGAGCCGGACGGCGCCGGCATCGCGCTGCCCGCGGAGGCGGTCGTCGTGGTGGCCGGACGACCGGGCGGGTGACGGGCGGTCCGGCGGCCCCCTACGCCTCGACGTCGGTGGAGAAGCTCGGGTAGCGGTCGGTCAGCAGCAGCGCGTAGCCGTGCGTCTGCGCGGTGAAGCGGATGATCCAGGCCACGAGGTTGCGCAGCCCGAGGGGCATCGCGCCCGTGAACAGGCACGCGAACCAGGCGATGATGCCGAGCACCTCGAGCAGGTACCCGAGCACCTGCGCCACGATCAGCGCCGGGATCACGAGCACGATGCGAAAGCCCGTCTTCCACCGGTTCTGCGGCGCCGGCGGGGCGATCGCCAGGTCGGCGTCGTAGGGCCGGTCGCCGAGGAAGCCGGGGTAGGGGTCGGCCAGGAAGAACAGGTATCCCGACACCTGCGCGCTGTAGCGCAGGAACTGGGCGATGAAGTCGTGCAGCCCCTGGGGCGTCCTGCCGGCGAACAGGGTCGCGAACCAGCTCACGATCGCCGCCAGGGCCACCACGATGCCCCACAGCGCCAGCCAGATGGCGTGCGGGATGACGAGGATGATGCGGAACGCGACGGTCAGGCGCGTGCGCCGCAGGTCGTCGGTGACGTGGAGGCGGATGGGGTGGTCCATGCGGGCAGCCTACGGCCGCCTCCGGACGCACGTCGACACGCGCACGCACGTGAGAGAGCGCCGGTGCCCGCGGCGCTCTCTCTGTGTGCGATGCGCCCGGGTGCCCTCCGGGCGTCGCTGTGGCTCTGTCCAGCACCACATGCATCGGCGGGAGCGCGTGGCGTCCTGCTGATGCACAGAGGTATTGCCCATGCCCGGAGCTGCCGAAACGATGGAGGCGGACCGCGCGACCCGGCCTCGTTGGGCGGGGTGCCCCCCGGGGCTACGATGCGCGCGCTCCGCCCCCGCCACCGAACGAAGGGGACGTCCCATCCCGCGCCTCGCACGCCGCATCGCCCTCCTCGCAGCCGCGCTCGCCACCCTCGCCGTGCCCGCCGCGGCGTCCGCCGCGCTGCCCCGCGTCGCGGTCGATCCCGGCCACGGCGGCGCCGACACCGGCGCCGTGGGCCGCCTGCCCGCCGGCACGCCCACGGGGATGACGCCGCGGGCCGACGCGCAGGGCCGCACCGTGCTGTACGAGAAGGACGTCAACCTCGACATCGCCGTGCGGCTCGACGCCTGGCTGCGGGCGCGCGGGGCGCGGACCCTCATGACCCGCACGGGGGACCTCGCCGGCGGCGACCGGCCGTTCACCACCACCGGGGCGGACCTGAAGGCGCGGGTGGACATGGCCAACGAGGCCGGCGTGGAGCTGTTCGTGTCGGTGCACAACAACGCGCTCGGCGCCACCACCAGCGGCACCGAGACGTTCCACTACTACTACTCGAGCGCCGCGGCGCGGGTGCTGGCGAGCGACGTGCAGGCGGCCGTGGTGGCCGCGCTGGGCCTGCCGGACCGCGGGGTGAAGAGCGCCGGCTTCTACGTGCTGCGCCACACCCGCATGCCGGCGATCCTCGTGGAGGGCGGCTTCCTGACCAACCCGTCCGAGGCGCTGCTGCTGGCGAGCCCCGACGTGCGCCAGCGCATCGCGGAGGCGATCGGCCGCGGGGTCGAGCGCTACGCGGCCCGGGACGTCGTGGCGCCGCCGCGGCTGCCCGCCACCATCGGCCCCTGGAAGACCAAGCCCAAGCGGGTGCCGGCCGGCTACCGGCTGGTGAAGACCGGCCGCACGAACCCGGTGGGCCGCGGCGGCTGGCTCGCCGTGGTCGCGGGCTTCCGCCAGCCGGTCGTCACGCGCGCCCGCCCGGCGACGATCGGCCCGTGGTCGACGAGGCCCCGGAGCGTCCCGGCCGGCTACCGCCTGGTGAAGACCGGCCGCGCCAACCAGGTCGGCCGCGGCGGGTGGCTGGCCGTGCTGGGGGCGGGGGCGACCTCGCGCTGAGGCGGCCGGCGGGTCATCCCTGGACGAACCAGCGCCCGTCGGCGGCGTCGCGGTAGACCACGGTGAGCCGGCCGGGCTCGAGGACGAGCTCGAAGTAGTGGCGGTGGACCGGCCGGCCGGTCCACCAGAGGTCCTGCACCAGCCAGTCGTCGCGCACGGCCTCGACCCTGCGGCGACGGCCGCCGGCCTCCACCTGCGCCGGCAGGCCCCGCGCGTCCTGCACCACCCGCGCCGGGCGCGGGCCCCGCAGCGGCCGCAGGCTCACGGCTCGAGCGGCGCCAGCGCCCACCGCCGCTCGGGCAGGCGCGTCCACGGCTCGATCTCGACCACCCGCAGCAGCGCGTCGTCGCCCTGGGCGGCGCGCACCTGGCGCACGGCCTCGCCCGCCCGCGCCCTGCGCTCCTCGGCGGGGGAGGACACGGCCGTCAGCTGACGGCCGCCGAGCGAGCCGGAGGCGTCGCCGCCGATCCACAGCTCCGCGACCGGCCCGGTGACCTCGGCCAGGCGCGGCAGGGCGGCCACGGCGAGCCGGCCGGCGTCGGCCGTGGCCTCGCGGAGCGTCAGGTCACGCGCCCACGAGCCGCCGTCGGCCAGGCGCGCGCGCAGCGTCAGGGTGCGCAGCGCCGTCCCGCGCCCCTGCGCGGCGCCCGCCAGCTCGCCCAGCAGCAGCCGGGCGGCGGCCTCGAGCGCCGGCAGGGCGCCGACCGGCTCGGGGAAGGCGACCGACGCCCGCAGCGGGCGGGGCGGGGTGCGCGGGCGCAGGGCCCGCCCGGCCTCGCCGCGCGCCAGCCGCCAGGCCGTCAGGCCGGGGAAGCCCAGGCGGTCGAGCGCGGCCGCCCGCGGCAGCCCGGCCACCTGCCCGATCGTGCGCAGCCCCAGGTCGCGCAGCGCCGCCACGAGGCGCGGCTCGAGCGGCAGCCGGTCGACCGGCAGCGACGCGAGGAACGCGGCGACCTCGTCGTCCTCGAGCACCAGCGCCCGCCCCGGCGCGGCCTCGCGGGCGGCCTGCAGGGCGGCGAAGAGCGACGGGGCGGCGCCCACCCGGCCGTCGGCGCCCACGGGTAGCGCGGCCCGCACGCGACGCAGCACGCCGTCGAGGCCCCCGTGCAGGCGCAGCGTGCCGCGCGCGTCGAGCGCCGCCCCCTCGAGGCCGAACGGCTCCACCGCGAACCCCGATGCCTCGAGGCGCGCCATCGTGCGCTCGAAGGCCTCGGCCGCCGCGTCGGGGTCGGCCACCACGAGGTCGAGCCCGGGGCAGCGCGCGAGCGCCTCGCCCACCCGCAGGCCGGGCCGCACGCCCTGCGCCTCGGCGGCGGGGGTGCAGAGCCCGACCACCTGCGGGGCGCCCGGCGGCGGCCCGAGCGCGACCGGCGCGTCGAGCGGCCGCCGCGCGTTGAGCAGCGCGACGAGCAGGGGGAGCCGCGGGATGTGCACGGCGACGATCACCGAACACATGTTCGCGCATGGCCCGGACGCCCGCAAGGAGCCATGGCCTCGGTGCGCTCTCGGGGTGCATCGCCCCGCCGACGACGTCCGGGGCGGGCCGGGGCGCACCGATGACGACGACCGGACGGGCGCGCCAGGAGGGATGGGGCGGCGGCGGCGGGCCTCCAGGGGCTCCGGGGCGGCGTCCTAGTCCTGCGGCAGCACCGCGTGGACCCGGGTGATGAAGACGTGGAACTCGCTCACCCAGTCGCGCAGGAAGGCCTCCGTGCTGGGGTCGGTCACCTCGCCCGACTCCCCGATGAGCCCCGGCCGCATCTGGATGTAGGCCTCGGGGGAGGTCATCTGGGGCGCGTTGCAGAAGGCGAGCACGGCGCGCAGGCTCTGCTGGGCCACGGCCGTGCCGATCGCGCCCGGCGAGGCGCCGATCACGGCCGTCGGCTTGCGCGCGAACGAGTTCTGGCCCCAGGGCCTGCTGGCCCAGTCGATCGCGTTCTTGAGGGCGCCCGGGATGGAGCGGTTGTACTCGGGCGTGACGAACATGATCGCGTCGCTCGCGGCGATCGCGTCCTTCAGCGCACGGGCCTGCGGCGGGTAGTCCTCGTCGAGGTCGTGGTTGTAGAGCGGCAGGTCGGCGATCGGGATCTCGCGGAACTCGAGCTCCGCCGGCGCCAGGCGGATGAGCGCCCTCGAGAGCACCCGGTTGATCGACCGCCGCGAGAGGCTGCCGATGAAGTAGCCGACCGAGTACGTGGTCATGGCGTCCCGTCCCGTGTGGATGCGGCCGCCGGCCGCGGCCGCGCATACCGGGGCGTACCCGGGGCGCGGCCGCGGGAACCTCCCGCTACGCCCGGGGGCGCCCCCAGCGGTCGTCGTGCACCAGGGTGCGCCACGGCCGGCGCGCCGCCGCCAGGGCGGGCGGCAGCCCCGACGGGAACTCCTCGGGGTATCCGAGCGGCGTCACGAGGGGCGCCTCGAGCTCGTCGGGGATGCCCAGCAGCGCCCGGAACTCGGCCTCGACGAACCACTGGAAGACGGTGGGCACGGTGCCGAGGCCCTTGGCCCGGGCGGCCACCATGAGGTTCTCGAACATGAAGCCCACCGACACGATGTCGGCGTCGCGCTCGAAGGTCTCGTGGCCCTCCGGGTAGGAGTGGCGCGGCACGCGCAGCCCGACCAGCCAGACGGGCACCTGCGGGTAGGTGCCGAGCGCCTGGGCGGCGTAGCCGCGCGCCCACTCGGCGTGCTCCTCGGGCGTCGCGCCCTCGGCCGCCGGCCGCGCGATGCGGAAGTACTCGGCCCCGCCGCGCATGATCAGCTCCGCCAGCGCGGCGCGCGTCTGCGGCTCGCGCACGACGAGGATGCTCCAGGCCTGGGCCATGCCGCCCGTGGGCGCCAGCAGCGCCAGCCGCAGCAGCTCGTCGAGGTCCTCATCGGCCACGGGCCGGTCGGTGTAGCGCCGCACGCTGCGCCGCATGCGGATGGCCTCGAGCGCGTCCATCGGTCCTCCTCGGTCGGTCGACGACCGGACCCTACGCGCCGCGCGTCAGTCCTCGTCGGGCCGCCTGCGGGCGCTCTTGACCGCCGCCCGGCGGGCCTTCGCGGCCAGGCGCCGCTCGGCGGACGCCCGCGTGGGCCGGGTGGGCCGGCGGGGGGGCGGGGCGGGGGCGAGGGCCGCGGCGACCCGCCGCTCGAGGCGCGCCACCACCGCCGCGCGATTGCGCTCGCGCGAGCGCTCGGCCTGGCTCGTCATGCGCAGGGGCCGCTCGTCCAGGCGGAGGGCGCGCGCGAGGCGCGCCGCCGTGCGCTCGGGCAGCCCCTCCAGGTGCTCCCGGCGCAGCGTCAGCTCGGCGCGCGTCTCGGCGTGGTCGCGGCGCTGCCCGCCGGGGCCGGAGGAGCGCGACCAGTCCCACGAGCCCCGCTCGGCGAGCAGGGCGGCGACCCGCTCCGGCGTCACGCCGTGGGGGCGGCCACCTCCGTCGCCACCCCGCGCGCGGCCGCCGCGCGCGCCTCCTCGATGCGGGCGACCGCCTCCTCGCGGCTCACCTCGTGGCCCTTCTCGCGCTTCCACACCACGAAGCCGCAGCCCGGGTTCTTGCGGCTCTTCCAGCTCGTGCAGCCGTAGGCCCGGCTGTTCTCGACGATCTGGCCGCCGCACCCGGGGGTGGGGCAGTCCGCCAGCGGCTCCTTCGCGGCGGGGGGTGCCGCGTTGGTCTCGCCGCGGGCCACCATCCCGCGGGCGGTCTCGGCGTCGACCTCGCCCTTCTGGCCGCGGACCTTCTTCCAGATCACGTAGCCGCATCCGGGCTCCGAGCGGCTCTTCCAGCTCGTGCACCCGTACGAGCGGGTGCGCTCGATGATCTCGCCGCCGCAGCCCGGGGTCGGGCACGGCCCGATGACCTCGCGCTCCTCCTCGAGGTCCTTGCTCGACCGCCCGGCGGCGATGTGCTCCAGCGCCTGCTCGCGGGTGATCGTGCGGCCGTTCTGCTGCTTCCAGAGCGTGTAGCCGCAGCCCGGGTCGTCCTTGCCGTGGTACGAGTCGCAGCCGTAGCTCTTCGGGTACTCGACGATCTGGCCGCCGCAGCCCGGGGTGGGGCAGGGGGCGATCGGCGTGCGCTCCACGCGCAGGTCGCCGCGCTCCTTGTCGGCGAACCACTCCACCACCTCGCGGGTGAAGCCGTCGATCTCGCGGCGGAACTCCTCCGGGCGCTCCTCGCCGCGCTCGATGCGGTTGAGCCGCTGCTCCCAGCGCCCGGTGAGCTCGGGCGAGGTCAGCACGTGGTCGCCCAGCATCCGGATGAGGCCGACGCCCTTGTCGGTGGCGCGCAGCGCGCGGCCGTCGCGTTCGACGTAGCCGGCGTCGACCAGGCGCTCGATGGTGGCCGCGCGGGTCGCCGGCGTGCCGATGCCGGCGTCCTTCATCGCCTCGGCGGCCTCGTCGTCCTCCACCAGCTTGCCGGCGGTCTCCATGGCCCGCAGGAGCGTGCCCTCCGAGTACCGGGCGGGCGGCTTCGTGCGCTTGGCGACCGCCTCGGCGCGCTCGCAGGCGACCCGCTGGCCCACCTCGAGCGGCGGCAGCGACTGCTCGGCCTCGTCCTCCGCCCTGCCGGACGGCGCGGCGCCGTCCGCGCCGGCGGGCGCGTCGGCCGTCTCGCCGTACGCGGCGCGCCAGCCGGCCTCGATCATCACCTTGCCCCGGCTGCGGAACAGGTGCTCGCCCACGCGGGTCTCCACGACGGTGCGCTCGAAGCGCGCCGGCGGGTGGAAGACCGCCAGGAAGCGGCGCGCGACCATGTCGTAGACGCGGCGCTCGTCGCGGCTCAGGCCGGCCAGGTCGTGGTCGCCCTCGGTCGGGATGATCGCGTGGTGGTCCGTGACCTTCGTGTCGTTGACCACCCGGCCGAGCGGGAGCCGGTCGAGCCCCAGCACGTACCGGGCCGCGTCGGCGTACTCGCGCGCGGCCGCCCCCACGCCGCTCGCCACGCTCTTCAGCTGGCCCGCCATGTCGCCGGACAGGTAGCGGGAGTTGGTGCGCGGATAGGTGAGCAGCTTGTGCTGGTCGTACAGCGCCTGGGCGGCGCTCAGGGTGCGGCTGGCCGAGAAGCCGAAGCGCCCGTTGGCCTCGCGCTGAAGGGTCGTGAGGTCGTAGAGCAGGGGCGGCTGCTCGACGTGCGGCTTGGTCTCGAGCGACTCGATCACGCCCGGCTGCCCGGCCGCCGCGGCGGCGATGGCCTCGGCCGGCGCGGCCGCGGCCAGGCGCGTGGTGGAGCCCTCGTGCCACAGGCCCGGGTAGCGGCCGCCGCCCTCGGTCGCGAAGCCGGCCTCGACCTCCCAGTAGTCCTCGGGGACGAAGGCCTGGATCGCCAGGTCGCGGTTGACGATCAGGGCCAGGGTCGGCGTCTGCACGCGGCCCAGCGAGAGCACCTTGCGGATGGAGCCGGCCTTCGTGGTGGCCGCGCGGGTGGCGTTCATGCCCACCAGCCAGTCGGCCTCACTGCGGGCGCGGGCCGCGGCCTCGAGCGGGCGCATGGCCTCGTCGTCGCGCAGCGAGTCGAACGCCTCGCGGATGGCGCTCTGGGTCATGGAGCTGAACCAGGCGCGCTGGACGGGCTTCTCGCGCGCCGCCTTCGGCGCGGTCTCGAGGATGAGCTTGAAGATGAGCTCGCCCTCGCGCCCGGCGTCGCAGGCGTTGACGATGCGCTCCACGTCGGGCCGCTTCATCAGCGCGTGCAGCCCCTTGAGGGCCTTGCCGGCCCGGGCGTCGCGCGGCTGGTAGCGGAAGTGGTCGGGGAGGATCGGCAGGTCCTCGTACCGCCACTTCTTGTAGCGCTCGTCGTACTTGTCGGGGTCGACCTGCTCCACCAGGTGGCCCACGGCGAAGGCGACGATCGCGTCCGGGCCCTCCCAGTGGTCGCCCACGCGCTTGGCCTTCGAGCCGAGCAGCGCCTTGGCGACGTCCTGGGCGACGGACGGCTTCTCGCAGATGATCAGTGGCGGCATGGCGGCGGAGGGTAGCACCGGTCCCGCGGCGTCCGTCCACCCCCTGAGGGGCGCCGCCAGGGGCCGGCGGGACCGGGCCCTACGGGCCCGCGATCACCTGCGCGGTGGCCCGGTAGACGTCCTCCGGCACGGTCTTGAGCACGCTCACCGCGTCGGAGAGGGGGATGTCGGTGATGCGGCCGCCCTGCAGCGCGACCATCCGGCCGTAGCGGCGCTCCGCCGCCAGCGTGGCGGCCTGCGCGCCGTAGCGGGTGGCCAGCACGCGGTCGTAGGCGATCGGCGTGCCGCCGCGCTGCACGTGGCCCAGCACCACCGGGCGCGCCTCGGCGCCGGTGCGCTCGGAGATGAGCTCGGCGAGGCGCTCGCCGACGCTCTGCTTGGCGAGCTGCACGTGCCCGAACTCGTCGACCTCGCCGCCGGCGTCCTCGTCGCCCAGCACGACGCCCTCGCTGACGACCACGATCGCGTAGCGGCGCCCGCGCTCGCGGCGCTCGGTGACCCGCCGGCAGACCTCGGCCACGTCGGGCCGCTGCTCCGGGATCAGGATCACGTGCGCGCCGCCGGCCGTGCCGGCCTCGAGGGCGATCCACCCGGCGTGGCGGCCCATCACCTCGACCACGATCACGCGGTCGTGCGACTCGGCCGTGGTGTGGAGGCGGTCGATCGCGTCGCTGGCGATCTGCACCGCGGTCCAGAAGCCGAACGTGTAGTCGGTGCCGGACAGGTCGTTGTCGATCGTCTTCGGCACGCCGATCACGTTGAGGCCGTGCTCGTCGTGCAGGCGCCGCGCCACCCCGAGCGTGTCCTCGCCGCCGATGGCGATCAGGGCGTCGAGGCCCAGGTCGGCGAAGGCCCGGACGCAGCGCTCGCCGCCGTCGGGGTCCTTGAACGGGTTTGTGCGGGAGCTGCCCAGGATCGTGCCGCCGCGCGTCAGGATCGGTCCGACGACGTCGCGGTCGAGCGGCTGGGTGTCGCGCTGCAGCAGCCCGCGCCAGCCGCCGTGCAGGCCGACGTGCTCGTGGCCGTGCTGCAGGCCCACCCGCACCGCCGCCCGGATGACGGCGTTCAGGCCGGGGCAGTCGCCTCCTCCGGTGAGCATTCCGATTCGCATGCGGCGAACACTACCCGCAGGCGCGGGGGTCTCACGCACCGCGCGCCGGCCGCCGGCTGGCCGGGCCGGCCGGCACGCGCCCCAGCAGTCGCGTCAGCGCGCCGACCAGCAGGGCGCCGGTCGCGGCGCACAGGATGCCCGCCAGCGTGAGGGCGGTGCGGTCGTCTGCCACGCGCAGGAGGTCGGCCCGCCGCCCGAGCGCGACGGCCACGACCACCCCGAAGGCCAGGCCGAGCGCCGCGGCCAGGCGGCCGCCCGCGCGGGCCCGGCGGGCGTCGCCACCGGCCGCGACGCCCGCGCGCCCGGCCAGCGCCAGCGCGGCCGCCACGAGGGCCGCCCACGCCACGGCCACCCCGTACGCGCCGAGCACCTCGCTGGGCCGGTGCCAGCCGAGCGCCACCACCGCGAAGCCGACGGCGATCGCGTAGGCCCAGCCCACGAGCGCGGAGCTCGCCCGCAAGAAGGGCGGGCTCACCAGCACGAGCGCGGTCGCGAGCGACATCGCGACCGTCGCGTGGCCGCTCGGGAACGCCCCGGGGTCGCCGCCGGTCCCCGCGACGAGGTCGGGCCGGTCGACCCGCGCCTTGACGAGCTGGGTGGTGACGTTGGCGCCCAGCACCGCGACCCCCGCCCCGGCCGCCAGCAGGGGCCGGCCGCGCATGAGGGCGATGAGCATGATGCCGAGCCCGAGCAGGGCCAGCGAGGCGACGCTGATGGTGTCGAGCAGCCGCTGCGTGGCCTCGGCGGCGGCCGCGTCGCCGACCGGCGCGCCGACGCGGGCGGCGCGGTCGTCCCAGCGCTGCCCGGCCGCCGTGCCGACGGCGATCCGATGGACGCCGACGGTGCCGACGGCCGCCGCCGCGGCGAGGCCGGCGAGGGCGGCCGCCGCGCCGCGCCGGGTGGGGGTGCGCCCGCGGGGTGCCATGGACGTCAATCTAGGCGCCTCAAGCCCGGGCGCCGGGCGGCCGACCCTGAAGGGGCATGGATGCGACCAGCCCGGCCCACGGCGCCGCGGCCTGCCGCGTGATCGTCGCCCACCCCGACGACGCGGTGCGGCGCGCCGTCGCGGCCCCACTCGCCGACGCCGGCCACCCGGTCGCGGAGGCCTGCGACGGCGCCGCGGCGCTGGACGCCCTGCGCCGCGGGCCGGTGGGGCTGCTCGTGGCCTGCCCCAACCTGTCCGGCGGGGACGGGGTGAGCGTCGTGGCCGGCGCCCGGGCGGGCGCCGACGGCGGCCCGGCCGTGCTGGCGCTGGTGCCGCGCGGCGACGCCGGCGCGGCCCTGCGGGCGATCGTGGAGGGGGCCGACGACCACGTCGCCGTGCCCGCCGACCCGGTGGACCTGCTGGTGCGGGCGCGGGCCGCGCTGCACGGCGAGCGGCGGCGCACGGCCCTCGAGCAGGCGGCCCAGCGCCGCATCGCCGTGGCGGTGGCGGGAGGGGCGCTGCCGGACGAGGTGTTCGACCTGGTCGCCGAGGAGCTCGCCCGGGTGCACGACGTGGCGGGCGGGGCCGTCGTGCGGTTCGACGACGGCGAGGCCGCGTTCGTCGGGCGCTGGTCGGCGCGGCCCGGGTCGTGGCCGCCGCGGGAGCTGACCGTGCCGCTCACGAGCCCGCTGCCGGTGGCGGGCCCGCGGCGACCCGACGAGTTCCGCGCCTTCGCGGGCGCGATCCCCTGGGTGCTCGACCGCGACGCGTTCCACGTCGCGGCCGCGGCCCCCGTGCACGTGGGCGAGCGCCTCTGGGGCGCCGTCGTGGTGGCCTCGGACGGCCGCGACCCGCTGCCGCCCGGCACGCGCGAGCGGCTCGCGCGGGTCGCCGACCTCGTGACCCTCGCAGTCGGCGCCGCCGAGGCCCGGGCCGAGCTGGCGCGGCGGGCGGCCACCGACCCGCTCACCGGGCTGCTCAACCGCGGCGTCTTCGAGGAGCGGCTGGCCGAGGAGACCGCGCGGGCCCGCCGGCACGGCCGGGACCTGGCGCTCGCGATCGTGGACCTCGACCGCTTCAAGGACGTCAACGACCTGCACGGCCACGTGGTGGGCGACGCCGTGCTGCGCGAGACGGCGCGCCGGCTGGCCTCCCGGGCCCGCGAGGGCGACGTGGTGGCGCGCCTGGGCGGCGAGGAGTTCGGCTGGCTCATGCCCGAGACCGACGGCATGGAGGCCTGGCAGGCCGCCGAGCGGGCGCGGGCGGCGATCGCGGGCGCGCCCTTCCCGGAGGTGGGCCGCGTCACCCTGTCGGGGGGCGTCTGCGAGCTGGCCCGCGCCGAGGACGCGCTCGACCTGTACCGGCGCGCCGACACCGCCCTCTACTGGGCCAAGCGCAACGGCCGCGACGTGGTCTTCCTCTACACGCCCGAGGCGATGCAGGCCATGGGGGAGGAGGAGCGCGCCGCGGAGCTGCGTCGCGGCCAGGCGTTCGGCAGCATCCGGGTGCTGGCCCGCGCGGTCGACGCGAAGGACCCCTCCACGCGGCGGCACTCCGAGCGCGTGGCGGGCCTGGCCGGCCTGCTGGCCGAGCGGCTCGGCTGGCCGGCCGGCCGCGTCGCCCTGCTGCGCGAGGCCGCGCTGGTGCACGACGTCGGCAAGATCGCCGTGCCCGACACGGTGCTCTTCAAGCCGGGCCGCCTGACCGCGGCGGAGCGCGCCAAGGTGAGCCAGCACGCCGCGCTCGGCGCCGAGATGCTCTCGGACGTGCTGAGCCCCGAGCAGACCGCGTGGGTGCGCTCGCATCACGAGCGCTGGGACGGCGCGGGCTACCCCGAGGGGCTGCGCGGCGAGGCCGTGCCCGAGGGGGCGCGCCTCATCCACCTGGCCTCCGCGTGGGACGTCATGACCAGCACGCGGCCGTACGTGGCGGCGATGTCGGCCGACGAGGCGCTGGACGAGTGCCGCCGCCAGGCGGGCGTGCAGTTCTGGCCGCGCGCGGTCGAGGTGCTCGCCGAGGCGGCCGAGCTGCGGCTGCTGGACGCCGCCGCCCTCGAGCGCCGTGCCGCCGCCCCCGTCTAGGCCGCGCGGGCGGTCAGCCCTCCGGGTCGCCGCAGCGCAGGTCGACCGGCTCGCCCGCGGCCGCGAGCGACTCGCCGGCCCGCAGCGGCCCGGCGACCACGCCGGCCGTCACCGGCCCGAGGTCGGCGATGCGCATCTTGGCCCGGCAGACCGGCTGCACCACCTCGGCGAAGGCGGCCTCGGCCAGGCGCCGCGCCTCCTCGGCGCCGGCGGCGGCGACCACCACCTGCTCGTGCTGGAAGGGCCCCTCCCAGCCGCTCGTCGCGGCGAAGAGGCGCAGCGGGGGATCCGAACTCACGCGCACACCGTAGCCAAGACGACCGCCGGCGTCGTAGAACCTGTCGCCGGAGCCGATCGGAGAGGGAGGCGGGGGATGTCGAAGGGTCGTGGCGGGGTGGCCGCCGGGGCGGTGCTGGCGGCGGCGCTCGTGGCGCCGGCGGCCGCGTGGGCGCAGGCGCCGCCGGGCGCCCGTCCGGCGGCGTTCGCGGCCCCGGCGGCCGTGCCGGCGGGCGAGCGCGCCGAGGTCTCGGGGCGCGTGGCGCCGGGCACGCCCGGCGTGCCGGTGGCGATCGAGCGGCTCGAGGGCGGCGCCTGGGCGCCGGTCGCGCGCACGACGACCGGGCCGCGGGGCGCCTTCGCGGCGCGGGTGCGCATGCCCCGCCCCGGCAACCTGCGCGCCGTCGTGGTGGCCGCCGACGGGACGGTCGCCGTCTCGCGGCGGCGGTTCGTCGGCGTGCGCCGGCGGGTGAGCCTGCGGGTCACGGCCGCGCCGATGGAGAACATCTCCGGCCGGCCGTTCACCGCGCGGGGCGCCGTGGTGCCGTCGCGCCGCGGCGAGCGGTTCGTGCTGGAGGGCTCGGTGGACGGCGGCCCGTTCCGGGCGATCCGGAGGGTCACCGCGCCCGCCGGGCGCGTGCGGACGACCTTCACGCCGCCGACCGGCGGGCGCTGGCGCTTCCGCCTGGTGGCCGCGCCGCGGCCCGGCGCCGACTCGGGCGGGCGGGCGACCACCGCGCCGATGGACGTCTTCGGCGCGAACCCGCACGGCGTGCCGCGGGACGCCGACCGCTACCTCGTGCAGGCGATCTCCGAGTTCCGCCTCTACTACTACGAGCACGGGCGCCTGCGGCGCGTGTTCCCCGTCGTGTTCGGCGCGCCCTCGACGCCCACGCCGCTCGGCAGCTACCGCGTCTACGCCAAGACCGGCCCGCCGAGCGCCGCCTTCGGGCCCAAGGTGCTCTGGTACCACCGCGGCTACGGGATCCACGGCACCAACCAGGAGTACCTGCTGCAGCACCGGGTGCGGTACTACTCGCACGGCTGCACCCGCAACTACAACGTCAACATCCTCTGGCTCTGGGACCGCGTGCCGGTGGGCACCCCGGTCCGCAACATCGCGTAGCCGCGCGGCCCCGGGGCGGCTGCTAGCGTCGCCGCGATGCCGTCCCGGGCACCCGCCGTCGCCGGCGTCGCGCTGGCGCTGCTCGTCCCCCAGGCCGCCGAGGCGGCCTGGTCGGGCGGCGCGCCCCTGTCCGCGCGCGACGGCGCAGGCTACGCCGACGCGGAGGCCGCGACCGAGGCGGGTCAGGCCGTCGTGGCCTGGATCCGCACCCCCCGGGGCGGCGCGCCGCGCGCCGCGCGGGTGCAGGTCGCCTCGCGCGCCGGGCGCGACTGGACGCGGCCCGTCACCGTGTCGGGGGCGGCGCGCGCGCCCCGCGGGCGGCCGTCAACGCGCGCGGCGACGCCGTGGTGGCCTGGGTGGTGGGCCGCCAGGTGATGGCGGCCACCCGCCGCGGCGACGGCGGGCGCTGGCGGGTCGCGCGGGCCGCGGTGGCGGGCGCCGACCTCGCCGGCCTGCGGGCGGCGGTCGATCGCCGCGGCCGGCCGTCGGTGCTGTGGAGCGAGCGCCGACGCGGGGGCTTCCTGGTGCGCCTGGCATCGCGGCCGTCGGAGCGGGCCGGCTGGCGGGCGCGCCCGCCGCGGATCGCGACGCCGGGGGGCGAGGCCCCCTCGGTCGCCCTGTCGCCGGCGGGCGCGCTGGTCGTGTGGCGCGACGGTGGCGGCGTGCGGGCGGCGCGGACGTCCGCGGGCGCGTTCGAGCGGCCCCGGACGCTCTCCGCCGAGGCCTCCGACGGCGCCGCCGCGGCCATCGGTCCCTCCGGTGGCGCGATGGCGTCCTGGAGCGGCCGCCTGCCGGGCGGCACCTCGGTCGTGCTCGCGACGGACCGGTCGGCCGCCGCTCGCGGCTGGCGCCGCTCGGGCGACGTCGGCATCGGCACCGGGCCCGTCGCGGCGATCAACGACCGCGGCGACGCGGTCGTCGCCTGGAGCGCGGCCGGGCCGGGCGAGCCTCAGGGCATCGAGGCGGCCACGCGGCGCGGCGACGGCCGCTGGCGGCCGTCGACGGTCGTGGCGCGCCGCGAGTGCGACTGCGCGCTCGACCCGGTCGACGTGGCGGTCGACGGGCACGGCGGCGCGCTCGTCGGCTGGCGCGCCGTGGCCGCCGACGGCGGCGAGCACGGCGCCGCCGCCGCGCTCGCGCCCGGGGGGCGCGACTGGCGGCCGCTGCCCGGCAGCCCCTCATCCACGCCCGCGGTCGCCGCGGGCCGGGGCGCGGGCGGGCTCGCGGCCTGGGTGGAGGGCGGCCGCGCGGTGCGCGCCGCCTGGGCCCGGTAGGGGTCGCCGGGCGCCTTGGATTCGGCCGCCGCGGCTGATTCGATACGCGCTGACCGGGCTCGAGGAGGACGATGACCACGATGGTGCAGGAGGGGCGCGCGGCCGCCCCCTGGTCGCTCGCGCGGAGGGTCGTCACCGGCCTGGTGCAGCCCGGCGGCGCGCCGATGGCGCGGCGGGCGCTCGACGGCGCCCGGCTGGACGACGGCGACCGCGTGGTCGAGCTCTCGCCGGGCCTCGGCCTGACCTCCGCGCTCGTCCTGGAGCGGGGGCCGCGCGAGTGGACCGCCGTCGAGCCCGACCCGGCCGGCGCCGAGCACCTGGGGCGCACGACCGCCGGCGCCGGCCGCCGGGTGGTGGAGGCGCCGATCGCCGCCACGGGCCTCGCCGACGGCTCGGCGACCGTCGTGGTCGCCGACTGCGTGCTGGGCCCGCTCGACGACGAGGGCCGGGCGGCGGCCCTCGCGGAGGCCGCCCGCCTGCTGCGCGCCGGGGGGCGGGTGGCCCTGCACGAGCTCACGCCGGCCGAGGACGCCCACCCGGCCGCCCTCGACGAGCTGGCGGGCTGGGGCGTGCGGGCGACCGGCGAGGACGGCTGGCGCGCGGCCATGCGGGCCGCGGGCCTGGTGCCGATCGGCGCGGTCGCCGGGCGCCTGCGCCTGCGCGCGCCCGCCGAGCTGATGCGCGCGGCCGGGCCGCGCACCGCCCTGCGGCTCACGCGCGGGGCGGCCCTCGACGCCGACGCGCGCACCGCCGCCACGCGCGTGCGCCAGGCGGTCGAGCGCCACGAGCTCGCGCTGCGCTCGCTCGTGGTCGTGGCCGAGGTGCCGCTCGTCTTGGGGATGCGCCGTCCCCGCCGATAGCGAGCGGTGATGCGCCTGCGCCTTCCTCTCGCCGCGGCGGCGACCGCCGCCGCGGCCGCGCTCCTGCCCGCCGCCGCCGGCGCCGCGCCCGCGTCCGCCGGGGAGCGGGCGTCCGCCGTGCCGTCGGCGCCCACGCCGGCGCGGGCCTGGATCGGGCGGCTCGTGGTGCGCACCGTGGCCCGCGCCGCGCCCCGCGGCTCGGCGCGGGTGGTCACCCGGCTGGACCCGCACGCCGAGCTCGGGCCGACCCACTACCTGGTCACCCGCTCGGCCGTGCGCAACGGCGCCCGCTGGCTCGAGGTGCTGCTCGCGGTGCGCCCCAACGGGCGGCGCGGCTGGGTGCCCGCCGACTTCTTCCAGCTCTCCACGACCGCCGTGCGCGTGACGATCGACCTGAGCGACCGCCGGCTGACGGTGCACCGCCGCAACCGGGTCGTGATGCGGGCGCCCGTGGCGGTCGGCAGGGCCGGCACGCCCACGCCGGTGGGCAGGCGGTTCGCGGTCGCCGAGCAGATCCGCATGGACCCGCGCGGCTTCCTCGGCCCGGTCGTGCTGCCGCTGACCGGCTACTCCGAGACGCTCAACGAGTTCGCCGGCGGCAACGGCCGCGTCGCGATCCACGGCACGAGCCTGCCGGAGCTCATCGGGACCCGCGCGAGCCACGGCTGCGTGCGCATGTACAATCGCGACATCCGCCGGCTGGCCCGGCTCGCCCGGGCGGGCACGCCGGTCGAGATCCGCCGGTAGGGACGTGCTGCTGCCGGACCCGCCGCTGCGCGACGACCGTGTGGCGCTGCGGGCGTGGCGGCGGGACGACGTGCCGGCGATCGTGGCCGGCTGCCGCGACCCGCTGGTGCAGCTGTGGACGCGGGTGCCGCGCGACTACGGGGAGGACGACGCCCGGGCGTTCGTCGCCGGCGCGGCCCGCGGCCGCATGCTCGGCGAGGCCCTCGACCTGGCGATCGCGGACCCCGCCGACGACCGGGTGCTCGGGGCGGTCGGCCTGCTGATGGACCGCCACGACGGCCGGCGCGCGGAGATCGGCTACTGGGTGGCGGCCGCCGAGCGGGGGAGGGGCGTGGCCCGCCGCGCCTGCGGGCTGCTGTCGCGGTGGGCGCTCGGCCCCGGCGGCCTGGAGCGGCTCGACCTGCAGGCGTCGGTCGCCAACCCGGCCTCGCTGCGGGTGGCGGAACGCTGCGGCTTCGTGCGCGAGGGGACCATGCGGGCCGCCTGGTACCGCGGGCCGTCGCGCACCGACATGGCGCTGTTCTCGCTGCTGCCCTCGGACCTCGGGCGGCGCGGAGCGTAGTCTCCGGCACCGGTCCGACACGGAGGCGACGTGGAGCGAGCGGCGAGCGGCGGCGGGTCCATCTGGGAGGACGGCCTGGGGCGGCGGGACGAGGACGCGCGCGTCCTCCTGCGCGGCGAGGTCGAGCTGACGGCCGATCCGCAGACGGTGCGCTACGGCGACGGCCGGCCGGCGCGCGCGGTGGTCGAGGCCGTCCGGGCCGGGCCGGCCTTCCGCGGGCGACCGGTCGTCGACGCCCTCGTCAGCGAGGGGCTCCGGCCGGTGTACCTGCGGATGTCGCCCGAGCAGGCGCGCGCCCTGGCCGCGCTGCTCGGCCGGGCGGCGGACCGGGCGGAGGCCGAGGGCCCGGGCCCGGCGCCGCCCGCCTGAAATTGCGAAAAGGTGCCGTAGCGCAGTAGAGCGCGGGCGGCAACCCGCCTAACCTGGCCGGGATGGCGCCCCGACGGCTCACCGGTCCGCGCGCGGACGCGCTCACGCGGGCCCTGTTCGACGCGGTGCCCGGCGGGATCCTCGTGCTGGACGCCGCCGGGGTCGTGGCCGACGCGAGCCCGGCGCTCTGCGAGATGCTCGGGTACCCGCGCGACGAGATGGTCGGCCGCGCGCCGCCGCACCCCTGGTGGGTCGACGGCATGCTCGCCGCCGGGACCCGCCGCTTCAGCCCGGCCGCGCGCGAGGCGCCGGCCGTGCTCGTGCGCCGCGACGGCACGACCATCGCGGCGATCGTGCGGACCGCGCCGCTGCGCGACGGCGACGACGACGCCGGGACGGTGGTCTCCGTCGCGCCCGCGCCGCTCGCCCCGGGCCTGCCGATGGGCGACGAGAGCCACCGCGCGGTGGTCGCCGCGCTGCACGAGGGCGTCATGGTGCACCGCGCCGACGGGACGATCCTGTCGTGCAACCCCAGCGCGGAGCGCATCCTGGGGGTGCCCGCGGAGCGGATCGTCGGCCGCCGCCCCGCGACCTGGGACGCGGTGCGCGAGGACGGCACGCCGATCCCCGACGAGGAGTACCCGGTCGCGCTCGCCGCGACCACCGGGCGGCCGCAGACCGACGTGGTCGTGGGGCTGCGCACCGACGACGGCGTGCGGTGGATCGCCGTCAACGCCCAGCCGGTGCCGGGCGACGACGGCCGCCCGATCGCGGTGGTCGCCTCCTTCACGGACGTGGCCGCGCGCCGGCGCCGCGAGGAGCTCGTGGCGCGGCTGGGGCGCATCCTCGAGCAGTCGCGCGACGAGGTCTACGTCTTCGACGTCCGCTCGCTGCGCTTCGTCCAGGTCAACCGCAGCGCGCTCGCCAACACGGGCTACGCGATGGGCGAGCTCGAGGCGATGACCCCGCTCGATCTGCTGCCGGAGCTCGACGCGGCGGCCTTCGCCGCGGTGGTGGAGCCCCTGCGCTCCGCCGACGTGGAGCGCGTGCAGTTCGAGACCCGCTTCCGGCGCAAGGACGGGACCACCTACCCGGTGGACGTGCGCATGCAGCTCGTCGGCACGGAGACCCCCGCGGTGATCGCCGCGGTGGTGCTCGACATCACCGCCCGGCACGCCGCCGAGCAGGAGCTGCGCCGGCGCGAGGCCGAGAACCGGCGCCTCGCGCGCGAGCAGGGCGCGCTGCGCCGGGTGGCGACCGCGGTGGCGGTCGAGCGCGACCCCGAGTCGGTGTTCGACCTCGTCTGCGAGGAGGCCGTGCGGCTGATCGGCGCCCGGGGCGGCGGCCTGGTGCGCTACGAGGACGGCGGGGCGGCCCGGGTCGGCGCGTGGAGCGTGGCCGGGGCGGCGCCCGCGTTCGGGCCGCACGAGCCGCCCGACGGCGAGGGCGTGGCCGCGCTCGTGCGCCGCACCGGCCGCGCGGCCCGCGTGGAGCGCGCCGACGGCGAGGGCGCGAGCGTCACGGTGGCGGCGCCCGTGCGCGCCGGCGAGCGCCTCTGGGGCGCGATCGCCGTCGCGGGCACGGAGGCCGACCGGATCGCGCCCGACGCCGCCGACCGGCTGGGGCGCTTCGCCGAGCTGGTCGGCATCGCGATCTCCAACGCCGAGGCGCGCGCGCGGCTGGCCGCGCTCGCCGCCACCGACCACCTGACGGGCCTCGCCAACCACCGCGCGTTCCAGGAGCGCCTCGCCCAGGAGGTGGTGCGCGCCGGCCGTCACGGGCGGCGCGTCTCGCTGGCGGTGCTGGACCTGGACCACTTCAAGCGGGTCAACGACGACCTGGGGCACCAGGCCGGCGACGCGGTGCTGCGCGAGGCCGCCCGGCGGCTCGCCGCCCTGACGCGCGCCGGCGACCTCATCGCCCGCGTCGGCGGCGACGAGTTCGCCTGGCTCATGCCCGAGACCGCGGGGATGGAGGCGTGGCAGGCCGCCGACCGGGCCCGCGAGGCGATCGCGGCGGAGCCCTTCCCCGGCGTCGGCCACATGAGCGTGTCGGCCGGCGTCTGCGACCTCGACCAGGCGCCGCACCACTCCGAGCTCTTCCGGCTCGCCGACGGGGCGCTCTACTGGGCCAAGCAGCACGGCCGCGACGTGGCCTTCCTCTACTCGCCGGAGGTCGTCGAGGTGCTCTCCGACGCCGAGCACGCGGAGCGCCTCACGCGGCTGCAGGCGCTCCAGAGCATCCGCGTGCTCGCGCGCGCCGTGGACGCGAAGGACACGTCCACCCGCCAGCACTCCGAGCGGGTCTCCGAGGTCGCGGGCGCCCTCGCCATCGCGCTCGGCTGGGACGCCGAGGCCGCCTCGGCGCTGCGCGACGCCGGGCTCGTCCACGACGTGGGCAAGATCGCGGTGCCCGACGCGATCCTCTTCAAGCCCGACCGGCTGACGCCGGAGGAGTTCCGTCGCGTGACCGCCCACGCCGCCCTCGGCGCGCAGATGGTGGCCGACGTGCTCTCGGCCGACCAGGTGGCCTGGGTGCGCGGCCACCACGAGCGCTGGGACGGCCGGGGCTACCCCGACGGCCTGGCCGGCGAGGCGATCCCCGAGGGCGCGCGCATCCTCACGCTCGCCGACTCGTGGGACGTCATGACCTCGCAGCGCCCCTACGGCGTGCCCCTGTCGCGCGAGGACGCGCTGGCCGAGTGCCGGCGCTGCTCGGGGGCCCAGTTCTGGCCCGCTGCGGTCGAGGCGCTCGAGCGCGCCGTGGCCGGGGGCGCGCCGCCCTTCGGGCCGGCGAGACCCTAGGTCGCCGCGGGCTCCCGCGGCCCCGCCCGCAGCCCGGGCAGGGCGCGGGCGACCAGGCGGGCGACGTACGGCTCGTCGCAGGGCTCGCCGGTGATCAGGGCGCGGTAGAAGAGCGGGCCGGCCAGCTGCGCGACGGCCTCGTCGATGTCGAGGCCGGCCGGCAGGTCGCCGCGCTCGATGCCGCGCGCGAGCGCGTCGGTGAGCGGGCGGCGCCGCTCCACCAGGGTGGCCCGGTGCAGCCGGCCGAGCTCGGGGTCGCGGGAGGCGCTGTCGACCAGGGAGCGCAGGGTGTTGCACCAGCTGCGGTCGGAGAGCCGGCGCCCCAGGCCGGCGAGCACGCTCACGAGGTCCTCCTCGGTCGAGCCCGTGTCGACGCGCGGCACCGGCGGGCCGGCGCAGCAGCCGAAGGCCTCCACCAGCAGCGCCTCGCGCGTGGGCCAGTGGCGGTAGATGGTCGTCTTGGCCACGCCGGAGCGGGCCGCGACCGCCTCGATGGTGACGCCCTCGAACCCCTCCTCGGCGATGAGGTCGCCGCACGCCCCGAGGATCGCGGCCTTCGACCGGGCGACGCGCGGATCGATTCGCATCCCGGGACCCCTCCCTTTGACGAAACTTCACCGAGCAGCGGTTGACGGGCTTCGCTACGCGGCCGTATCGTAGCGCGCGCTGCGCTACGGGTGCGTAGCGCAGCCAGGATTCCCGCAACCGCAGAAACAGGAGGCACCGGTCGTGCCTGCGTCGACATCGCGCAAGTGGATCGCCCTGGTCCTGCTGTGCGCGACCCAGTTCCTGGTGGTGCTCGACGTCGCCATCGTCAACGTCGCGCTGCCGTCCATCCAGACCTCGCTGGACTTCTCCCAGGCCGACCTGCAGTGGGTCGTGAGCGCGTACACGCTCACGTTCGGCGGGCTGCTGCTGCTGGGCGGCCGCGCCGCCGACCTGCTCGGCCGCCGCCGGGTGTTCATGGCCGGGCTGGCGCTGTTCTCGCTCGCCTCGCTCGCGTGCGGCTTCGCCGAGTCGGACTCGTTCCTGATCGCCGCGCGCGCCGTCCAGGGCGTGGGTGCCGCGATCATCTCGCCCGCCGCGCTCTCGATCCTCGTGACCACCTTCGAGGAGGGCGCCGAGCGCAACAAGGCGCTCGGCATCTGGGGCGCGATCGCCGGCATCGGCGGCGCGGCCGGCGTGCTCGCCGGCGGCATCCTCACCGACGGGCTGGGGTGGGAGTGGATCTTCTTCGTCAACGTCCCGGTGGGCCTGCTGGTGCTGGCGCTCGTGCCGCGCTTCATCGACGAGAGCCGCGCCGAGGGCGTCACCCGCAACTTCGACGTGGCGGGCGCCGTCACGGTCACCGCCGGGCTCTCGCTGCTGGTCTACGCCCTCGTCAACACCGACTCCGCCGGGTGGGGGTCGGCCGAGACGATCGGCCTGCTCGGGGCCTCGGCCGCGCTCGTCGCCGCGTTCGTCGCGATCGAGATGCGCGCCGCGGCGCCGCTCATGCCGCTCGGCATCTTCCGTCTGCGCAGCCTGACCGGGGCCAACGTCGTCGGCCTGCTGCTCGGGGCGGCGATCTTCTCGATGTTCTTCTTCCTGTCCCTCTACATGCAGCAGGTCCTGGGCTACTCGGCGCTGCGCTCCGGGTTCGCCTACCTGCTCGTGGCGATCGTGATCGTGCTCGCCGCGGGGGCGTCGCAGGCCCTGGTCACGAGGCTCGGCGTGCGCACCGTGCTCGCCACCGGCATGTCGCTGCTGACCCTCGGGCTGCTCTGGTTCACCCAGATCGACGTCTCCGGATCGTACGCCGTCGATCTCGTGCCCGGGTTCCTCCTGACCGGCGTGGGCCTCGGCTTCTCGTTCGTCCCGGTGTCGATCGCCGCCCTGCAGGGCGTGCGGGCGCACGAGGCGGGCGTGGCGTCGGGCCTCATCAACACGTCGCAGCAGATCGGGGGCGCGCTCGGCATCGCCGTGCTGTCGACGATCGCGACGTCGCACACCGCCGACGTCCTGCGCGACGCGGGCGGCGCGTCGCAGGCCGTGCCGGGCGCCCTCACCGAGGGCTTCCAGTACGCCTTCGCGGTGGGCGCGGCGCTCGCCGTGGTCGGCCTGCTGGCGACGCTGGTCTCGTTCGGGCGCCGCAGCGAGCCGCAGGGCGCCGGCGCGACCGCGGAGGAGGGCGCCTAGGGCGCCTCGGGCGCGGGTGCGGGCGCGGGGCCCCGGGCACGGGCCCCGCGCCCCCCGCGCCCCCCGCCCGCGGCCCGGGCTCGCGCGTCAGATGTGGAGCTCCTCGGGCTGCGGCCGGCGGCGCCGGAAGCGATCGCCCGACAGGTCGGCCGCCGCGGGGAAGGTGACGAAGCGCCCGGCGCACATCAGCTCGGCGAGCGACAGGCCGGCGGCCCACGACTGCATCACGCCCCGGCCCGAGAACGAGTGGGCCTCCCAGGCGTTGTCGAGGCCCCCGATCCGTCCGAGCAGCGCGGAGTTGTCGGGCGACAGCTCGTAGAGCCCGGTCCATCCGCGCACGTGCTCGAGGCGGTCGAAGGCGCTCGCGCGGTGGGCGAGCCGCGGCCAGATCTCGCGCTCGAAGAAGGCCGCGCCCTCGTAGGCGAACCGGTACCCGGGCGGGTCGCCCGGCGGGGAGTAGCCGGCCAGGAAGCGTTCCGGCGCCTCGTGGTGCAGGTAGACGTCGCTCGAGTCGACGATCATCCCGTGCTGCGAGAGGTCGACGTCGCGCGTGGCGACCAGGCACAGCGACCGCGGGACCGCCCGGCAGGGGACCGGCGCGCCGAGCAGGCGGGCGACCGGCCCGGCCCACGGCCCGGCCGCGTTCACGACCCGGTCGCAGCGCACGATCCGCGCGGCGCCGGGCGGCGCGGGGCGGCCCTCGAGCGCGGCGCCGGCGGCGGCCGCGCCGACCTCGCGCACCTCGAGCGCCGTCACCCGCCGGCCCTCCCGGCGGGCGCCGACGACGAGCGCGCGATCGACCAGCCGGGCCCCCGCCGCGCGGGCCCGGGAGCGGAAGTGGTCGCGCACGGCCGTCGGGTCGACGAGCCCGTCGCGCGGGGAGAAGGTCGCGCCGGCGAGGTCGTCGACGCGGTCGACGAACGGCAGCCGCCGGCGCACCTGCGCAGGGGTCAGCAGCTCCACCTCCCGGCCGTGGCGGTTCTGCACCGGCACGTGCCGCACCGCGCCCGCCCAGCGCCCGGGGCCGTGCAGCCACAGGTAGCCCCGCTCGCGGAAGCGGAACTCCTCGGCGTGCCGGGCCATGAAGTCGATCGTCGCCGCGCAGAGCTCGATGTTGACCGGCCGCCACCACGTCGCCCGGACGCCGCCGGCGTTGAGCTGCGACGACGACCGCTCGCCGGCCAGGTCGGGGTCGAGCACGACGACCCCCGGCTCGCCCATCTCGGCGAGGTGCATCGCCACGGCGCTGCCGACGATGCCGCCGCCCACCACCAGCGTGCCCGCGCGGTCCTCCACACGGCCTCCCTCGGGGTCCCCCGCCACCATGCCACCCCGCGCTGCGGGCGGGGGAGGGGGAGGGCCCCGCGGGGGAGGGGCGGGCCGTGAAAAGAGGGAGGCGGGGGGGCCCGGGGAGGGATTGAAAACCCCGTCGCCATGCCGATCATGGCGCGCATGAGCCACCATCAGGCGATCTCCCGGGCCGGCCTCGCGACGCTGTTCGCGACGCTGGCGATCCTCCTCCTGGCCGCCCTCGCCGGCGGCGCGCGCGCGGCGACCGTGACGGTCGCGCCGGGCGACACCCTCAGCGCCATCGCGGCCCGCCACGGCACCTCCGTGGCCGCCATCGCGAGCGCCAACGGCATCGCCGACCCGGGGCGGATCCGGGCGGGCGCGCGCCTCAGCGTGCCCGCCGGCGGCCCCGGCGGCGCGGTGCCGGCGGGCATGACCCCCGTGGGCACGGCGCCCGCCGGCATGACGCCCGCCGGCGCCACCTACACGGTGCGCTCCGGCGACACGCTGGCCGCGATCGCCGCCCGCCACGGCACCTCGGTGGGCGCCATCGCGGGCGCCAACGGCATCGCGGACCCGGGGATGATCCGGGCGGGGGCCCGCCTGGCGATCCCGGCCGGCGGCGCCCCGGCCGCCGCCCCGGCCGGCACCGCCGCCCCGTCGGGTGGCGGCTACACCGTGCGCCCCGGCGACACGCTCGGCGCGATCGCCGCGCGCAGCGAGACGACGGTGCGGGCGCTGGCCGCGCTCAACGGCATCACGAACCCGAACGTCCTGTCGGTCGGCCGCACGCTGTCCATCCCCGGCGGCGCGCCGGCGCCGGCCGCCGCGACGCCGACCTCGTCGGGCGACGTCGCGGCGCTCATCGCCCGGCACGCCGCCCGCTACGGCGTCGACCCCGCGCTGGCCCGCGCGGTGGCCTGGCAGGAGAGCCGCTGGACGCAGAGCGCCCGCTCGCACGCGGGCGCGATCGGGGTGATGCAGCTCATGCCCGGCACCGCGCGGTGGCTGGGGCCCGCCGTCATCGGCCGGCCGCTCGACCCGCACGACCTGGCCGACAACATCGAGGGCGGCGTCGCCTACCTCGGCTGGCTCACCCGGCAGTCGGGCGACGCCCGCACGGCCGTGGGCGCGTACTACCAGGGCCTCGACTCGCTGCGGCGGATCGGCCCCTACGACGACACCCGCGACTACGTGGCGAGCGTCCTGTCGTTCGTCGGCAGGGTGTAGAGGGGGCGCCGGCCGCTCGCGAACGGCGACGCGCCGAGGCGGCGCAGCACCTCGTCGCCGGTGCGGGCCTGGCGGGCGCGCACGACGCGCAAATTGACCGCGTCGATCAGGCCGGCCGCCGCGACCACCCCGCCCAGCACGGCGCCGAGCTCGGGGGCCAGGGCGCAGGCGGCCGCGACGGCCACGAGGGCCAGGGCGAGGCCCACGACCGAGCGCCGCAGCGTCTGGCGCGCCGGCTCGACGGGCGTCCCGCCGGGCAGGGGCGGCGGCTCGGGCCCGCGCACCCACCGGGTCGCGACCCACGACAGCGCGCCGATCAGGGCGAGCACGACGGCGAACGGCACCACCACGCGCGCCGGCGAGTCGTCCTCGGCCGAGACGGCCACGGCGAGCCCGGCGAGCCCGATCGCCAGCTGGCCCACGGCGGTCGTCCGCAGCTCGACGGCGAGGCGCGCGACGGGCACGGACGGCGAGGGCTCGGGCACGGGCTGGGATACTGGCACACGTGCCGCCCCCGCTCGCCATCCCGGTCGACGCGCAGCTGGTCGGCCACGACCCGGCCGAGCTGGCCGCGTTCGCGCGCGCGGCGGAGGGCGCGGGGCTGTCCCGCCTGTGGGCGCCCGAGCTGCACCGCTCCTCCACGATCCCGCTGGCCGTCGCCGCGGCGGCCACCGAGCGCATCGGCCTCGGCACGGGGGTGGCGCTCGCGTTCACGCGCAGCCCCATGGTGCTCGCGCTCGAGGCGCTCGACCTCGACGAGCTGTCGGGCGGCCGCCTGGCGCTGGGCCTCGGCGCGGGCGTGCGGCGGCTCAACGCGACCTGGCACGCGGGCCCCTACGAGCCGCCGGTGCGCCGCATGCGCGAGATGGTCGCCGCGGTGCGCGAGCTCGTCGCGGCCCTCGCCGCGGGGCGCGACGCCCGCTCGCCGGGCGAGCTGTACGACATCGACGTGCGCGGGCTGCGCCGCGGCCACCCGGCGCCCCGGGGCGCCGTCCCGGTCTGGCTGGCCGCGGTGCTGCCCGGCATGACGCGGCTGGCCGGCCGGGTGGCCGACGGCTTCCTCGACCACCCGGTCACCAGCCCGGAGTGGCTGCGCGAGCGCCTGCTGCCCGAGCTGCGGGCGGGCGCCGAGCGCGCCGGGCGGCCCGTGCCCGAGGTGGCGGCGGCGCTCATCTGCGCGGTCGACGACGACGACCCCGCCGCGGCGGTGCGCGCGGCGGCCGGCACGGTGGGCTTCTACGCCACCGTGCGCACCTACGAGCCGATGTTCGCCGAGCACGGCTTCGCCGCGCGGCTGCCCGCCATCCGGGCGGCCTTCGCGGACGGCGACGCGGAGCGGCTCGCCGACGCCGTGGGCGAGGACATGACCGCCGCGTTCGCGGCGGCCGGCACGGCCGCGCAGGTGCGCGAGCGGGCGGGCGCCCTCGAGCCACTCGCCGGGCGCCTGTGGGCCACGCCGCCCCACCACGGGCAGGACGCGGCGGGGGTGCGCCGCTGGCAGGCCGGCATCCTGGGGGCCCTCGGTGACGCCGGCTGAGCTGCGGGAGTACCGCGCGAAGCGCGACTTCGACGCCACCCCCGAGCCCGCCCCGGGCGCGGCGGGCGTTGCGGGCGACGCCCCGCGCTTCGTGGTGCAGCGCCACGACGCCCGGCGGCTGCACTACGACCTGCGCCTGGAGGTCGACGGGGCGCTCGCGTCGTGGGCCGTGCCGAAGGGCCTGCCCCTGCGCGAGGGCGCCCGCCGGCTGGCGGTGCGCACGGAGGACCACCCGCTGGAGTACCTCGACTTCGCGGCCGTCATCCCGGCGGGCCAGTACGGGGCCGGGCGCATGACGATCTGGGACCGCGGCACCTGGCGCGAGGAGCTGCGCACCGACGACGAGTGGAAGGTGGTGCTCGAGGGCGACGTCGTGCGCGGCCACTACCACCTCGTGCGCACCGGCGCGCGCGGGGGCAGGGACGAGTGGCTGGTGTTCCGCTCGGCGAAGGGCCCGCCCGGCCCGCCGGACCCCACGCGGCGCTTCCGCGACACCCGCCCGATGCTGGCCGGCGCGTCGACCGGGCCCTTCGATGACCCGGCCTGGGCCTTCGAGCTGAAGTGGGACGGCTACCGCGCGCTGGCGCTGGTGACCTCCGACGCCACGGAGCTGCGCAGCCGCAGCGGCCGCGACATCTCGTCGTCCTACCCGGACCTCGCCGACCTGCGCGGGGCGCTGCTCTGCCAGGAGTGCGTGCTCGACGGCGAGGTCGTGGTGCTCGACGCCCGGGGCAAGCCCGACTTCAACGCGCTCCAGAACGGCCGCGGGCCGTTCACCTACATGGTCTTCGACGTGCTGCACGTGGACGGCCGGTGGGTGGAGGACCTGCCCTGGACGGAGCGCCGCGCGCTGCTCGCGCGCGTCGTGGCGCCCGAGGCGCCCCCCGCCGTGCGGCTGAGCGACCACGTCGAGGCGACCGGCACCGCCCTCTTCCGCGCCGCCGCCGAGCAGGGCCTGGAGGGCGTCATCGCCAAGCGGATGGACGCGCCCTACCGCCCGGGCCGGCGGGTGGCCGAGTGGCGCAAGATCAAGGCGCGCCAGGAGATGACCGCCGTCATCGGCGGCTTCACGGAGGGGGCGGGGTCGCGGCGCGGCACGCTCGGCGCGCTGATCGTCGGCGAGCGCGACGCTGACGGCGCGCTGGTCTACCGCGCGCACGTTGGCTCGGGCTTCTCCGATCTGCGGGCGCGCGCCCTCTGGGACCGGCTGCGGGCCGACGAGGTCGGCGAGTCGCCGTTCGCCGGGCCCGTGCCGCCGGCGCCCCAGCGCCCGCGCTGGGTGCGCCCGGTGCTGGAGTGCGAGGTGCGCTTCGCCGAGCGCACGCCCGACGGCCGCCTGCGCGCGCCGGTGTTCCACGGGCTGGTGGAGCCGGAGCCGTCCGACGCGGGGCCGGACGTGCCCTCCGGCCCCTTCGGCTCGGCGGCCGGCGACCGCGAGGTGCGCGAGGGCGAGCGCTCGGTGACGCTCACCAACCTCGACAAGCCGTACTGGCCGCGCGAGGGGATCACGAAGGGCAACCTGCTCGACCACTACCTGCGCATGGCGCCGGTGCTGGTGCCGCACCTGGCCGGGCGCCCGATGATCCTGAAGCGCTACCCGAACGGGGTGGAGGAGGACTTCTTCTTCCAGCACACGGTCAATGAGGGCCCGGCGTGGCTGCGCCGGGCCGACCTCTCGCGCGGCGGCAAGCCGGGCGAGCGGACCAGCCGCTACGTGATCGTCGACGACCCGATGGCCCTGCTGTGGCTGGTCAACCTCGGCTGCATCGACCTCAACCCGTGGCAGAGCCTGGCCGCGACCCCCGACGAGCCGCTGCACGTGCTGTTCGACCTCGACCCGGCGGACGGGCTGCCGTTCGCCAGGGTGGTGGAGGCGGCGCTGCTCGTGCGCGAGGCGCTCGACGGCCTGGGGCTGCGCGGCTACCCGCGCACGTCGGGCGCGAGCGGCATGCACATCCTCGTGCCGGTGGTGCCGGGGCTCACCTTCGAGGCCGTGCGCTCGTTCGCGCGGGTGGTCAGCGAGGCGCTCGTGCGGGCCCGCCCGGACCTCATGACCACGGTCACCCGGGTGGCCGACCGCGGGCCGCGGGTCTACATGGACCACAACCAGAACGGCCGCGGGCGCAGCATCGCGAGCGTCTACTCCGTGCGGCCGCGCCCCGGCGCGCCGGTGGCGACGCCGCTGCGCTGGGAGGAGGTCACCCCGGACCTCGACCCGCGCGCGTTCACGATGGGCGTGGTCGCGCGCAGGGTGGAGCGCCACGGCGACCTCGCGGCCGGGCTGGTGGAGGACCGCCAGGCGCTGGAGCACGCCGTCGCGCGGCTGGACGGGGCCGCCGGGTGAGGCCGCGCGTGGCGTCCGCGCCCGCCGCGGCCGCGGCGGCGCTGGCGCTGGCGCTCGCGTCGGCGGGGTGCGGCGGCGGCGGCGCGGACGCCGGCACGGCGCCCGTCGCCGAGCCGGCGCGGTCCGGCAGCGGCTGGTTCGAGGGCTCCGGCGACGGCCTCGGCGCCTCGCTCGACCTGCGCGGCGAGGACGCCGTCGCGCGGGCGGTCGGCGACGCCGTGGCCGCGCGGGCGCGCCCGCCCGCGCGCGCGTCGGCGGTCGGCATCGCCGCGGTGGTCAACGACCGCGCGGTCCCGGTGCCCGCGCCGCGCTTCACCGCCCTGTTCGAGGGCGGCGGCGCCCTGCCGCTGACCGGGGCGCACGAGGCCCTCGAGGGCCTGCGGGGGCCGGCCGCCCGGCGCGCCCGGGCCCTGCTCGGCCGGCCGCCGCGCGCGGTGCCTGCGGGCGGCGCGGTCACGATGTACGTGGTGCTGCGGGGCGCCCGCCCGGACGAGGTCGCCTCGGCGCGGATGGTGGCGCTCCCGGGCGAGCCGATCGCCTTGCCCGCCCGGACCCGGTAGGGGTCCGCGCGCCGACGGCGAACAGATGGCGCGTGCCCCCCGACGTCCACGCCCTGGCGGAGCGGCTGCGCCGCGACTACGAGCGCTTCAGCCCCGCCCAGCAGTCCCTGGCCCGCTACCTGGCCGACCACCTCGCCGACGTGCCGCTGTTGTCCGCGCACGAGGTGGCCCGCGCCTCCCACTGCAGCCCGGCCACCGTGGTGCGCTTCGCGCAGTCCCTGGGCTACTCGGGATACCCCGAGATGCAGCGCATCGTGCGCCGGGCCCAGCGGCCCGGGCTGCCGCCGCGTCCGGGCGACCGCCAGCTCGGGCTGCCCTTCTCCGCCGAGGGCCTCGACGCCATGCTGGCGGCGGAGCGCCTGGCCCTCGACGACGCCGCGGAGCGCCTGACGGCCTCGGGCCTGGGCGCGGTCGTGTCGGCGCTCGGCGACCGCTCGCCGCTCATCGTGGCCGGCGAGGGGCACGCGCGCACGGTGGTCACGCTGGTGGAGGAGCGCCTGGCCCGCGCCGGCCGCCCGGTGCAGGCGATCACCGTCCTCGACCCCTCGGCGCGGGCGTGGCTCGACGCCCTCGGGCCGGCGGGCGCGGTGCTGGCGATCGCGATCGGGCGCGAGGCGCGGGTGGCCCAGGCGGCGGTCTCGGCGGCGCGCGCCGCCGGCGTGCCGGCCGCGGCGCTGGTCGACTCCAGCCTCAGCCCGCTCGCGCGCTCGCCGCTCGCCAGGGTGGTCCCCGCCGACGCCCGGGACGGCGCGCCGAGCCTCGTCGCGATGGTCGCGGTGGCCCAGGCCCTGGCCGGGGCGCTCGCGCCCGTCGAGCAGCGCCCCGACCTGGCGGCCGTCGGCGCCTGAGCCCGGCCGCGGGGCGGCGGGACCGGTCGGCTAGACTTCTGTGTCGGACATCGACACGAGGGGATCGCGCGTGGAGGAGACGAACGGCCGCACCGGCACGACGCGGGTGAAGACCGGCCTGGCGCAGATGCTGAAGGGCGGCGTCATCATGGACGTCACCACGCCCGAGCAGGCGCGCATCGCGGAGGAGGCCGGCGCCTGCGCCGTCATGGCGCTCGAGCGCATCCCGGCCGACATCCGCGCCGACGGCGGCGTCTCCCGGATGAGCGACCCGGAGATGATCGCCGGCATCCAGGAGGCCGTCTCCATCCCGGTGATGGCCAAGTGCCGCATCGGCCACTTCGTCGAGGCGCAGGTGCTGCAGGCCCTGGACGTCGACTTCATCGACGAGTCCGAGGTGCTGACGCCGGCCGACGAGGCCCACCACATCGACAAGCACGGCTTCACGATCCCGTTCGTGTGCGGCGCGACCGACCTCGGCGAGGCGCTGCGGCGCGTCTCCGAGGGCGCGGCGATGATCCGCTCGAAGGGCGAGGCCGGCACCGGCAACGTCGTGGAGGCCGTGCGCCACATGCGGGCGATCCGCGCCGGCATCGCCCGGCTGGCCGGCATGGCCCCCGAGGAGCTGCACGCCGCGGCGAAGGAGCTGCGCGCCCCGTACGACCTCGTGCGCCGGGTCGCCGACGAGGGCCGGCTGCCGGTCGTGCTCTTCTGCGCCGGCGGCATCGCCACGCCGGCCGACGCCGCGCTGATGATGCAGCTCGGCGCCGAGGGCGTCTTCGTCGGCTCCGGCATCTACAAGAGCCAGGACCCGGCCCGCCGCGCCCGCGCGATCGTCGAGGCCACGACGCACTTCCGCGACCCGGAGGTGCTGGCGCGCGTCTCGCGGGGCCTCAAGGAGGCCATGCCGGGGCTCGACATCGGCGCGCTGCCGGAGGGCGAGTTGCTCCAGGGCCGGGGGTGGTGACGGAGGCCCTCCCGGGAGGCCTCGGCCGCCCGCGCGTCGGGGTCCTGTCGGTGCAGGGGGCGTTCGCCGAGCACGCCGCCGTGCTCGCGTCGGTCGGCGCCGAGCCGGTCGACGTGCGCACGCCCGCCGCGCTCGGGGGTATCGACGCGATCGTGCTGCCCGGCGGCGAGAGCACGACGCTGGGGCTGGTGGCCGAGGCGTCGGGCCTGCTCGGGCGGCTGCGGACGCGCCTGGCCGAGGGGCTGCCGGCGCTCGGCACCTGCGCTGGCATGATCATGCTCGCCCGCGAGGTGTCCTGCGGCGCCCAGCCGCTCATCGGCGGCATGGACCTCGTCGTGCGCCGCAACGCCTTCGGGCGCCAGCGGGCCTCGTTCGAGACGACCCTGGCGGTCGAGGGGCTCGGCGCGGGCCCGGTCGACGCGGTGTTCATCCGGGCGCCGTGGATCGAGCGGGCGGGGCCGGGGGTCGAGGTGCTGGCGAGCCACGCCGGCCACGGCGTCGCGGCCCGCCAGGGCGGGATGATGGTGACGGCGTTCCACCCCGAGCTCTCGGGCGAGCGGCGGTTCCACGAGTGGCTGGTCGCCCGGGCGCGCGAGCGCCGCGACGGCGAGCGCGGGGGCGAGAGGAGGCAGCGTGTCAGGGCACAGTAAGTGGGCGACCATCAAGCGCAAGAAGGGCGCGGCCGACGCCAAGCGGGGCCAGCTCTTCTCCAAGCTCTCGCGGGCGATCATCGTCGCCGCGCGCGAGGGCGGCGGCGACCCGGACGCGAACAACGCGCTCGCCACCGCGATCCAGAAGGCGCGCGACAACTCGATGCCGAAGGAGAACATCGAGCGCGCGATCCAGCGCGGCGCGGGCGGCACGGAGGGCGAGGCCTACGAGTCGATGCTCTACGAGGGCTACGCCCCCGGCGGCGTCGCCGTGATCTGCACGATCCTCACGGACAACCGCAACCGCACCGCGAGCGACCTCCGGCACATCTTCACCAAGAACGGCGGCTCGCTCGGCACGCCCGGCTCGGTCGCGTGGCAGTTCGACCGCAAGGGCGTGATCGTGGTCGACGGCGAGGGCATCGACGAGGACGCGCTCATGGAGGCCGCCCTGGAGGGCGGCGCCGAGGACGTCTCGCAGGACGGCGACTCCTGGCAGGTCACCACCGACCCGGCCGACTTCATGGCGGTGCGCGGCGCCCTGCAGGCGGCGGGCTTCGCCTACGCCTCGGCCGACCTCACGATGCTCCCCAAGACGACCGTCGTGCCCGACGAGAAGGAGGCCCGGCAGATCCTGCGCCTGGTCGACCAGCTCGAGGAGAACGACGACGTCCAGGACGTCTACGCCAACTTCGACATCCCCGAGCAGGTGCTGGAGGCCGTCGCCGGCTGACCGCCGGCGCCGGCCCGTCGCCCTCCGCTCAGGCCGCGATCGGCAGGCGCGCCTGGGCGGGCGCCCGCGGCGCCCGGTAGGCGTGCGCCGTGTTGCCCCAGCCGCGCCGGCCCCAGACCGACGCCCGCTCCGCGCGCCCGTCGCGCACCAGCGCGCGCAGCGCCTCGCGCACCGACGACAGCGCGGGCCCGCCGGCCTCATGGCCGAAGGCCAGCCGGTCGCGCACGTCCTCGGCGCTCCACAGCACGTCGGGGCGTGCCCGCAGCACCGCCTCGACCACCGCGGCCATGTCCGCCGCCGTCCACCTCGCCCCTGGACGTCCCCGCCGCAGGCGCTCCTCCGCTGCCATCACGTCCGCCTCCCCGCGCTCCTCGATCCCCGCCATGTGCGGGTATTTTAGCACGCCAGGCGAACGCATGTTCGGAGCGATCGCCGCCGCGTCGCGATGCCTCGGCGCGGGCTGACGGTCGCCCCGCGCGCCGGTGTGCGATTACCATCCCCGCATGTCGGTGACGGTGGCCCGGCGCGGGCCCACGGCGGCGGGCGGGCGCGCCCGGGGGGTGGCGTGCCGGACGTCGTGATGCCGCGGCTGGGCGCGGACATGGAGGACGCGGTCGTCCTCCAGTGGCGCGTCGGAGTCGGCGACGTCGTGCGCCGGGGCATGTCGGTCGCCTACATCGAGACGGCGAAGGGCGTGTTCGAGGTCGCGGCGCCGGCCGACGGAGTCGTCGAGGCGCTCCTCGCCGCCCCCGGGGAGGTCGTCGCCGTGGGAGCCCCGCTCGCGCGGCTCCGGGACGAGGCCGGGTAGCGCCCGCGTGCGTGCCCGGGAGGCGCCGGCGATGCCGCCGGCGGGGGCGGCGCGTCCCGCGGCGGATCCGCCCGTGAGCGCGGGCTGGGACCGCGACGCCCCGGGCGTCGTCGCCATGCCGAGCGGCCGCCTGGTCCGCGGCCGCTCGCTGCGGGCGGCCGAGCCGGCCGGCCCCGCGCCCGGCTTCGGCCTCTACCTTCTCGGGCGGCGCCCGTCGCCCGCGCCGGGGCCGTGGCCGTGGCGGTGGGTGCGCTGGCGCGACTTCGGCCTGCCCGCCGACCGCGCCGAGGCCCTCGCGGCCCTCGCCGCGGCGCTCGCCCGGGCGGACGGGGCGCGCGTCGAGCTCGCCTGCGCCGGCGGCCGCGGGGCACCGGCACGGCGCTCGCCGCCATGGCGGTACTGGACGGCCTGCCCCCCGGCGAGGTCGTCGCCTGGGTCCGCGAGCGGTACCACCCACGGGCGGTCGAGACGCCGTGGCAGCGCCGCTGGCTGGCACGCCTGGCCCGCTGACGGCGCCTCAGCGGGCGGCATCCCGGAGGGGGTCAGGTCACGATGGGCGCCGACGACCGCAGAGGGGCGCCCGGCGATCTCCACGGCCGTGGACATCGCCGTCGGCGCCGAGGTCGCCTCTCGTCGGCGGAGCGGGGTTCGCCCCCGGCATCGAGCTCGGGGCCGGGCTCGGGGTCGTGGCGGGACGCCGCGGCCGCCGCGGCGCGGTCGAGAGACCCGTGCGACGAGGCCGCCGCCCGCCGCGGACGGCGTCGAAGCGGGTCGCAGCCCGCGAGCGAGGTCACCGGCGTTCCGGGGGAGGATCGCCGGTGCCTGGTCGCGGGCGCCAATTGGCGTCGACCGCGTGCGCCAATCGCGTGACGCCGGCCCGGCCGTCCGTCCGTGCGCCACTTGGCGTCGACCGCGTGCGCCGATCGAGGGCGACGCCGCCGTGCGCCATGTGGCGCGATGGATGCGCCGATCGCGCAGGGCGCCGAGCGACCGCCCCCCCACCCGCCCGCGACGCGGGGGCACATCACGCGCCGCCCGGGTTCCCGCCGGACGTCCCGGCGCCCCGGCCGGCGCGGGCCCGGCGCCCCTCGCGTCCCGCGGGCGGCCGCCGAGCCGTCCGGCGCGATCGGTTGACTGCGGGGCGATGGGGAGCCGCACGCCGGAGGACACCGCCCGCCCGGGGCGAACCGAGGGGGCCATGGGAGCGCTCGTCCTCGGGGTGGACCCCGGCCTCGCATCGACCGGCTACGCCCTGCTGGCCGGCCCGCCCCAGCGCCCGCGGGCGGTGACCGTCGGCACGGTGCGGACCTCGCCGCGCACGGCGCACGCCCACCGGCTGCGCGCGATCCACGACGTCGTCGCGGAGCTGTGCGACGGCCGGGGCGTCGAGGCGGCCGCGATCGAGTCGTGGTTCATCCACCCGATGAGCCGGTCGGCGATGGCGATGGCCGAGGCCCGCGGGGCGATCATCGTGGCGCTGGCGGGCGCGGGGGTGGAGGTGGTCGAGTACTCGCCTAACACGATCAAGCAGTCGGTGACCGGCTCGGGGAGCGCGGACAAGGGCCAGGTGCGGGCGATGGTGCGGCGGCTGACCGGCGCGGCGCCCGACACCGACCACGCGGCCGACGCGCTGGCGGCGGCGATCTGCCACATGAGCTCTGCGCCGCTGCGGGGGGCCATCCGCCGGGCGCGCTAGCGTTGAGCGGATGATCCGCTCCGTCAGGGGGCGCGTGCTGGCGCACGAGACCGACGGCCCCGTGATCGAGGTCGGCGGGGTCGGGCTGCTGGTGCGCGTCTCGGCCACGACCGCCGGGTCGCTGCCCGCCCCCGGCGCGGAGGCGTCGCTGATGACCGTGCTCGTGGTGCGCGAGGAGTCGCTCGACCTCTACGGCTTCGCGACGGCCGCCGAGCGGGCGCTGTTCGAGGCGTTCACCACGGTGAGCGGGGTGGGGCCGCGGCTGGCGCTGGCGATCTGCGCGGTGGCCCCGCCGGACGAGCTGCGCCTGGCGATCGCGCGGGGCGACAGCGCGCGGCTGCAGGCGGCGAACGGCGTCGGCAAGCGCACGGCGGAGCGGCTGGTGCTGGAGCTGCGCGACCGCCTGGGGGCCCTCGACGGGGCCGCGCCGGCGACCGGCGGCGGCGCGGCGGCCGACGCGCACCTGGCGGCGCGCGACGGCCTGGTGGCCCTCGGCTTCCGGGTCGACGAGGCCGACGCGGCGCTCGCGGACGCACCGGCCGGCCTCGACGCGGAGGGCCTCGTGCGGCACGGCCTCGGCCGCCTGCGGCGCGCATGAGCGAGCCCGGCGCCTGGGGCACCGACCCGGCGGCGGCCGGCCCGGAGGGCCGGCTGGCGTCCGGCGAGCCGATCGGGCCCGAGGACGACGTCGAGCGCTCGCTGCGCCCGCGCCGGCTGGGCGACTTCATCGGGCAGGACGCGGTCAAGCAGCAGCTCGCCATCTTCCTGCAGGCGGCGCGCCAGCGCGGCGAGGCGCTCGACCACGTACTGCTGGCCGGCCCGCCCGGGCTCGGCAAGACCTCGCTGGCCGGCATCGTGGCGGAGGAGCTCGGCGCCGGCTTCCACGTCACCAGCGGCCCGGTGCTCGAGCGCAAGGGCGACCTGGCCGCCGTGCTGACCGCGCTCGAGCCGCACGACGTGCTCTTCATCGACGAGATCCACCGCCTCAACCGGGCGATCGAGGAGGTGCTCTACCCGGCGATGGAGGACTTCCAGCTCGACGTCGTGCTGGGCCAGGGCCCCTCCGCGCGCACCCTGCGCCTCGACCTGCCGCGGTTCACCCTCATCGGCGCGACCACCCGCACCGGCCTGCTCACCACCCCGCTGCGCGCCCGCTTCGGCGTCTTCCACCGGCTCAACTACTACGGCGCCGGGGAGCTCGCGGCCATCGTCCACCGCTCGGCCCGCCTGCTGGGCGTGGAGGTCGACGACGACGGCGCCGCCGCGATGGCGGCCCGCTCGCGCGGCACCCCGCGCATCGCCAACCGCCTGCTGCGGCGGGTGCGCGACGTGGCCCAGGTGCGCGGCGCGGCGCGCATCGACCGGGCGGTGGCCGAGGAGGCGCTCGAGCTGCTGGAGGTCGACGCGCTCGGCCTCGAGGAGCTGGACCGGCAGATCCTGCGCCGGCTGGCCGAGACCTTCGAGGGCCGGCCGGTGGGCCTCGGCACGCTCGCCGACAGCGTGGGGGAGGCCGCCGACACGATCGAGGACGTCTACGAGCCCTACCTCCTGCAGGAGGGCCTGCTCAAGCGCACGCCGCGCGGCCGGGTGGCCACGCCGCGCGCCTTCCGCCACCTGGGGCTCGACCCGCCGGCGGCCGAGCAGACGGGGCTCTTCTAGGCCCCGCGTCGGCGGGCGGGGGCGGTCGTCGCCCCGCCGCGGCACGGGCGATGCCGTCTGGCGTCGTCCACCGGCGCCGGGTATCGTCGCCACATGGACCGATCCGTGAGCGAGGTGATGGCGGACGTCAAGGTGCGGCTGTCGCCGGACGACTCCATCCGCCGCGCCGCCGCCCGGCTGCGCGACGCCCGGACGGGGCTGGCGGTGGTCGATGCCGACGGGGGCGGCGTGTTCACGGAGCGCGATCTGCTGCGCGCGATCTCCGAGGGCGTCGACCTCGACTCGGCTCGGGTCGGCGACCACATGACGCCGCAGCCGGTGGCCGTCTCGGCCGACACCACGCTCGGCGAGGCCTGCGACCGCATGATCGAGCGGGGCGTGCGCCACCTGCTGGTGGCGGGCGCCGACGGCGCCGTGACCGGCGTGCTGAACATGCGCGACGTCGTGGGCGTGCTGTCGGGCGCCGCGGCGCTCGGCGCGGTGCCGCCCGCCCGCGGCTCCTGACCGGGGGCCGCCGGGCTCAGTCCTCCGGGCGGGCGTGCCCGGCCCGCAGCGCGGCCGGGATGTTGCGAACGAGCTCCACCGGGTTGCGCATCAGGTTGGCGCGCAGGCCCACCGGCGGCCGGTCGTCGCCCAGGCCGCCCTTCGCGGCCAGCACCTCGAGGTAGAGGGCCTCCACCCGGCGGGCGACCTCGCGCCAGGCGTAGCGCTCCACCGTCAGGCGCCGCCCCCGCTCGGCCCACTCGGCGCGGCGGGCGGGGTCGTCGAGCAGCTCCGCGATGCCGGCGGCCAGGTCGCGCGCGTCGTGCGGCCGCGCCCAGCGGGCCGGCATGCCGTCGCGGATCACCTGGCGGAAGCCGATGTTGTCGGCGCAGACGACCGGCGTGCCGCTGGCGGCGGCCTCCAGCAGCACCACGCCGAACGAGGCGAGCGTGCAGGGCGAGGCGAACACGTCGGCCTCGCGGTAGAGGCGGGGGCGCTCCTTGTCGACGCTGCCCAGCCACTGCACCCGGTCCCAGACGCCGAGCGAGCGCGCCAGGCGGTGGTAGCGGCGCCGCAGCGGGCCGTCGCCGGCCGCCTGGATCACGAAGTCGCGCCCCTCGTCCCGCAGGATCCGCGCCGCGGCCAGCAGCGTGTCGAGCCCGTTGCGCGGCTCCAGCCGCCCCATGAAGAGGATGCGCGGCGGTCCCGGCGGCCGCGGCTCGTCGCCGGCGAGCGGCCGGAACAGGTCGGTGTCGACCCCGTTCGGGATGATGTCGAACCGCTGCCCCCGGAAGTACGGGCTGAGCGCGGTGACGCACGCGTCGGAGACGGCGATGAGGCGGTCGGTGCGCGCCATCGTGCTGCGCACGTACGCGAACAGGTGGCGGTAGCCCCAGTGGCCGCCCTCGAAGTAGGTGTGGAACGTCCCCACCCGCACGGGCGCGGTCGAGGCCCGCAGCGCCCAGAGGCAGATCGTGGGGTGGGCCAGGCCCTGGGCGTGGACCACGTCCATGTCACGCAGGGTGCGCGCGACGGCCGCCTTCAGGCCCGGGCCGACCGTGAGGCGGGCGATGGAGCCGTTGCCGTACACCGGCATGGAGAGGCCCATGCGCACCGTGCGGTAGCCGTGCTCGGCGAGGTTCTCGGCGTCGACCGCCCGCGCGCGCGCCTTGCGCCCGAACGGGGCGAGGCTCGTGACCACGGTCACCTCGTGGCCGCGGCGCGCCAGCTCGCGGCTGAGGTTGTGGGTGTGCTCCGACACGCCGCCGAGCACCGGGTAGGCGTACTCGGTGACCATCGCGATCCTCATGCCGGTCGCCGCTCCCACGGGCGCGGCAGGCCGCCGGCCAGGCGGTCGGCGATCAGCAGGCCGAGCAGCACGGCGCCGAGCCCGCCGACGGCGTCGAGCCACCAGTGGTTGGCCGTGGCCATGACCACGTAGATCATCGTCGCGGGCCAGAGCAGGGCGAGCCAGCGCCACGGCGACGGGCGCAGCAGCCAGATGAGCGCCATCGCGAACAGGATCGTGTAGCCGCAGTGCATCGACGGCATGGCGGCGAACTCGTTGCGGAAGGGCTGGAACCAGGAGAGCGCGCCCCCCAGCTCGAGGCTCTCCTTCGTGGGGTCCTCCATCCCGAGCCCGGTCAGCCGCGGCGGCGCCAGCGGGTAGAGCCAGTAGCCGATCACCGCGAGCCCGTTCGTGATCCAGAACCAGTTGCGGAACATCGCGAAGTGCTCGCGGCGCCGGAACCAGACCCAGAAGAACATGACGACGAAGCCGGTCGTGTGGGCCAGCGTGTAGAACCAGGTGGTCGCGAACTCGACCGCGCCGATGGACAGCGTCCAGTCGTGCACGTCAGGCTCGATGAACAGGCCCAGCGCCTTCTCGAGGTCGACGACCTGCTCGGCGTGCCGGAGCGGCCGCTCGGGCGACGCGACCGCCACGAGGTCGCGGAGCCACTCGTAGGCGACCGTCAGGAGCAGGAAGAGGGCCAGCTCCGCCGCGATCGGCCACCGGGCGGACCAGACGCGCGCGAGCGGCGAGGGGCGTGCGGCGACCGTCACGGCGGCGCAAGGTAGCACGCGTCCCGGCCGCCCCCGGGCGGGGTTCCGGCCGTCCCTGCGCGCCCGGGGATGACGGAACCCTTTGCTATCGTCGCCCGCGCCGGGCGCAGGGAGGCCCGGTCGCTGACGGCCGCCCCCACGAGGTGAACCCGCCGAATGGCAATCCTCCTGCCGATCTACATCATCCTGTTCATCGGGCTGATCTACCTGTTCGGCGTGCGCCCGCAGCAGAAGCGCCGGCGTGAGCTCGAGAACATCATGAACCGGCTCCGGCCCGGCGACGAGATCGTCACCGTCTCGGGCATCTACGGCACGGTCAGCGAGATCGAGGACGGCGAGACGCTGCTCCTCGAGGTCGCGGAGGACACCGACATCCGCATCGCCAAGGCCGCCGTCGCGCGCGTCCTGACCCCCGCCGACGCGGTGGTCGCGACGCCCGGCGACGACGCCTAGCCGCGGGGCGCGGGCCCGTGCGCCGGCCGCTCCTCCTCATCGTCCTCGTGCTCGGCCTCCTGGCCGGGTCGGTGGTCGCGATCGCGCTCAAGCCCGCGGTCCTGGGGCTCGATCTGCAGGGCGGCGTCGAGGTGGTGCTGCAGGGGCAGCCCACCGAGGAGAGCGAGGTCACCGACGAGGCGATCGAGCGCTCCGTCGAGATCATCCGCAGCCGCGTCGACTCGTTCGGCGTCGCCGAGCCGGAGATCCAGACCCAGGGTGACGACCAGATCCTGGTCGCGCTGCCCGGCGCGGAGGACCCGGAGCAGGTCGTCAGCGACCTCATCCAGCCGGCCCAGCTCACCTTCATCAACTTCCAGCGCTACGTCGTCGACGAGGGCGGCACCGACAGCCTGTACGAGGCGGTGCAGCTCGCGCGACGCACCGAGCCGCAGAGCGACCGCGGCAAGCCGGCCTTCTACGCGTTCGACGCCGACAACCAGCCCGTGCCGGACGTGCAGCAGGGCGCCCCCGAGCGGCGCCTCCTGCGCGAGAGCTTCCCGGACGACACGTTCCCGGAGGGCGTGAAGGTCCTGGCGGTGCCGAAGGGCTTCTTCCTCGCATACGAGGAGACCCAGCGCCTGCAGACCCGCGACGCCGGCACACAGCGCACCTGGTACGTCTTCCACAACGTCCCCGGCCTGACCGGGCGCGACGTCACCGAGGCGCGGTCGCAGTTCCAGACCGGCGGCCTCGGCTCGCGCCAGCGGGTGGTCACCCTCCAGTTCACCGACGAGGGGCGGCAGAAGTTCGCCGACATCACCCGCGAGCTCGCCCAGGCCGGGCGGGTCGTGGGGCAGAACCAGAGCTTCGCGATCATCCTGGACGGCCAGATCGTCTCCAACCCGACGATCGACTACCAGGACCTGCCGACCGGCATCGACGGCCGCAACGGCGCGCAGATCGAGGGCGACTTCTCCGAGGAGGAGGCGAGCAGGCTCGCCAAGCAGATCAACTCGGGCGCCCTGCCGATCGACCTCGAGGTGATCAGCCTGAAGGAGGTCGGGGCGACCCTCGGCGAGGAGTCGCTGCAGCAGGCGCTCGTGGCGGGCCTGGTCGGGCTCGTGCTCGTGATCCTCTTCCTGATCGCCTACTACCGCTTCCTCGGCGTCATCGCGTCGCTGGCGCTGCTGATCTACGGCGCCTTCCTCTACGCGGTCGCGGTGCTCGTGCCGATCACGCTCACGCTCCCGGGCATCGCCGGCATCATCCTCACGATCGGCGTCGCGTCGGACGCCAACGTGGTGATCTTCGAACGCGTCCGCGAGGAGGCGCGCGCCGGCAAGACGCCGCGAGCGGCCATCCTCGCCGGCTACCGCAAGGGCATCTCGGCGATCATCGACGCCAACGTCGTGACGCTGGCGACGGCGGCGATCCTGTTCCTGTTCACGACCTCGGGCGTGAAGGGCTTCGCCTTCACGCTCTTCATCGGCGTGATCCTGTCGCTGTTCACCGCCGTCGTCGCGACGCGCGCGGTGTTCAACGCGCTCGCGGAGACGCGCTTCCTGCGCGACGACCGCTTCATGGCGCTCAACCAGCGCGAGCCGCGCTGGAAGTTCGACGTCGTCGGCCGCTGGAAGCTGTGGATGGCGATCTCGTTCGTCCCGCTCGCGATCGGGTCGGTCTGGATCGGCATCAACGGCCTCAACCTGGGCCTCGACTTCGAGAGCGGCACGCGCATCACGACCTCGTTCGAGCGCCAGCCCGGCGAGGACCAGGTGCGCGACGTGTTCGCGCGCCTCGGCTACGACGCGAAGATCCAGGCCACCAGCGAGCAGGTCGACGGCCGCGAGGTGCTGGGCTTCCAGATGCAGACCGAGACGCTGCAGCCGGACCAGCAGCGGGAGCTGCGCCGCGCCCTGGACGCGGAGTTCGGGATCGACCCGGCGACGATCCAGGTCGAGACCGTCGGCCCGACGTTCGGCGAGCAGATCATCCGCAACGCGATCTGGGCCATCCTGCTCTCGTTCGCGATCATCGTCGCCTACCTGACGATCCGGTTCGAGTACAAGCTGGCGCTGCCGGCCATCCTCACCGTCGTCCACGACGTGTGGCTGTCGATCGCGATCTACTCGTTCACCGGCCGCGAGATCACCAGCGCCACGGTCGCCGCCCTGCTGACGATCCTCGGGTACTCGCTCTACGACGTGGTGATCGTCTTCGACCGGATCCGGGAGAACGTCCCGATCCTGCGCAAGCTGACCTACCGCCAGGTGGTCAACACCTCCCTGCACGAGGTGCTGAACCGGACGATCATCACGCAGATCACCACGCTGCTGCCGCTCTTCGTGCTCTACTTCTTCGGCGGCGAGACGCTCCAGGACTTCGCGTTCGCCCTGCTCGTGGGCATCCTCTCCGGCGGCCTGTCGTCGATCGGCATCGCCGCGCCGCTCGTGGCGCTGTGGAAGGAGCGCGAGCCCGAGCAGCGCCGGCGCTCCGCGAAGGCCGAGCGCCGGCAGGCCGTCATCGCCGGCGACGCCGACGTGGTCGACCTCGTCGCCCTGGAGCGGGCCGAGCAGGCGCTGGCGGCCGAGATCCGCGCCGAGGAGGGCGTCGACGACGACGAGGCGGAGGAGTACGAGGAGCTCCCCATGGGCGACGAGGAGCCGGCGACCGGCGAGGAGCGGCCGCCGGAGCCCGGGCGCGCCCCCGGCGACGAGCTCGAGGAGGACAAGCCGCCGCGGCGCATCCCCGCCACCGCGGGCGACGGCGACGGCGACGGCGACGGCGACGCGGACGGCGACGGGACGCCCCGCGAGCCGGCCCGGACACGTGCACGGCCCGACCCGGCGCGCCCGCGCCGGCACCGCAACGTCCAGAGGAGGAGGCGGCGATGACCACCGTCCGCGAGGGCATCGAGCAGGCGATCCTGCTGTCGATCGGCGCGGCCGCGCTCACCCGCGAACGCGCCGAGACCGCCGTCGCCGAGCTCGTCCGCAAGGGGCAGCTCGGCACGGAGGAGGGCGCGGTGATCGTCGACCGGCTGATGGCCCGCGTGCGCGGCGAGGGCGCCCCGGCGGGCGGCATCGTCGGGCGCCTGGAGGGCGGGATGCAGGGGATCATGCGCGAGCTGGGCGTCGTCACGCGCGCCGAGCTCGACGACGTCCAGCTGCGCCTGGTGGAGATCGAGCACCGCCTGGCCCTGCTGGAGCGCGCCGCGGAGGCTGGCCCCGGCTGAGCCGCGGCCGGGCGCGCCCGGCCGCCTCAAGACGCGTGGGCGCCGCCCGATAGAGGGTCGACGGCCCCCGGACGCTGGGGCCACCGGCAACGGGGGACCCGTGCGCTACCGACTGGTGATCCTCGCCGCCCTCGTGGCGGGCGCGGCCTACGTGGTCGCCCGCGAGCGACGCCCCCCGACCCCGCCCGGGGCCGAGCGGTGGCCGCGCCCCGCCCCGGCCCCGGCCCCGGGGCCACTCGCCGGGCCGGCCGCCGCCCGGCCGGCCGCCGTCCGGCCGGCCGCCGACGAGCCGGCCGCCCTCCGGCTGGCCGTCGACGAGTCGGCGGCGGCCGCCGCCCCGGCCCGCGCGGTGCGCGCGGCGGGCCGCTTCTCGGCGGGCGGCTGGGCCGCCGCCGCGGGCCACTGGATCCCGTGCGGCGTCACCTTCCCAGCGCGGGCCGAGGACGGCGCCGAGGTCGCCGACATCCGCCTCCACGTGGAGGCGGCCTGCAACGTCGCCGAGGGCGGCCTCGTGGTGCTCGGCGACCCGGGCTTCGCGCCCGACGGCGAGGGCTTCACCCTCGTGGTCGCGGCCGCCGGGTCCGGCGGCTTCGCGGCGTCGGGCCGGTACGAGCTCCTGGCCCCGGGGCCCGCGCCGGCCTCAACGTCCGGGCCCGGCTGCCGATAGGGGGAGGGGGGCCCGCCGGCCCCCGCCCGACGACGCGGCGGACGCCGCGACCCCCAGGAGGCCGCCCGACATGTCGATCCTGAACATCGCCATCATCGGTGGCGTCGTCCTGCTGGTGCTCGTGCTCGTCAAGATCCGCCGCGACGCGCGGCGCGACGACGGCGGGTGGCAGGCCGAGGAGCCCATGCCGCTGGCCGCCGCAGCGGGCCAGACGGCCGCCGCGTCCGAGCTCGCCCCGCCGGCCGCCGCCGCGTGGCCGCCGCCGCCGGCCGAGTGGCCCCCGGCGCACGCCGTGCAGGCGGACGAGCCCGGGGCGCCCGCCGACGACGCGCTCCCGGCGGCGTCCGCATCCCCCGACGACGCGGCGGTGGGCGTGGGCCCGGCGGCCCCCGAGGCGCGCGAGCCCCTCCCCGGGGCCGAGGCCCCGTCCGGGCCCGGGGCCGAGGAGGCGCCCGCGGCGGCCGCGCCGCCGGTCGCGGCGTACGCCTGGGCCGACGACGAGCTCATCACCGAGCCCGGCTGGCCGATGCCCGGCGACCTCGACGTGGCGTGGGCGGCCGGGCCCTCCGACCCGGCCCCCGCGTGGGAGCGGCCGGCGCCCCAGCCCGCCTCGCCGCCCGCGGGGGTCGCCGACCCGCCGCCGTGGACCGCCCCGGCGGCCGAGGAGCCGCCGGCAGCCGGGCTCGAGTGGATGACCCACGACCCGGCCGCCGACGGCGACCCGCCCGCGTGGACGCCGCCCGCGGGCGGCGAGCCGGCGTGGACGCCCCCGGCCGCCGACGCGGCCGACGGCGGCATCCAGTGGACGGTCGCCGGGGAGCCCGCCGCGACCGCGGCCGGCGAGCCGGCCGGCCCGGCCGGGGCCGTCGCGGACGACGCGTCGCCGGCCGAGATCCCCCTGTGGTCGCCGCCGGCGGACGCGGCGCCCGCCTGGAGCGCGACGGAGGAGCACGAGGAGCCCGCCCCGCCGGCCGGGATCCCGGTCTGGGAGCCGCCGGCCGACGCCGGGCCGCTCCCGGAGATCGACCTCGGCCCGGCGCCCGCCGCGGAGTTCGCGCTGCCCTCGCTCGCGGGCCCCGGCATCGACCTGGACCCGCCCGTCGAGGTGCGGGTGGAGCCGGCCCCGTCGCCCGCGTCGCCCGCCCACGGCGCGTCCGCCGCCATCGACGCGGCGCTCGCCGGGTCGCCGGCGCCCGCCGCGCCGGCCGACGACCCGGCCCGCACGGGCCGATTCGCGCTCGGCGGGTTCGCCGTGCAGGAGGGCCAGCAGGCCTACGGCGGGGTGTCCTTCCGGGCCGAGCTCGACGAGGCGCCCGCCGGGTGGGCCGTCGCGCCCGCCGCGGACGCGCCGCGCGGCACGATCGTGCTCGCCCTCGAGGGCGCGCTCAACTGCGTCCCCGAGGGCCTCGAGGTGGTGACCGAGCCGGGCTTCGCGCCCACCCGGGAGGGCTTCACGGTGCGCCTCGCCGCCGCCGCGCCCGGCCCGTTCGCCGCGAGCGGCACCTTCACCGTGCGCTGACCGCGTCCCGGCGACGGGGCCCGGCGCGGCAGGCCGGGCCCCGTCCGCGGGGGCTGCTACGTTGGCCCGCATGGCGCGTGGCGAACGGCGGCAGAACCTGGCGCGTCTCGGCGAGATCGCACAGGTCGCCGCGCGCCACGGGTTCGGCTACGCGTTCGGCCGCAAGGAGGAGCCCGGCGCGCTCGAGGGCGAGCCCGCCGCGCGCACGCGCGGCCGCCGGCTGCGCGAGATGCTCGACGAGCTCGGGCCCACCTTCGTGAAGTTCGGCCAGCTGCTGTCGACCCGGCCGGACATCGTCCCGCCCGACATCCTCGTCGAGCTGCGGGGCCTGCAGGACGACGCCCGCCCCGAGCCGTTCGACCGCGTCCGCGCCGTGGTCGAGGCGGAGCTCGGCATGCGGATGGAGCAGGTGTTCCTCGAGTTCGACGAGCGGCCGATCGCCGCCGCCTCGATCGGCCAGGTGCACCGCGCGCGCCTGCCCGGGGGGCAGGAGGTCGTCGTCAAGGTCCAGCGGCCCGACGCCGAGCGCCGGCTGGCCGCCGACGTGCAGCTGCTGCACCAGGCGGCCCGCGTGGCGCGCGAGCGCATCCGGCGGCTGCAGTTCATCGACCTGGTGGGCGCGGTCGACGAGCTGGCCCGCACCGTGCGCCGCGAGCTCGACTACAACATCGAGGCGCGCAACGCGGAGGTCTTCCGCCGCAACTTCGCCGGCGACGAGACCGTGCTCGTGCCCAGGGTGTTCTGGCGCTACACCAGCGGCCGCGTGCTCACGATGGAGCGGGTGGAGGGCACGCCGCTGAGCCAGGTCGACCTCGGCGCGTGGTCGGCCGACGAGCGCCGCACGCTCGCCAACCGCCTCTGCGAGACGTGGATGCAGATGGTGTTCGTCCACGGCTTCTTCCACGCCGACCCGCACCCGGCCAACGTGCTGGTGCGCGGGCCCGACCGGCTGAGCCTGGTCGACTTCGGCATGTCCGAGCAGCTCTCGCCGCGCGACCGCGAGGCGGCGGTGCGGCTGCTGATGGACATCCTCAACCAGGACGCCGAGCGCCTGCCGCGCCGCCTGCGCGCGCTGGGGGTGCGCTACCCGCGACAGATGGAGGAGGAGCTCGCCGAGCGGCTCGGCGTGATCCTGCAGCGCTACTCGGCGAGCGCGATCGGCGAGATCGACGCGCGCGAGGTGCTGCGCGAGATCTTCGGCACCATCTACCGGCTCGACATCACGCTGCCGGCGCGCTGGGTGATGCTCGACAAGACGCTCGCCACGCTCGCGGGGGTGGCGCTCGAGATCTACCCGGGGTTCAACGTCTTCGAGGTCGCCCGGCCCTACGCGATGCGCATGGCCGCGCAGCGCTTCCGGCCCGACCGCATCGCCGACCGGGTGCGGATCGACGCCGGCCGCTACGCGGAGGCGATGCTCGACTACCCGTTCCAGCTCTCCGAGCTGCTCGACGAGTTCAAGGACGGCGACATCGAGATCCGCATCCGCCCCGAGGGGTGGAGCGACGCGGTCGAGAAGGCCCAGGCCAGCGCCAACCGGCTGGCGCTGGCCGTGATCGGCTCGGCGCTGCTGATCAGCTCGGCGCTCATCTCGGTGTTCGCCCAGTCGGCCGACCTGGCCGGCCTCGCGCTGATCGGGGTGCCGAGCGCCCTGCTCGGGTTCGCCATCGTCGGCTGGCTCTGCGCCGGCATCTTCCGGTCGGGCCGCTGGTGAGCTGGCGCGCGCGGCGGGTGGCGTTCGCCGAGGTGGCGGCGCTGCAGGAGGCGCTGGAGGTGCCCGAGCCCGTGGCGTGGGCGCTCGTGCGCCGCGGCCTGGGCGACCCGGCGGCGGCGCGCGAGTTCCTGGCCTCCGACGGCGAGCTGGCGCCGGCAGAGGACCTCGCGGGCGTCGGCGCCGCCGCGGACCGGCTGGCGCGGGCCGTGCGGGCGGGCGAGCGCGTCGCGGTGCACGGCGACTACGACTGCGACGGCGTCTGCTCGACCGCCATCCTGGTGTCGGCGCTGCGCGGGCGCGGCGGCGACGTGCGGCCGTTCCTGCCGAGCCGCTTCGACGAGGGGTACGGCGTCGCCGTCGGCACCGTCGAGCGGCTGGCCGCCGAGGGCGCGCGGCTGCTGGTGTGCGTCGACTGCGGCACCTCGGCGCTGGAGGCGCTCACCCGCGCGACCGACCTCGGCATGGACGTCGTCGTGCTGGACCACCACCTCGCGGGCGGGCGGCGCCCGCCGGGCATCATCGCCAACCCCGCGCTCGGGCGGCCGCCCGACGACCTGCCGGCCGCCGCCGGGGTGGTGCACATGGTGGTGCGGGCGCTCGCGGCCCGGCTCGACGGCGGGGGCCTCGCGCCCGACCCCGACGAGTGCATGGACCTCGTGGCGCTGGCGACCGTCGCGGACGCCGTGCCGCTGGTGGGCGACAACCGGCGACGGGTGGCCCGCGGCCTGCGGATGATCCGCGAGGCGCCACGGCCCGGCATCGCGGCCCTGTGCGCCGCGGCGGGCCTCGAGCCGCGGGTGGTGAGCGCCCGGTCGCTCGGCTTCACGCTCGGTCCCAGCATCAACGCGGCCGGCCGGCTGGCCCACCCGGAGCGCGCGCTGGAGCTGCTGCTCGCGGCCGACCGCGAGACCGCCGACCCGATCGGCGCGGAGCTGTGGGCGCGCAACGCCGAGCGGCGCGAGGTGGAGCGGGCGATCGTCGACGAGGCGGTCGCGATGGTCGAGGCCGAGCCGGAGCACATCCGCGCCGCGGGCGTCGTGGTGGCTGCCGGCGACGGCTGGCACGAGGGCGTCGTGGGCATCGTGGCCTCGCGCCTGGTCGAGCGCTTCGAGCGCCCGGCGATCGTGCTCGCCCGCCAGGGCGGCACGGCGAAGGGCTCGGGGCGCAGCCTGCCCGGCGTCGACCTGCACGCGCTGGTCGACGCGGCCTCGGCGCCGCTGCTGCGCTGGGGCGGCCACGCCGGCGCCGTCGGCCTGGAGCTGCCGGCCGACGCGGTGGCCCGCTTCCGCGACGAGCTGATCGCGGCGGCCGAGGGCGCCCGGGCGGCGATCGCGCGCGCCCGCGTGCGGCCGGTCGACGCCGTGGTGGGCGGCCGCGACCTGACGCTCGCCACCGCCGAGGCGCTCGAGGCGCTCGCGCCGTTCGGCCGGGGCAACCCGCCGGTGCGGCTGGTGGTGCCGGGCGCCGCGGTGGAGTCGCCCGGTCGTGTGGGGCAGGGGCGGCACCTGGAGGTGCGGCTGCGTACCGGCGGCGTGCACGCGCGCGCGATCGGCTTCCGGATGGGCGAGCGGGCGGCCGGCGTCGACCCGGAGGTGCGCCACGACGCCGTGGTGTCGCTGGAGGTGGAGCGCTGGCAGGGCCTGGTGGGCCCCCGGGTGGCGCTCGACGCGCTGGAGCCGCTGGGCCCGGGCGAGCCGCTGCCCGGCATGTGCGCGCGGCCGTGCGACGCCGCGTGCCCGGAGCGGCGCGGCATCGACGAGCTGCGGGCGATCGTGGAGGAGGAACCGGCGGTGGCGACGCCGCCCGGCCACGCCGGCGACCCCGCCGGGGTGCGCGACCGGCGCGGCGAGGGCGCGTCGCTGGCCGCCATCGCCGCCCTGGCCGGCGCCGACCGCGGCGTGGTGGCGGTCGTGTCCGACACCGCGCGCCGGCGCGAGGCGCTGGTCGCGGCGCTCGAGCCGGCCCGCCTGGGCCTGGAGGTGGCGGTGCTCGGCGGCGCGCGCTGCGACCCGGGGGCGCTGGCGATGCGCCTGGCCCGGGCGCGGGGCGTGCCCGCGATGGCGATGCTCGACTACCACGCGCTGGCCGAGGTGGAGCCCCCCGAGGGCGTCCACATCGTGCTCGTCGACCCGCCCGCGGGGCCCGAGGAGGCCGCCTGGGCGCTGCACCGGGCGGCCGGCCGCTGGCTCCACCTGGTGTGGGGCGAGGCGGAGACGGAGCTGGCGCTCGCGGTGGCCGAGGCGGAGTGGGAGCTGCGCCCGGCCGCCGCCGCGGTGTGGACGGCGCTGCGCGACGGCGCGCCGCGCCCCTGGGGGCCGGAGCTGGAGCGCGCGCTCGTGGGCGACGGGGCGTGGTCGCGGCCGCCGCGGGTGGCGGCCCGGGCGCTCGCCGTGCTTGCCGAGGTGGGCCTGGTGGAGGTCGGCGAGGACGGCGTCCGCGCGACGGCAGACCCCGACCGGCGCGAGCTCGACGGCTCGCCGCGCTACCGGGCGTGCCGCGAGCGGCTCGAGGAGGCGCGCCGCTACCTGGGGCTGGCGCCGACCCTCGACCTGCGGACGGCCGCCGCGGAGGCCGCGCTCATCGGCTGACGACGCCCGCCCACCGGGCGGCGTGCGGGCTCCGTCGACGGTCGCGGTACAGTCGACCCATGGCGAAGGACCTCGCAGACCTCGACCTCGCGCTCGCGCCCGAGGTCCCCGACCTCGAGCAGGTCATCCTCGAGGTGGCCGAGCGACACCCCGACGTCGACCGCGACGCGATCCGGCGGGCGTACCGCTACGCCGAGGAGCGCCACCGCGAGCAGGTCCGCAACTCGGGCGAGCCCTTCATCACGCACCCGCTCGGCTGCGCGCGCATCTGCGCCGGGCTGGGGCTCGACGCCACGGCCGTCATCGCCGCCCTGCTGCACGACACGGTCGAGGACACGAGCGCGACGCTCGAGGAAATCACGCGCGAGTTCGGCGCCGAGGTCGCCTCGCTGGTCGACGGGGTCACGAAGCTGTCGAAGATCCACTTCGAGAGCCGCGAGGAGCACCAGGCCGAGAACTACCGCAAGCTCATCGTCTCGATGTCGAGCGACATCCGCGTGCTGGTCGTGAAGCTCGCCGACCGGCTGCACAACATGCGCACGCTCGCCTACATGACGAAGCCGAAGCAGATCCAGAAGGCCAAGGAGACGCTCGAGATCTACGCGCCGCTGGCGCACCGCCTCGGCATCCACTCCCTCAAGTGGGAGCTCGAGGACCTGGCCTTCGCCACGCTGCACCCGCGGCGCTACCGCGAGATCCAGCAGATGGTCAACCAGCGCCGGCCCGACCGCGAGGCCTTCATCGCGGACGCCGGCCGCATCCTCGCCGCCGAGCTCGAGGAGGTCGGCATCACCGGCGTGGAGATCACCGGGCGGGCGAAGCACTTCTACTCGATCTACGAGAAGATGACCCGCAAGGGCAAGGAGTTCAACGAGATCTACGACCTCACCGCGATGCGGGTGCTGGTCGACTCGGTGAAGGACTGCTACGGCGCGGTGGGGATCATCCACTCGCTCTGGAAGCCGCTGCCCGGGCGCTTCAAGGACTACATCGCCATGCCCAAGCTCAACATGTACCAGAGCCTGCACACGACGGTGATCGGTCCCGGGGGCAAGCCGCTCGAGATCCAGATCCGCACCTACGCGATGCACGCCACGGCCGAGTACGGCGTGGCCGCCCACTGGCTCTACAAGCAGGGGGCGGGCGGCGAGCAGCCGGCCTGGGTGTCGCGGATGATGGACTGGCAGCGCGAGACCCACGACCCCAGCGAGTTCCTCGAGGCCCTGCGCTCGGACCTCTACTCCGACGAGGTCTACGTCTTCACGCCGAAGGGCGAGGTGCGGGCCCTGCCCGCGGGCGCGACGCCGCTCGACTTCGCCTACGACGTGCACACCGACGTCGGCCACCGCTGCGTCGGCGCGAAGGTCAACGGCCGCATCGTGCCGCTCACCTACACGCTGCAGTCGGGCGAGTTCGTCGAGATCCTCACCTCCAAGTCGCCGCGCGCGCCGTCGCGCGACTGGCTGCAGCTGGTCACCACCACGAAGGCGCGCTCCAAGATCAGCCAGTTCTTCCGCCGCGAGCGGCGCGAGGACGCCGAGCACCGCGGCCGCGAGGCCCTGCAGGACCAGCTCCGCAAGGCCGGCCTGCCCAGCCAGCGGGTGGCCGGCTCGCCGATGCTGCTCGAGGTCATCCAGGAGATGGGCTTCAAGCGGGCCGACGAGTTCTACATCTCGCTGGGGCTCGGCAAGACCTCGGTCCAGACCGTGGTCAACAAGATCATGCAGCGGCTCAAGACCGGGCAGGCCGTGCCCGACACGCCGGCCCCGGCGGGGGTCACGCCGCGCGGGCGGCGGCCGCACACGGCGACGGCATCCAGCGAGCTCGGCATCGAGATCGAGGGCGCCTCCGACGTCCTGGTGCGGCTCGCGAAGTGCTGCAAGCCGGTGCCGGGCGACCCCATCCTGGGCTACATCTCGCTGGGGCGCGGCATCACCATCCACCGCGAGGACTGCCCCAACGCCAAGGCCCTGATGAAGAGCCCCGAGCGCTTCACCCCGGTCCACTGGGCGGGCGCCAACCAGCAGTCCTTTCGGGTCGAGATCGCCGTCGACGCCTGGGACCGTGCCCGCCTCCTCGAGGACCTCTCCCGCGCCTTCGCCGAGGCGGGCGTGAACATCGTCTCGGCCAACTGCTCGATGGAGGACCAGATGGTCCACGACCGCTTCACCGTCGACGTCGGCGACGTGGAGACGCTCAAGTCGTGCATCTCCGGCCTGCGGCAGGTGGAGTCCGTCTTCGACGCCTACCGGGTGACGCCCGGCACGTAGGGTGGCGCCGTGGCCCGGCACCGGCCGGGCCACCTGCTACCGTGGCCCGCCGTGGACTGGCTCGAGCTCGTCGCCCCCTCGGCGGCAATCCTCTCGCTCTTCGGCGTCGTCGCCCTCGCCGTGGTCGCGTTCCGGCAGGGTCGCCACATCCGCGGCCTGGAGGATCGCCTGGGGCGTGCGGGCGACGCGGCGTCCGAGGCCTCGCTCCAGCGCATCGCCGAGCTGCAGGCCCGCCAGGGCATCTCGCAGGGCGCGCCGCCGGACGCCCGTGGGATGCGGCTGGCCGCGACGGTCGCGGCCGTCGCGGTGGTGCTGCTGGTCGCGATCGGCTCGGTCTGGTACGTCGTCGTGCGCGACGACGGCGGCGCCGACCCCGCGGCCTCCGGCGGCGACGCCACCACCGAGCAGCGCACCGCCACGGCGCCCGCCGAGCCGGTCGACGCCACCCTGGTGCCGGACGACGTGCCGGCCATCGCCGACAAGTCGATCTACTCGGTGGCCGTCTTCAACGCGAGCGGCCAGCAGGGCTACGCGAGCGACGTCGCCGCGCCCGCCCTCGTCAACGAGGGCTGGTCGGTGCCGGTGGTCGACAACCCGCCCGACGGCACGTCCGACCTGCAGGAGTCGGTCGTGATGTGGACGCGGGGCAAGCGCAAGGTGGCGTGGAGCGTCGCCGACGCGCTCGGCATCAAGCGCGCGCCGCCGCTCGAGGGGCTCACGCCCGACCAGTTCGGCAACGCCGACGTCGTGGTGCTGATCGGCCGCGACATCGCGGCGGACGGGAGCCCGCCGACCCCCTGACGGGCCGTCAGGCCCCCCGCGGCGGCGCGCCGTGCCCGCCGCCGCCCGGCGTCTCGATGCCGAGCACCTGGCCCGCCCGCACCCGGCCGCGCCACTTGGCCGGCAGCTCCCCGCCGTCGAGGGTGGTGCGGCCCGGGGCGCCGTCGCCGCCGCCCGCGCGCCCGGAGGGGCCGCGCCCGCGGCGCTCGGCGATGACCGAGGCCTCGGCGTCGGCGAGCATCCGGATGCGGCGCTCCACGCCGTCCCCCCCGCGGCGGGCCCCGGCGCCGCCGGAGCCGCGGCGCACCCGGTAGGCCTCCACGCGCAAGGGGTACGCGGTCTCGAGCGCCTCCACGGGCGTGTTGAGCGTGTTGCTCATCGCCACGTGCACGGCGGAGGGCCCGTCCGCGGCCGAGGAGGCGCCCTGGCCGCCGCCGATCGTCTCGTAGTAGGTGAAGCCGGCGCCGCCGATCGTCAGGTTGTTCATCGTGCCCTGGCCCTGCGCCGGCACGTCGACGGCGCCGCCGAGCGCGGCGAACACGACGTCCACGATGCGGCTGGAGGTCTCCACGTTGCCGCCCGCCACCGCAGCCGGCGGCGCCGCGTTGACCAGCGTGCCGGGCGGCGCGACGACCTCCACCGGGCGGAAGGCGCCGGTCGAGGCCGGGATGTCGGGATCGGTCAGGCAGCGCACCACGAAGTAGACGGCCGAGCGGGTCACCGACGGCGGGCAGTTGCAGTTCCCCGGGCCGGTGGGGTCGGTGCCCGTGAAGTCGACCCGCATCCGGTCGCCGGCGATCGTCACCGCGACGCGGATCGTCAGGTCGCCCTCGGCGACGCCGTCGCCCTCCAGCGCCTCGGCGGCCGCGTACGTGCCGTCGGGCATCGCGGCGATCGCCGCCCGGGTGCGGCGCTCGGCGTACTCGAGCAGGTCGGTCAGCGCCGCCTCGACCGTCGCCGCGCCGTGGCGGGCCGCCACCTCGGCCAGGCGCCGCTCGGCCAGCCGGTGGGCCGCGAGCTGCGCGCGCAGGTCGCCCTCGCGCTCGCCGGGCGTGCGGGTGTTGGCGAGCAGCAGGTCCATCACGTCGGTCACCGGCTCGCCGCCCGCCACGAGGCGCACCGGGGGGATCACGAGCCCCTCCTGCACGAGCTCGCGCGAGCCGGCCGGCATCGAGCCGGGGGCCATGCCGCCCACGTCGGCGTGGTGCGCCCGCACGACGGCGTACGCGGCGGTGCGCCCCCCGACGGGCACGGCGCTGATGGTGGTGAGGTCGGGCAGGTGCGTGCCGCCCCGGTAGGGGTCGTTGACCACCCACACCTCGCCCGGCGCCGCGCCGCGGGCGCGGACCGCGGCGACGGCCTCCGGCATCGCGCCCAGGTGCACCGGGATCGAGGCCGACTGCACCACCATCCGCCCCTCGGCGTCGAAGATCGCCGTGCTGCAGTCGCGGCGCTCCTTGATGTTGGGGCTGAAGGCGCTGCGCACGAGGGCTGCCTCCATCTCCTCGGCCACCGCGCGCAGCGCGTTGGCCATCACCTGCAGGGTGACCGGGTCGAGGGTCACGGCCGCTCCAGCACGATCGCGCCGAGCGGGTCGGTCGTGGCGGTCCAGCCCGCGCCGACCCAGCAGGTGGCGCCCTCCATGGGGATCACCGCCGGGCCGGCGACCGGCCGGCCCGGCTCGGCGGGCGCGATGGCGGGGTCGGCCCCCGGGCGCTCGGCGGCCAGCCGCAGGGTGACGGCCTCCACCGGGCGGCCGGCGTCGGCGTCGCCGTAGCGCTCCCGGTGGGCGGCGTGGAAGGCCTCGGCCAGCGCGTCCTCCGGCGCCGCCGGGTCCCACGGCACGGTGAGCGCGTGGCTCTGGCCCGCGTAGCGGCAGTCGGCGGCCGCCGAGTGGCGGGCCCCCGGCAGGTCGGCGCCGGCGCGGGCGGCGAGCGGCTCCAGGCGCGCGGCGAGGCCGCCGGCGCCGACCGGCGCGAGCACGGTCTGCACGTAGTCGCGCCGCTCGCCGGCCATCACGAGCCCCAGCGCGGCGAGCACGCCCGCCGCCGGCGGGGCGATGACGCGCCGCACGCCGAGCTCCTCGGCCACGGTGCAGGCGTGCAGCGGGCCGGCCCCGCCGAAGGCGATGAGCGTCGCCTCGCGCGGGTCCTCGCCGCGCTCGACGCTCACCCGCCGCAGCGCGCGCACCATCTCGCCGACGGCCACGGTCAGGATGCCCTCGGCGCACTCCTCCAGGCCCAGGCCCAGCTCGGCGGCCAGCCGCCCCACGGCCGCGCGCGCCGCCGCGGCGTCGAGCCGGATGCGCCCGCCCAGCGCCACGTCGGCGGGCAGGCGCCCGAGCACCACGTCGGCGTCGGTCACGGTGGGGCGGTCGCCGCCCAGGCCGTAGGCCGCCGGGCCCGGTCGCGCGCCCGCCGAGTGGGGCCCCACGCGCAGCGCGCCGCCCGAGTCGGCCCACGCGATGCTCCCGCCGCCGGCCGAGACCGTGGCCACGTCCAGCATCGGCAGGTGCAGCGGGTGCCCGGCGATGGTGGTCCCGGAGGCGCGCGCGGGCGCCCCGTCGCGCACGAGCGCCACGTCGCACGACGTGCCGCCCATGTCGAAGGTCAGGGCCAGCCGTCGCTCCTCCCGCGCGGCGAGCGCGGCCGCGCCGATCACGCCGCCGGCGGGGCCGCTCATCACGGTCCAGGCGGCGTGCCGCGCCGAGTCCTCGATCGGCAGCACGCCGCCGCTCGACTGCATGATCGCGGGCGCCGGCAGCCCGGCCTCGGCGGCGCGGCGGCCGAGCCGCTCGAGGTACCGGCGCAGGACGGGGGTGAGGTACGCGTCGACGACCGTCGTCGAGATGCGCTCGTACTCCCGGATCTCCGGCAGCACCTCGCTCGACACGCTCACGTGCACGCCGGGCAGCGCCGCGCGCAGGGCCGCGGCCACGCGGGCCTCGTGCCCGGGGTGCGCGAACGCGAACAGCAGGCCCACCGCGACCGCCCCCGAGCCGTCGGCGCGGACGGCGGCCACCGCCCGCTCGAGCGACCCCTCGTCGAGCGGGGTGATCACGCCGTCCGGCCCGCAGCGCTCGCGCACCTCGTGCACGCGCTCCGGCGGCACGAGCGGGGCGGGGTGGTGGGCGTCGAGGCGGTAGAGGTGGGCGCGGTCCTGGCGCCGCAGCTCGAGCACGTCCCCGAACCCCTGCGTGGCCACCAGGCTCGTGCGCGCGCCGGTGCCCTCCAGCAGCGCGTTGGTGCCCACGGTCATGCCGTGGCCGAAGCGGGTGACGTCGCCGGGGCCGAGCCCGGCCCGCCCGAGCGCCGCGAGCACCGCGGCCACCACGCCGTCGCTCTGGTCGTCGGGCGTCGTGGGGACCTTCGCCGTCACCAGGCGCCCGCCGGCGACGACGGCGGCGTCGGTGAAGGTCCCCCCGACGTCCACCCCGACCAGGGCGCCGTCCGCCGCGCTCGCCTCTATCATCGCCGCCGACTCTACCGGGGAGGCCACGTCCGGCTCGTGCTGACCACCCTCGCGCTCGTCCTCGCGCCGGCCGCCGCGGCGGCCGCGGCGGGCGCCCCCGCCGCGGCGCCGGTCGAGCTGGCGCCGGGCCCGCCCAACGGCGACCTGTCGGCGGGCCTGGCGGGGTGGGAGGCGCTCGGCGTGGAGCCGGTGGTGCCGCTCGGCCGCGGCGTGCGGGTGCACGGCAACACGACGCTCGTCTCGCCGCCGCTCGCGCTGCCGCCCGGCGCGCAGACGCTGCGCGTCACGGTGCGCGCGCCCGCCGGCGGGGCGCTGCTCGAGGTGCGCGCCCGCCCGGAGGCCGGCGGACCGGAGGTGCGCCTGGGCGAGCTCGAGCCCGGCCGGGCGCGCCGCTCGCTGCCGGTCGGCGTGGCGGGGCTCGCCGGGACCACCGTGCGGATCGTGATCGACCCGGTGCCGGCGCTCGGGACCAGCGTCGAGGTGCACCGCGTGGGCCCGGTCACCGCGCCCATGCCGCGCTGGCGGGTGGTCACGGGGGCGCTCGAGGTGGCCGGCGCGCGCGGGCGGCGCTCGGTGCGGGTGGCCGACGCCCCGCTCGAGCTGGTGTCGCCGGCCGTCCGCCGGCCCCGGGGCGCCCGCGAGCTGACCCTGCAGGTGCGCGGCGACGGCCTGCTGCGCGCGCGGGCCGGCGCCCGCCCGGCCGTGGCGCGGGCGCTCGCGCGCTGGCGCACGGTGCGCGTGGCGCTGCCGCGCCGGGGCGCGACCGCCCGCCTGCGCCTGCGGGCCGTGCCGGGCCCGGGCGGGATGGAGCTGCGCCGCATCGGCGCGCCCGCCCCGGCGCGCGCTAGAACGACTGGACCGTCGGCCGGATCAGGATCTCGTTGACGTCGACGTGCGGCGGCTGGGCCACCGCGAACATCACGGCCCGCGCGACGTCGTCGGCGGTGAGCTGCGGCCCGCCGACCGGCGTGTCGTAGAACGGGGTCTCGACCGTGCCCGGCGAGACGAGCGTGACGCGCACCCCGGTGCCGTCGAGCTCCTGGCGGGCGGCCTCGGCCATCGCGGTGACCGACCACTTCGTGGCGCCGTAGAGCGAGCCCGGCGGCACCTTGCGGCCGGCCACCGAGCCCATCAGCAGCAGGTGGCCGCGCCGCGCGCGCAGCTCGTCCACGCAGGCGCGGATCGTGAGCGCCGCGCCGAGGACGTTCGTCAGCACCATCGCCCGCCAGTGCTCGACCGTCTCCTGCTGGAAGCCCCGCGTGGCGCCGAAGCCGGCGTTGGCGAACACCACGTCGATGCGGCCCATGTCGTCCAGGGCGCGCGCGACCATCGCGCGCTGGTCCTCCCACTCGGTGACGTCGCAGCGCACCGCCAGCGCGCGTCCGGGGCCGCCCAGCTCCCCGGCGAGGGCATCCAGCCGGTCGGCCGAGCGCGCCGCCAGGACCACCCGGTGCCCCGCCGCCGCCGCGGCGCGGGCCGTCGCCGCCCCGATCCCGCTCGAGGCGCCGGTGATCAGCACCACCCGGTCGTCGCCCGATCCGCTCATCCGCTGATCCTCCGCGCGTAGGCGCCCGGGAACTCCGGGCGCAGGCGCGACGCCTGGCCGACGGCGGCGCCGCGGTCGTCGTACACGCCCGAGAACACGACCCAGTAGCCGGGCCGCAGGCCGGTGAAGTCCGACGACCACAGCACGCCCGCCTCGTCGCCGCCGTCGCGCACCCGCGCCTTCGCGGCGCGGGCGTCGGCCTCGTCGCGCACCGACGACAGCACCGCGGTCCAGGCGGCGCGGCCGGGCGGCCAGTCCGACGCGCCGTCCCCCGGATCGGGCTCCGGACCGGGCTGCGGCCGGGGCTCCGGCTGGGGCTCCGGGACGTCGTCGGTGGTCGGCGCCGTGGGGCCGGTCGCGGGCGGCCCGGTGACGGTGGGAAAGCCCGGGGTGGTCGGCTGCCCCGGCACCGTCGGCATCGTCGGCGTCGTGAACGAGGTGTCCGGCGGCAGGCCGCCGGTGGTCGGCGCGCTGGGCGGCAGCGGCGTGAACGGCCCCGTCGCCGTGAGCGTCGACGCGGTGGTCGTCCCGCCCCCGTCGTCGTCGGTGGCGACGGCGTACGCCAGGGCGCCGGCGCCCACGCCGAGCAGCGCGATCGCGCCCGCCAGCAGCGCCACGCCGCGGCCGCCGCGGCGCAGGCGGGGCGCGAGCGGGGTGGGGGAGCCGCACTCGAGGCAGTAGGTCTGGTCGGGCTCGAGCTCGGCCCCGCAGACCTCGCAGCGCGGCGGCCCGGCGGGCTCCGGCGGCGCGCCGTCACCCGGGGGCGGGGGCCCGTCCGGGGGGTCGACCGCCGGCGGCTCGCGGCCGGCGGCGCCCGGGCCGGCGACGGGATCGGCCTCCTCCCGGCCGGTCGGCCGCTCCTCGCTCACGTGCCCCGCGGGACGTCGATGACGGCGGTCGCCTGCTCGTCGCCCTCGGCCGAGACCGGCACGAGGCGGGCGCCGCAGCTCCAGCAGAAGCGGGCCCCGGCGTGAAAGGGCGAGCGGCAGGCCACGCAGCAGCCGACCGAGGGGTCGGCCGGCGCCCGGGAGCGCCGCTCGCGCCGCAGCTGATCGATCTCGGCCAGCCGCACGTCGATGTCGCGCACCGTGTCGTCGATCTCGGCCACCTCGCCGGCGCGGCGGCGGGCCACGTCCTCGCCCAGCATGTCGCGGCGGTAGAGCTCGAAGGCGAGGCCGCCCAGGTGGTAGACGGTCTCCTCGCGGCGGGCCAGCAGGCGCCGCCGCTCCCGGCGCAGCCGGCGCGCGCTGGGCGCCCGCCCGGGCGCGATGGCGGGATCGTCGGCTTCGGGCACGGCCGGCTGCGCCGCGGCCGGCTCGTCGGCGGCCGGCGGCTCGGGGGCGGCGGCGGGGGCGTGATGGCCTCCGGGGCCAGGCGCCGCCGCCGCGGCAGCCAGCGCCGGCGGCCCTCCGGCGGGCCGTCCACGGCCGGCGTCGTGCGGTCGTCGGGGTCGGCGGGCGTCGTCATCGGGCTGCGTGCATCGTACCGGGCAGGTTCGTCGGCGCCCGGCGGGCCCCTGCGCCGGCATGTTGACCGCCGTCCGCGTGGCTCCCTATACTCGCCTCCGCATCAAGAGCGGTGGAGGGACTGGCCCTGTGAAGCCGCGGCAACCAGCGCGATACGCGCCAGGTGCCAATTCCATCAGGCGGATCGCCTGGGAGATGCGAGCGTCCGACCGGTGCACCGCCCGTCGCCCTCGCCCCTCCCAGGGAGTGGGCGTTTCGTTCGTGGCGAGGACCGGGAGGACGGGGTGACACGGCATCAGACGGCGGCGACCGCGCTCCGATGTAAGGAATGCGAGCGGACTGGCGAGCTCACCGCCGCCTACGTCTGCGAGTACTGCTTCGGCCCGCTCGAGGTGGTGTACGACACCGAGCGCATCGCGAGCGTCGTGAGCCGCGAACGCATCGCGTCGGGCCCCCCCTCGCTGTGGCGCTACAGCGACTTCCTGCCCTGCGCGCCCGATGACCCCTACGCCGGCCTGCCGACCGGCATGACGCCGCTCGTGCGCGCGCCGCGCCTGGCCGAGGCGCTGGGCCTCGGGGAGGTGTGGGTCAAGAACGACACGGCCAACCCGACGCACAGCTTCAAGGACCGGGTGGTCTCGGTGGCGCTCGAGAAGGCCAAGCAGCTCGGCTACGAGGTGATGGCCTGCGCGTCGACCGGCAACCTCGCGAACTCCGTCGCGGCGCACTCCTCCGCGCACGGGCTCGCCAGCTACGTGTTCGTGCCGGCCGACCTCGAGGAGCAGAAGATCGTCGCGACCGCCGTCTACGGCACGACGCTGCTGGCCGTCGAGGGCAACTACGACGACGTCAACCGGCTGTGCATGGAGCTCGCCTCCGAGCGCCCGTGGGCGTTCGTCAACGTCAACGTGCGCCCGTACTACAGCGAGGGCTCGAAGACGCTGGCCTACGAGGTCGCCGAGCAGCTCGGCTGGAGCCTTCCGGACCGCTGCGTGGTGCCGATCGCGTCCGGGTCGCTCTACACCAAGATCAGCCGGGGCTTCCGCGATCTCATCGAGACCGGCCTCGTCGATGGCGAGGTGCCCAGGCTGAACGGCGCCCAGTCGGCCGGCTGCGGCCCGGTGGCCGCCGCCTGGGACGCGGGGCTCGACTTCGTCGCCCCGGTCAAGCCGGACACGATCGCCAAGAGCCTGGCGATCGGCAACCCGGCCGACGGCGTGTTCGCGCTCGACGTGGCGCGCGCGACCGGCGGCTCCATCTCGGCCGTGACCGAGGAGGAGATCGTCGAGGGCATCGAGCTGCTCGCCCGGACGACCGGCATCTTCGCCGAGACGGCGGGCGGCGTGACCACCGCGACGCTGGCCAAGCTCGCCCGCGCCGGCGAGATCGGCCGCGACGAGCGGGTGGTCCTCTACATCACCGGCGACGGCCTCAAGACGCTCGACGCCGTGGCCTCCCGGGTCGAGCGCCACCCCATCCAGCCGACCGTCGCGAGCTTCGAGCAGGCCGTCGGCGAGGCCCGCCTCATCGCATGACCACCACCACCGACCGAACCGAGGAGCACACATGCCCGTGACCGTCCGCATCCCGGCCCCGCTGCGCCCCGTCGTGGGCGGGGCGTCCGCGGTCGAGTGCGAGCCGGGGACGGTGCGCGCGCTGATCGAGCAGCTCGACGCCCGCCACCCCGGCTTCCGCGAGCGGGTGATGGACGGCGACTCGCTGCGGCGCTTCGTCAACGTCTTCGTGGCCGGCGACGACGTCCGCTTCGGCGACGGCATCGAGACCGCGGTCGCCGACGGCCAGGACGTGACCATCCTCCCGGCCGTCGCGGGCGGCTGAGCCCCGCGCCGCAGACCGCGCTCGTCACGGGCGCGACCGGGCTGGTGGGGCAGGCCCTCCTCGCGCGGCTGCGCGAGGAGGGCCTGCGTGTGCTCGCCACCGCGCGCACCCGCGAGGCCGCGGCCGCCGTCGTGGCGGCGGGGGCGGAGCCGCTGCACACCGACGTCGCGAACATCGGCGCCTGGGCCCGCGAGGCGGAGGCCGCCGACGCGGTGTTCCACCTGGCGCTGCCGCGGCTCGACCCGCCCGTGCGCCGGCTCGCCGCCCGCCGGCGGGCGCGCGGGGCGGCGGCCGCGGCCGCCGCGCTCGCCGAGGTGGCGGCGGGCCGGCCGACCGTGATGCTCTCGAGCGCGCTGGTCTACGGCGAGACCGCCGCCCCGGCGGCCGACGACGACCCGGCGCCGGCCCGGCTGGCCCTGGCCCGCCCCGCGGCGGCCGCCGAGGGCGCGCTCGCCGGCCCCGCCCTGCGCGTGGTGCGGGTGCCGTGGGTGGTGGGCCCCGGCGGCCTGCTGCGCGACGTCGTGGTGGGCCTGCGCGTGCGCCGCTACCGGATGGTCGGGGGCGGCGGCAACCGCTGGCCGCTGATCGCCGACGACGACGCCGCCGCGGCGCTGCTGGCCGCGCTCGACGCGCCGCCGGGCGTCTACAGCGCGGCGTGCGCGGAGATCCCCACCCAGGAGGAGGTGGTGGGCGCCATCTGCACCGTGCCGGGCCACCGCCACCCCGACCGGCTGCCGCCGGCCCTCGCCGCGCTGGTGATGGGCGGCGCCGTGAGCGAGGCGCTCGGCGCGGACCTGGCGGTGCGCACCGGCCGGCTGGGCGACCTGGGCTGGTCGCCGCGCCGCGGCTGGCGCGACGAGGTGCTCAGGCTCGCGGAGGGTCCCCTGCCGCTTCCGGCGTGAGCCGGACGGGCGTCATGCGGGTGCGCCCGCCCTCCTGGTACTGCAGGTCGAGCGTGTCGCCCTTCAGGTAGCCGTACACGCCGATCCCCATCGCGAGCATGATCTTGCGCCCCATGCCGAGCGGCGGCTGGGCGCGCAGCATCCGCGAGAAGTGGATGCGGTCGCCCTCCACGCGGAAGTCGCGGCCCTCGGTCCACTCCTCGCCGTTGACGTAGACGCGGATCGGCGGCTCCGCGCCGGCGGGGAGGGGGAGCGAGTGGACCTGCGTGTCGACCGTCACGCGGCCGAGCCTACCGCAGCGTTCCTGTACCGTGATCGCACTATATTTACGTGACGGTGATGTGACGCAACCCTCAAGGGGCGCCCGCGCGGGTCGATCCACCGGGCCATGACCGCCTCCATCCCGCGCCGCCGCCTCATGGCCGCCTCCAGCCCGCGCCGCCGCCTCATGGCCGCCGCCGCCCTCGTGCTCGTCGCCGTCGCCTGCCTGCCGGCGATGGCCGCCGCCGCCCAGCCGGGCACCGTCCGCCTGCTCGGCATCGACCGCTACGACGCCGTGACCGTCACCACGCCGGCCGGCGCCCGCGTCACCACCGTCCCCGGCCGCCTGACCCTGCGCGTGAGCGCGACGGGCGGCGGCAGCCTCGAGACCGGGGCCTTCTGCGCGGACATCCACCACCCGATCGGCACCGGCACCGACTACGCCGTCTCGCTGCGCACCGCCGCCGACGACCCGGCGCTGGCGACGCCGCGCGCCCTCGAGGCCGCCTGGCTCGCCGGGCGGGCCGAGGCGCTGATCGCCGCCGCCCCGCCGGCCGCCCGGGCGCTCGAGTCCGGCGCCCTCCAGATCGCGGTCTGGCAGCTGACCGGCCAGGCCCGCGAGACGTCGCCCACGGGCGACGCCGCGCTCGACGCCCGCGCCGCGGCCATCCGCGCCCTGGCCGCCGGGCGGGCGCCCGGCGGGGCCGTCGCGATCACGGCCGCCACCCCGCGCGGCTGCGCCGGCGGCACGGTCGCCCTCGCCCTGACCGGCGTGCCGGGCAGCAGCGCGTCGCTCTCCGCGACGGGCGGCGCCACCGTGACCCCGCTCCGGGTGCGCTTCGACGCCCAGGGGCGCGCCTCGGCGAGCGTCGCCTCGGGCGCCCCCGGCGCGGTCACCGTCACCGCCCGCGCGGAGGACGCCGGCACGCTCGTGCGCGCCGCCCGGGCGAGCGCCGCCGCCTCCACGCCCCAGCAGACCGTCTTCCTCGCGCCGGTCGCGGCCGGCGCGGCCTCGGTGGCCGTGACCTTCGGCGACTGCCCGCTGGCGCCGTTCGACGGCGGCGGCGGGCAGTCGGGGCCGGCGGGGCGGCCCGGCCCGGACGCGCCCCCGTCGCCCTCCGCGTCCGCCCCCCGCGAGGAGACGAGCGCGACGACCGGCGACGGCCCGCTCCGCCCGTCCGGCGCCCCCGCCGCGCCGGCCCGGCCGGCAGACCGGTCCGCCCGGCGCCCGGGCGCCGGGCGGACGCCGGCCCGCGCGCTGCGCGTGGCCAAGTCGGCTCCGCGGCGCGTCCGCGCGGGCGCCGTCCTGCGCTACGTCGTCCGGGTGGCCAACCGCGGCCGGGCGGCGCTGCGCGCGGTCGAGGTGGCCGACCGGCTGCCCGCCGGCATGTCGCTGGCGGCGATGCCGCGGGGCGCGTCCCTGCGCGCCGGCCGCGTGGTCTGGACGCTGCCCGTCCTGCGGCCCGGCGCGACGCGCGTGCTGCGCCTGGCCGCGCGCATCGACCGCGACGCCGCCGGGCGGCTCTGCAACCGGGTCGTCGCCGGGGCCGCGGGCGTCCCGGCCGCCACGGCGACGGCGTGCACGTCCGTGCGGTCCGTCCGGCGCTCCACGGCGGCCGTCACGGCGTGAGCGCGGCGCGCGCCCGCCCCAGGCGCGCGCGGCTCATGGCGGCCGCCCGCGTGGCGCCGATCCGCTCGGCCTCGCGGACCGCCGCCTCCAGGTGCGCGGCGGCCGCGGCCGGGTCGCCCGCGGTCAGGGCGAGCAGCCCCAGGTGGTGGTCGAGCGGGCCGTAGCAGAGCGCCGCCCGCCCCACGACGGGCACGAGCCCCGCGTGGGGGGCCAGGATCTCGCGCAGGCGGGCCGCCCGGGCCGCGTCGCCGACGGCCGCGACCGCCTCGGCGAGCTCCGCCGCCGCGTGCCAGTTGGCGTCCAGGCGCACGGCCGCGAAGTCGTCCGCCGCGATCGCCGCGACGGTGGCGCGTGCCGACTCGGTGCGGCCCGCGGCCGCGTCGATCGAGGCGAGCCAGGCGCGCCAGGCCCAGGCCGCCGGGGAGCCGGAGGCGGCGTGGTCCTCCACGAAGGCGCGGTCGATGCGGTCGAGCTCGCCGCGCTGGATGAGGCACTCGGCGCGCTGGATCGCGACGAACAGGGCGGCGTTGCGATCGTCGGCCCTGCGGCCCAGCGCGAGCGCCTCGCGGCCGTGGGCCTCGGCGCGCTCGGGGTCGCCCGCCATCAGCGCCAGGCACCCGCGCCACAGGTGCGGCCACCAGCGGTGGTGGGGCAGGCCGAGGCGCCCGGCGAGCGCCTCGTGGCGCGCGACCTCCTCCCGCATCTCGTCGGCGCGGCCCAGCTCGAGCAGGTCCAGCACCCGCCATGAGCGCGCCTGCAGGACCACCTCGTCGTCGCCGGCGCGCTCGGCGGCGGCGACCATCTCGTCGGCCGTCGCCAGGCGCTCCGCGGCATGGTCGATGTCCCAGATCGCCACCCGGCGGGCGTTGAGCGCGGCGGCGAGCGCGCCGGGGTCGCGGCTCGCCCGGGCCAGCTCGACCGCCTCCAGCGACAGCGCGTCCGCGCCGCGCCGGTCCGCGTAGTAGCGCTCGATCGCCAGGCGCGACAGCAGGCGCGCGCGGATGCACACGTCGGCTCCGCCCACGGCGGCGAGCGCACGCTCCAGGCCGGCGGCGACCGCCTCGTCGCACGGCGCGATCGTCACCCCGATGCCCCCGGCTCCGATGGCGGCCCGGGCCTGGAGCGGCGCGTCGCCGGCGGCCGCGGCCAGCGCGCCCGCGCGGGCGAAGGCGTCCCGCGCGGCGGCCCCGGAGCCCGCCCGGGTCAGCGCGTCGCCGAGGTCGGCGAGCAGGCCGGCCTCGCGCCGGTCGCCGGGCGGGAGGGCGTCGAGGGCGTGCCGCAGGTGCGTGGCCGCCTCGGCGTCGTCGAGCAGGGCGGCGGCGCGCGCGGCGGCGAGCGCGGACCATCGCACCACCTCCTCCGGGTCGCCGTCGGGCTGGGCCGCGCGGAAGTGGCGCGCCGCGTCGGCGGCGTGCGGCGCCGGGTCGCGCCCGGCCCGCCGCGCGATCTCGCGGCCGAGCGCCAGGTGGCGCCGGCGCCGGCGCACCGCGGGCAGCCGGGCGGCCACGGCCTCCGCCACGAGCGCGTGCGCCACCGCGACGTGCCCCGGCGCCCCCCGGTCCTCCACGAGCAGGCCGGCGGCGAGCGCGCGCTCCACGGCGTCGAGCGCCGCCTCGCCGTGGACGCCCTCGAGCAGCCCAACGGCGACCTCCCCGCCGGCCAGCGCGGCCGTGGTGAGCACGTCGGCGGCGGCCGCGCCGAGGCGGTCGACCCGGCGGGCGATCACCTCGGCCACCCCCTCGGGGAGGGCGCCGCCGCCGCCCTCGGCCAGGTGGCGGGCCAGCTCGCCCAGGAAGAGCGGGTTGCCGCCCGTGCGCGCCACCAGCTCGGCGGCCGCGCCCGCCCGGGGCCCGGCCAGCGCCGCGGCCTCGTCGGGCCCGAGGCCCTCGAGGCGGATCGTCACGACGGGCTGCTCGCGGCGCAGGTCCGCGAGCGCGGCCGCCAGCGGGTGGCCGCGGCCCAGCTCGGTGTCGCGGTAGGTGCCGGCGACCATCACCCGCGCGCCGCCGGCGGTGCGGCCGATGTGGCGCAGCAGGCGGAGGGTCGCCACGTCAGCCCAGTGCAGGTCGTCCAGCACCAGCAGCGCGGGCCGGCGGCGGGCGAGCGCCTCGATCAGGCCGCGGACCGCCTCGAACGCCAGCCAGCGGCCGGTCGCCACGTCGCCGGCCCCGGGGGCGTCATCGCCCGCCCCGAGGGCGGGCAGCACCCGCGCCAGCGCCCCCCGCCGCGGGCCGGCCAGCTGGTCGCGCTCGGGCGCCGGCAACGCGGCGAGGTGCCGCTCGAGCGCCTCCACGAAGGGCTGGTGGGGCACGAGCAGGTCCTCGTCGCAGCGGCCGTAGAGCACGTGGGCCCCGGCGGCGTGCACGCCCGCCGCGAACGCCGCGACGAGGCTGGTCTTGCCGATGCCCGGCTCGCCGGTCACCAGCATGACGCGCAGGGCGCCGCGGCGGGCGTCGCGCCAGGCGGCGCCCAGCCGCGCGAGCGGCCCCGCGCGGCCCACGAAGCCGCCGCGCGGGGCCAGCGGCCCGGGCAGCGGCGGCTGGGCGCCGCCCTCGGGCGGCCCGGGGGCCGCCGGCCGGCCCCCGCGGACCTCGGCGAGCAGCTCGCGCGACTCGGCCGACGGCACGACGCCCAGGTCGCGCCCCAGGCGCTCCCGCAGCGCCTCGAACGCCGCCACCGCCCCGGCCCGGTCCCCGGCGCGGGCCAGGCGCGCGATGAGCGCCCGGGCCGCGATCTCGTCGTGGGGCTCGTCGGCGACCAGCCGGCGCGACCAGGCGATCGCCGCGGCCAGGTCGCCGCGCGCCTCCGCGGCGCCGGCCGCGGCCGCGAGCAGGCGCGCCACCTCGCCCCGGTGCGCCCGGCGCAGCTCGTCGGCCCACTCCTCGTCGAGCCCGGCCAGGAGGGGGCCGCGTGCGAGCGCGAGGGCCGCCTCGTGGTCGCCGGCGGCCGCGTGGGCCCGCATCCGGACGAGGTCGACGTCGACGAGCGCCGCGTCGCCGGCGAGGCCGAGGGCGTCCCGGCCGCCGACCAGGTAGCGGTCGTCCCCGAGCGCGCCGCGCAGCGCCCAGGCCGCCTGGCGCAGGCTCTTGCGGGCGCCCTCCTCGCCGACGTCGGGCCGCAGCCGCCCGGCGAGCGCGCCGCGCGCGTGGGGGCCGGGGTGCACGGCCAGCCAGCCGAGCAGCCCGCGCGCCCGCGCCCCCGCCGCCGCCAGGTCCACGGGGCGGCCGTCGACGTCGGCCTCGAGGCGGCCGAGGACCGCGATGCGCAGCACGGGGTCAGCGTATGCGCCCGCGCGACGCGGCCGCGACCCCCGCGAGACGCCCGGCGGGACGCTGCCGAGACGCGCGGCCAGGAGCCTCCTCCCCACACCGCATCGCACACAGGAGGACAGGGACAGTGGCCACGATCGCACCCACCCACAGCTCCGAGGCGCTCGCCGAGCGGCTCTTCGGCGCGCTCGTCGCCTCGATGGAGCTCGCCTGCGTCCACGTCGGCCACCGGGCGGGCCTCTACGCCGCGCTCGACGCCGGCCCGGCCACGAGCGCCGAGCTCGCCCGGCGCGCGGGCGCCGACGAGCGCTACGTGCGCGAGTGGCTCGAGCAGCAGGCCGTGGCCGGCGTGATCGAGGCCGACGGCGGCGACGACCCCGCGGCGCGGCGGTACGCGCTGCCCGCCGGCCACCGCGAGGCGCTGCTCGAGCGCGACAGCCTGCGCTACGCCGGCGCGATGGCGCAGCTCGGCGTCGGCGTGCTGGCGCCGATCGACCGGCTGGTCGAGGCGTTCCGTACCGGCGAGGGCGTCCCGTACGCCGACTACGGCGCCGACACCCGCGACGGCATCGCCGCCTTCAACCGGCCGATGTTCGTCAACCAGCTCGCCCAGGAGTGGATCCCCGCGATCCCCGACGTGCAGGAGCGCCTCACGGCGGGCGCGGCCCCGCGGGTGGCGGACGTCGCCTGCGGCGGGGGCTGGTCGAGCGTCGCGCTGGCCGCCGGGTACCCGCGGGTGCGCGTCGACGGCTTCGACAGCGACGCGCCGTCGGTCGACGCCGCCCGGCGGCTGGCCGACGCGCGCGGGGTGGCCGACCGGGTGCGCTTCTTCGTGCAGGACGCGAGCGACGACGGCATCGGCGGCGAGTACGACCTCGTGACGATCTTCGAGGCCCTGCACGACATGGCCCACCCGGTGGAGGCCCTGCGCACCGCGCGCGGCCTGCTCGCCCCCGGGGGCGCCGTGCTCGTGGCCGACGAGCGGGTGGCGGAGTCGTTCGGCGCCCCCGGTGACGAGATCGAGCGGCTCAACTACGGATTCAGCGTGCTCCACTGCCTGGCGGTCGGGCGCGAGGACGACCACGCGGCCTGCACGGGCACCGTCATCCGGCCCCACGTGGTCGAGGGCTACGCGCGCGAGGCCGGCTTCGGCACGGTCGAGGTCGCGCCGGTCGAGCACGACTTCTGGCGCTTCTACGTCCTGCGGCCGTAGGCCGGGCGGCGGCGTCCGGGCGCGCGTGGGATCATGCGCCCGTGACGCCGCCGACCCCGCAGGAGCCCTCCGCCGCCGTCGAGGACGCGTGGTGGCGCGACGAGGGTCGCGAGGGGCTCGAGCAACTCCTGTACTGGGTCTGGGACCCGATCGGCGTCAGCAGCGCCTACCCCGACGCGCGCGACGAGTACGCCACGTACGCCGCCCGGCTGGAGCCGCTGCTGCGCGCCGGCGCGGGCGCCGACGAGGTCGAGCGCAGCCTCCGGGAGGCCGAGGAGCGGGACATCGAGGCGTCGGCCGGCGACGCCCGGCGGCGCGACGCCGCCGAGCGGGTGGTCGACTGGTACGGCGCGGCCGCGATCCGGCTGGCCGCGGAGGAGCGCGCCGGCTGGCGATGAGGCCGACTCAGCCGGCCGTGCGCGCCTGCGCCCGCTCGACGGTGTCCGCGGCGGCGCCCTGGCGGCCCGACAGGGCAAGGAACGGCACGGCGAGGATCGCGATGGCGGCGCCGATGACGTACGAGGGCCCGTAGCCCCAGACGTCGGCGGAGCGGCCGAGCACCGGCTGGGCCCAGACGCCGCCGCCCGAGCTCATCATGGAGTCGAACGAGAGCACGGTCGCCCGCTGGCGCGAGGGGATGAGGCCGTTGATGTAGGCCTGGCGGATCGGCGTCGAGGCGGCGAACAGCAGCCCCCACACGACGATGAGGGCCACGACCGCCCAGAGCACCTCCACGAGGCCGATCGCCGCCAGGGTGACCGCGCCGAGCGCCGTCGCGGCCATGAGCGCCGAGGTGCGGCGGCGGAACACGCGGCGGATCGGCGACGCGGCCAGCCCGCCGAGGATCTGCGCGCCCGCGACGATCGCCGCCACCAGGCCGGCGATCTGGTACGCGTCGGGGTCGCCGTAGAGCTCCAGCAGGTAGGGCTGGAGGGCGTAGAAGGCGTAGATCCCGACGCCGCCGGTGACGAGCGACTGGACCATGAGCCACTTGACCGCCGGCACGCGCCAGCCGTGGTCGAGCGACGCCGCGGCGATGCGCCGCATCTCGGCGAGCGGCCGCCCCCGCCGCTCCGGGGTGAAGCCGATGTCGTGCATCAGGCGGAAGGCCACCGCGAACATCACCAGCAGCACCAGCCCGCGGATGACGAAGGGCACGCCGAGGCTGGTGTGCTGGGCGATGAACCCGCCGGCGACCGAGCCGGCGAGCATCGCCACCCCGCCGACCACCTGGCCGCGGCCGAACACCGACTCCATCCGGCCGGTGAAGCCGGTGGCGACGAGGGCGTCGACCAGCCACGCCTCGACGGCGCCGGAGAAGAAGGTGAACCCCAGGCCGAGCAGCGCCGAGGCGACGGCCCACTGCCAGAACGGCGCCTCGATGCGCCAGAGCAGCACGTAGAGCAGCGTGGAGGCCGCGAGCGTCGTCGTGCCGAGCAGGTAGGACGCGCGGCGCCCGATGGTGTCGGCGACCACGCCGGTCGGCACCTCGAACAGCACCATCCCCGCCGTGAAGAAGGCGTTGGCCGCGAAGGCCTCCAGGTTCGACAGCCCGGCGTCGAGCAGGAAGATCGTGTTGATCCCCCAGATCAGCGACGCCGCGAGCGTGTTGCCGAGCATCAGCAGCAGGTAGGTCCGCTGGACGGCGCGCGCGGTCAGGGGGCGTGGCCCTCCCCGCCGAGGCCCGCGCGGGCCCGCTTGGCGTGGCGCTGGGCGGCGATGCGGCCGGCGAGCGCGTCGAGGGCCGCCGCCTCGGCGGCGGTGGGGCCGTCCTCGATCGGCCGCTCCGCCGGCCCCAGCAGCGAGGCGATCCAGCGGTCGATGAGCGCGGCCGGGCCGCCGCCCGGGCGGCTCGCGACCACCTCGCCGTCCACCAACAGGGCGAGCGCCGGCACCGACGAGCGGCTCACGTGGATGCCGCGCGGCCACAGCAGCCGCTCGCGCTCGCGCCAGTCCTCCGGCGAGGCGAACTCGCCGATCGCCACCACCAGGCCGGGGCGGGCGCGGCGCAGCTCGGCGAGGGAGGCGGGCAGCAGCATGCAGGCGCCGCAGCCCGGGATGGTCAGCGCCAGCAGGCCGGCGTGCGCCCGGGCGACGGCCGCCAGCGCGTCGGCGACCGGGGCGGGGGCGGGGTGCGCGACGGCGGGCATGCCGCGATGCAAGCAGACCGCGGCGCCAGCGTCAGCGGGCGGCCCGCCGGCGGGCCGAGCCCGGCTGGCCGCCCGCGCCCCGGCCGGGGTACGCTCGCGGCGATGGGCGAGTGGCCGCACCCGGCGACGGGCGGAGGGCGGGCCGTCGTCGTGCTCGACGTCAACGAGACCCTGTCCGACATGGCGCCGCTCGGCCGGCGCTTCGCGGACCTCGGTCTCGACCCCGCGCTCGCGCGGGCCTGGTTCGCCGGGGTGCTGCGCGACGGCTTCGCGCTCACGGCGGCCGGCGGCGACGCGCGCTTCGCGGCGATCGCCGAGGCGGAGCTGCGGCGCCTGCTGGACGCCGCAGCTCCGGGGCACGACGCCGGCGCGGCGGTCGCGCACGTGCTCGGCGGGTTCGCCACCCTCGGCGTGCACCCGGATGTGCCGGGCGGCATCGCGGCCCTCGCCGACGCGGGGCACCGGGTCGTCACCCTCTCCAACGGGGCCGCCGCCGTCGCCGAGCGGCTGCTGGCCGAGGCCGGCGTGCGCGACCGGGTGGAGGCCTGCCTGTCGGTCGAGGCGGCCGGCGCCTGGAAGCCCGCCCGCGCGGCATACCTGCACGCGGCCCGGGCCTGCGGCGTCGCGCCGGGCGACATGACGATGGTCGCCGTGCACCCGTGGGACATCGACGGCGCCGTGCGCGCCGGGCTGCGCACCGTCTGGATCAGCCGCGACGGGGCGGCGTACCCGCCGCACTTCCGTCCACCCGGTCGCACGGCGCGCGGGCTCGACGCCCTTGCCCCGCTCGAGTCGTAGCCGCCGCGCGGTGCGCCGGCTGCTCGCGTGGCTCGCCGACCCCGGGCCGCCGCTGTGGGGGACGCTCGTGGCGCGGGTCGCGCTCGCGGCCGTGTTCGTTGCGGCGGGCCTCGGGAAGTTCGCGAACCACGGGACGTACACCGAGCGGTTCGAGCGCTGGGGCTTCGGCGCCGCGGCCGGCGAGGTGGCGCTCCTCGTGGGCGTCGTGGAGGTCGTGTGCGGCCTCATGCTGCTGCTCGGCCTCGCGCCGCGCGCGGCCGCGCTCACGCTCATCGGCGACATGGCGGGCGCGATCGCCACGGCCGGCAGGATCGACGGCGGCCAGGACGTGTGGCTGCCGTCGATCCTGCTCGTCGTGCTCGCCGTGGTCGTCGCCAGGGGGGGCGGGCGCTGGGCCGTGCGCCCGCCGGTCCGGCTGCGCGCGGGAGCAGACCCCCCCTGAGCGACGGGCACGCCCGGCGTCCGGCGACCGGCATCGCTTGACGAGCCGTTGACGCGGGCGCCGCCGGTTGTGAGGCCCCGTTGAGCCGCCCCCGGGCACGCTGGGACGGTCGCCGTGAGAAAGGGGGCTCCATGACCTCATCCGCGCGGTCGGCGCGCGCGTCGCTGAAGTCGTTCCTCGTGCGGACGGGCGTCGCCGTGGGGTGGGCCGGCGTCGCCCTGGCCGCCTGGCTGTGCGCCGAGATCGTCGCCGGGCCGGCGCCGCTGCGCGCGCCGTGGGGCGAGATCGAGGCCACCATGCCGGCGGCGCTCGCCGTGTTCGTGGCCCTCGCCGCGCTCGGGGCCGCGTTCGCGCGGCGCAGCCCGGTCTCGGCGATGGCGCCCTTCTACGTCACCGGCAGCGTGGGGTTCGCCTTCGTGGGCGCCGCCTGGCTGCTGCCCGGCCTGCTGCTGCTGGTGGCCTCCTTCGCGATCATGGCCGGCCTGGACGCCTGACGGCCCCGGGCCCGGGTCCTGCGGCGTTCCCGCTCCCCGGGGACGGGATCACGCGGATGCGGGCCGCGCGCCCGCCTGCGAGGCTCCGTGCACGGCGAAGCGAGGTCAGGAGGCCGGCGATGCCGGAGCCGCAGGACACCCAGGGGACGACCAGCGCCACGTGCGCCGCGTGCGGCGCGGTCGCCGCGCCCGCGCCGGAGGCCGCCGAGCCGATCACGCACTGCGAGTGGTGCGGCGCCGAGTACCCCGTGCCGGCCGACGCGCCCGCCGGGCAGGGGGACGACGCCGGCTAGCTCAGCGCTCCAGCTGCTCCAGCAGGGCGGCCACGCGGCGGGCGATCTCGTCCCGCGTGGCGCGCACCGCCGCGATCGGCCGCCCGTGCGGGTCGTCCAGCTCCCAGTCGATGTAGCGCCTGCCCGGGATGTAGGGGCAGGCGTCGCCGCAGCCCATGGTCACGACCACGTCGGCCCACCGCGCGTGCTCCTCGGTGAGCCGCTGCGGCACCTGCGCCGAGAGGTCGATGCCCAGCTCCGCCATCACCTCGACGACCTCGGGGTGGACGCGGTCGGCGGGCGTCGTGCCGGCCGAGCGCGCCGCGTGGCGGTCGCCGGCGGCCCGTGCGAAGAGCGCGCGGCTCATCTGCGAGCGGCCGGCGTTCTGGCGGCAGACGAACAGGACGTTGGCCATGGCGCGGCGGGCTCCCGTGATCGGTGTCCCCGACGACGCTACTCCATTGACGTCCATCGTCTCAATCGATAAGAGTAGATCGATGGCGGTCGATCTCCAGCTCACGCCGAAGACGAAGCGCCCGGCCGGCCAGCCGTGCTGTGAGCCGCTGGCCTATCCGGACATCGACCGCGCGCGCGCCGAGCGCCTCGCCCGGCTGGCGAAGGCCCTCGGCGACCCTGTCCGCATGCAGCTGGTCGATGTGCTGCGCAGGCACGCGGGCAGGGTGTGCGTCTGCGAGCTGACGCCGCTCTTCGAGGTGGGCCAGTCGACCGTCTCGCACCACCTCAAGGTGCTGCGCGAGGCCGGGCTGGTCGACTCGGAGCGCCGCGGCTTGTGGGCCTACTACTACGTCGTGCCCGAGGCGCTCGGGGAGCTGGCCGGCTGGGCGTGCGGCCCGGCCGGCGGTGACGACGGATGAGGAGGATGCGATGAGCGCGACCGGCGATGTGCGCGACGAGGTCCGCGCCCGCTACGCCGCGGCGGCGCGGCGGGCGGCGTCCGGGGGCGGCTGCGACGAGGGCGCCTGCTGCGGCGATCCGGCGGAGGCGGCGTTCGGCGGCGCGCTGTACGGCGCGGACGAGCGCGACGCCCTTCCCGGGGCGGCGGTGCTGGCGAGCCTCGGCTGCGGGAACCCGACGGCGGTGGCGGAGCTGCGCGAGGGCGAGACGGTCCTCGACCTGGGATCGGGCGGCGGCATCGACGTGCTGCTCTCGGCGCGCCGCGTCGGTCCCGCGGGCCGGGTCTACGGCCTCGACATGACCGAGGAGATGCTCGCGCTGGCGCGGCGCGCCGCGGCCGACGCGGGCGCGGCGAACATCGTGTTCCTGAAGGGGCACATCGAGCAGATCCCGCTGCCCGCCGAGACGGTCGACGTGGTGATCTCGAACTGCGTCGTCAACCTGTCGCCCGACAAGCCCGCCGTGCTGGCCGAGGCGTTCCGTGTGCTGCGGCCCGGCGGGCGCGTCGGCATCGCGGACGTGGTCGCCGAGGACGGGCTGTCCGCGGCCGAGCGGGTCCGGCGCGGCTCGTGGGCGGGCTGCATCGCGGGCGCCCTGGGCAGGGGGGAGTACGAGCGGCTGCTGGCCGCGTCGGGCTTCGAGGCGGCGTCGGTGGAGTTCACCCACGCGGTCGCCGACGGCCTGCACGGCGCGATCGTGCGCGCCCGCAAGCCGGCCGCGGCGCCCTCGGTCCTCGCGGGCGCCGGCGCCGCGCCCGGGGGCGCCGGGGAGGGGTGCTGCGCGTGACGGCCGACGCCGCGCTCGCCCCGGGGGCCGACGGCGCCCCGGCGGCCCACCCGGCCACCGGGGCCGCGGCCCCGCCGGCGCTGGAGGTCGTCGGCCTCGAGAAGACCTACGACGACGGCACGGCCGCCCTGCGGGGGCTCGACCTGCGGGTGCCCGCCGGCGCCTTCTACGGGCTGCTGGGCCCGAACGGCTCGGGCAAGAGCACGCTGATCGGCATGATCACCGGGCTGGTGCGTGCCCCGGCGGGGCGCATCGCCGTCTTCGGCCGCGACGCGGTGGCCGACGCCCGGCGGGCCCGCCTGCGGGTGGGGCTCGCGCCGCAGGAGGTGCACCTCGATCGCTTCCTGACCGTGCGTCAGGTGCTGAGCTACCACGGGCGCTACTTCGGCATGGCCGCCGCGGAGGCCGACGCCCGAGCCGACGAGCTGCTCGCGGCGTTCGACCTCGCGTCGAAGGCCGGCGCGCGCCCCAACCGGCTGTCCGGCGGAATGCGCCGGCGCCTGCTGATCGCGCGGGCCCTCATGCACCGGCCCTCGCTGGCGATCCTCGACGAGCCGACGGCCGGGGTCGATCTCGAGCTGCGCCACGAGCTGTGGCGCTACCTGCGCCGGCTGCAGCGCGACGAGGGCACGACCGTGCTGCTCACGACCCACTACCTCGAGGAGGCCGAGGCGCTCTGCGAGCGCATCGCGTTCATCCGCGCCGGGCGCATCATCGCCGAGGGCACCGCGGACGAGCTGCGCGAGCGGTTCGGCGGCAGCCGCCTGGAGGACGCCTACGTGGCGGCGATGCGCTGATGGCGGGCCCGGCGCACGAGCCCGACCTGCGCACGCTGTCGATCCGTGGGACCCTCGCCCTCTCCGGCCGCGAGACCCTGCGCGTCCTGCGGCTGTGGAGCCAGACGCTGATGCCCCCCGTCGTGACGGCGGTGCTGTTCCTCGCGATCTTCGGGGGCGCGCTCGGCGACCGCCTGCGGCAGGTCGAGGGCCTGTCCTACCTGGCGTTCATCCTGCCGGGGCTGCTCGTGATGACGGTCGCCGGCCAGGCGTTCGCGAACGCCTCGACCAGCCTCTTCCAGGCGAAGAACGAGGGCTACCTCGACGACATCCTCTCCAGCCCGCTGCGCCCGGCCGAGATCGCGCTCAGCTACATGGCCGGCGGGCTCGTGCGGGGCTGGCTCGCCGCGGCGGCCGTCGCGGCGGTCGCCCTGCCGTTCGCCGACGCCGGGGTGCACCGGCCCGCCGTCGCCGTCCTCACCCTGGCGCTGACGGGCGTGATCTTCAGCGCGCTCGGCGTGATCACGGGCCTGTCGGCCGACAGCTTCGACCACCTCTCGTTCGTCGCCAACCTCGTGATCGCGCCGCTCGCGCTGGTGGGCGGCGTCTTCTACTCGGTCGAGCGGCTGTCCGAGCCGTGGGCGACCCTCACCCGCATCGACCCGATCTACTACCTGGTGGACGCCACCCGGTCGGGTCTCGCCGGGGCGCAGGAGACCACGATCGCCGCCTCCCTGCCCGTGGCGGCGGCGGCCGCAGCGCTCGCCACGCTGGCCGCGATCGTCCTCCTCGCACGGGGGTGGCGCCTGAAGCCCTGAGCGGTGCACGCCTGGCCGGCCCGGCGTGCACCGGGGGGCTGCGGCCGCCGGCGCGGAGCTCGACGAGCGCGGCTTCGCGCGATGAGGAGAACCGGCGGGCCGCCTGGAAGGCAACGCCAGCCGTAGACCTGCGCCGTGGCGGTGTCGTCGTGAAGTGGGCTCGGCACCCCGACGAGTTCAGGAGCCGCCGCTCGGCACGGGGCCTGGCCGACGACGCCTGCGCCGCGTCGAACTCGCTCGCCCATCTCGATCTGCGCTACGCCATGCGCCTGGTGAACGTCGGCACGGTCGCCTACATGGCGGCCAACATCGCCTCCGCCACCAGCGGAGTGGTCACGGCCGGCCACTCTCCCGTTGGCGAGTCCCGCTCGCCGGCGTTCTCACCGGCCGGTCGCTGGGCCGACGTGCGCGACGCCTACCTGCGCCGGCTGCACACCCACGGCTCTGCGGCGCTCACGGCGTTGCTCGAGGGCGCCCCTCTCGGCCCCTTCGCCGCGACGCGTGGCGGCCACACGGCCTCGCGCACCGCATCTTCGCCCGCTCCCAGCCCTCGCCGAGCGCCGCACTCTCGACCCGTTCCTCGGCGCCTGCCGTGCCGCTCGCGAGGCCGACTCGCTCGTGCCCGCGTTCGAGCTCGGCTCCGAGGAGGACTTCCTCACCGCCGACGTCGCCGCCTGAACAGCTGGGCGTCCGAGCAATGCGCCACCCTGGATGAGGACTAGGCCCCAAGGAGGCTCACATGGATGGTTTCTCACCCTCTGGCAGCTCTGCCCACTTGGCCACCGCGGTGACCATCTCGACCACCGGCACCGTGGTGGCGGCAGCGGCAATCTCGGGCACCTCTGCGGTCGTCGCCGGGACCGTCACGACTCACGCCTGGCTTGAGCAGATCCCCGGCTTCGTTGGCGCGGCGGCTGGGGCAGTCGCTGAGGACGCCGTCTGGAACATGGCTGATCGCATCTTTCCGCTCGAGCCGGTGCCCGCCTCTGTGTTCACCGTCGCCCTCGGCGCAGCCGCTTGGCACGGCATCAAGAAGCGCCGCTCCGACGAGGGCCAGCCCGGTGGATGACGACCTGGAGAGCCTGCTCGCAGGGCTGCCCGACGACGTGAAGCGCAACCTGCCGGCGGCGTCCAAGGTGGAGCTCGCCGAAGCAGTGCGCCGCCTGCGCGACCGCGTCGCCGGCCACTCGATCCCCGACGAAGCGGTGCTCGCCTTCGGCGAGGCGATGGCCGCCTTCCTCAACATCGGCTGGCGGGCGGGCGCAGTAGACGCCGCGGCTCAGGCGATCGACCAGGGCGTCGACGTGCGGGTCCAAGACCTCGAGGGGCCCCCATGAGCGGCGTCGCTCACCTTCCCGTGATGGAGCTCTCCGGCCACGCGACGCTCACCTTCACCGCCACGGCCGACCTCACCGTCGTAGAGGCGGTCGCCGCGGCCGTCGAGCAGCTGCCGCGCCAGGAGTGGCCCGCACTCGCCAGCCTCGCCGAGGAGCTCGGCAAGACCCTCGTCACGACCGCAGCCACCTACGCGCTCGACATCACCGACCCCGGCTACCAGCTGATGGTCGTCCTCGTCACCTGGATGCTTCTGCGGCTCGCGGCGAAGATGGCCCGACCGGCAGCCTGATGCCGGACCTCGGGTCGGCCGCCGAGCGTGACGAGGCTCTCGTCATCACCGCCCAATAGACTCGCCGGATCGGGCTGACACTCGAGCGGGACGAGGCGCTGGGGATCGCTGTGATCACGACGGCTGTGGCGACCGTCGAGCCGCTGCCGCCCGACGCGCAGCTGACGCTCACCAATCTCGCTGAGGACCTGGTGGGCGAGCTCATCGAGGTGGCCACAGCGGGTGCGCTCGACCTCAGCGATGCCGGCGGCCAGCTGCAGGCGGCGCTCGTCGTCGCCGTGCTGATCCGGCTCGTCTGCTCGCGCACCACTCGCCGGCTGCCAGCGACGTAGACCCACGGAGTCGAACCTCCGTCAACGGCTTGGAAGGCCGCCGCTCCGCCGTTGAGCCCCGCTCGACCTTCTGCATGGCGAGCAGACGCTCTACGGCCCGTGGTACCGGAAGCGCCTGAGCCGAAGTAGCTCGCTTCGTAGAGCGTCGGCTTCCCAAGCCGAAGGGTCTGCGGCTGACCACCAGCTCGACAAGCTGGTGGTCGCGTCGCGGCCGCTTTGGGCCATACGCTCGCCCTCGTGGCCTGGCGCATCGCCCTCATCGTCGGCGCGGTGGTGGCGATCGCCTGCGCCAGCCTCGCGCTCTACGCCGACGCTCGGCCATCTGAGCGCCGCTGCAAGGAGACGCGCCCACTGCGGCCCGGCGAGGCCGGCTACGTCGACGCCACGACCCCCGGCGCAGATCCCGAGATTGCGGAGCTTCGCAACGAGCTCGCCGGCGTCTGCGTTGGCTACGACGATGCCCTGCTGCCCATCCTGCGGTCGGGCACGACGGCATGGTGGTGGTTCGCCTCGGCGGCCGTCGCCGTGTTGACGCTCGCCTCGATTCCGCTTCTGCGCCGAGCCCGACCCTGAGCGACCACCGGCCGACGCTACTTTCGCCGCAGCGCCGTCTCACGCATCGGCGGCAACAACGTCCGCAGCTCGGCGCGTTCCCACGTCGCCAAGCCCACACGCGGACCCCGTGCCCACGCACCGGCCACGGCCGAGGGCCTCGACCAGCTCGCCGCCGACGCCGGACCCTGACGGGGGCGTACCGTGGCGGCGTCCGGGGAACAGGTGCTCTGCCGGCGACCGAGCGGGAGCTGCACCGATGAGCGACCTCGTGACCACCGCGTGTCCGGACCGGGCGACAGCTGAGGAGGCCCTCGCCGGGACGGGCGGGCCGTCATGACCGCGCGCGTCGGCCAGGACGTCCTCGACCTCCTCAGCGAGCTGCGCGTCCTCGAGCGGGAGGGCGCCCGCCAGTACGCCGCCCTCGCCGACGAGGCGCCGGCGTGGATGCGCCCCAAGCTGCTCGAGTACGCCGAGCAGGCCCGCCGGGGCGCGCTCGTCATCGAGACGGCGATGGAGCGACTCGGTGGCGACCCGGCGTACGTGTCGCCCGCCGCGGAGGCGGTGGCGCGGCTGTCCGCCGAGACGGCCGTGCTGGCCGCGGGCGCGCCGGTGCACCCCCCGATGAACCGCCTGCTGTGGCTGCTCGGCCACGAGGACCGCGACCTGATCACCTGGCAGGTGATCGACGCGCTCGGCCACCGCGAGGGCGGCGAGGCGGGCGAGGTGCTCCGGACCGCCGCGGGCGCGGTGCTGACCCAGGAGACGGCCGGCGCGCGCGGGGCCGACCGCAACGTCGAGCGCCGGGAGTGGCTGCGCCACATCGTCCGGCGCGTGCTCGCGGCCGAGTACGGGCTCCCCGACCCGGCGAGCCGCGAGGGCAGGCGCATCGGCCGCCGCTGAGCGGCGCCCGCCCGCTCCGCCCCGCGCGCGACGCGCGCGGGGCGGAGCGGGGGCGGGGTCAGCGGGGCGGCCCCGGGTACCGGAAGGCCATGATCGAGCCGGGGTCCTCGAGCTCGGCCGTCGGCGTGCCCGCCTCGTCGGCGGCGAGCCCCGAGCTGTCGGTGGCGATGTGGATCGTCCCGCCGTCCGGCGCGATCGCGGTGTCGCGGAGCCGGTTGACGCTCGACCACAGCGGCGGCTGGCCCGTCGACGGCCGTGCCGGCGCGGCCGCGCAGCGGCAGCCGGGAAGAGCGTGCCGGTCTTCAGGGGGATCGGCAGCGAGTCGCGCCAGCCCCGGATGCGCCGCTGGGTGTACGCGTCGATGCTCGACGGCGCGATCGTCGGGTGGCAGATGAAGAACAGCCCGGAGGGCGCGCAGGTCGGGCTCCGGAAGTCGAAGTCCGGCGGCACGGTGGAGAAGGTGCGCAGCGGCGGCACGAGGTCCGGCGCGCCGAACGCCGACTCCGCGACCTGGGGCACGTCGGGCGGGATCTCGAAGGCGCTGGAGACCTCGGGCGAGCAGTCGGGCTTCGCCGACCGGTTCCCGTACACGCAGGCGCCGTCGTCCTGGTGGCCCGCGATGTCCGGCCAGCCGTAGTTGCCGCCGGGCAGCAGCAGGTTGAGCTCGTCGTCGCGCTTCGGCCCCTGCTCCGAGGAGCGCAGGCGCCCGCCGGGCCCGAACACGATGCCCCGCGCGTTGCGGTGGCCGGAGGTGTCGACGTGGCTGCGCACGCCGCCGACGACCGGGTTGTCGCGCGGGTTCGAGCCGTCGCGGTCCAGGCGCAGGGTCGTGCCCCTGTACGCGGTCCAGTCGCGGGCCCGCACCTCGGCCGCCGTCGGCAGGCGCTGGGCCTCGTTCAGCCGGCAGGCGTTGAGGTCCTGGTTGTTCCCGCGGTCGCCGATCGTGTGGTGGAGCCTGCGGTCGGGCCCGAGGATCAGCCGCCCGGAGTCGTGGTCGTCGCTCGCCAGCAGGTTCTCGATCAGGACGCGCGGCCTGACCAGCGTGCCGCTGCGCCGGTCGTGGGTGTAGCGGGCGATCCGCTGCCGGCGGTCGAGCGTCGCCGGGTCCGGGTCGTCGTCGTGGGGGAGGAGAGGTCGACGTGCAGCCGGTGCCCGGCGCGTCCCGTCGCCGGGCCCGGGTCGAGCGCCATGCCCAGCAGGCCGTCCTGCTCGGTCGGCGTGGTCAGCACGTCGGGGAGGGTCAGCACGGTGCGCTTCGCGCCGCTCGAGGGATCCACGCCCGTGACACGGGCGGGCGGTCCGCTCGCTGGTCCAGATCATCCCGTCGGGCCCGAAGGTGATCTCGAGCGGGTCGGAGAGGCCCGTCGCGAGCACGCGCTCGGAGAGGTCGGCGACGGACGCCGGCGGTGGCCCCTGGGCCGCGGCCGGTACGGCCGCCGCGAGTGCCGGTGTGATCGCGAGCACGCTGACGCGCGCCGGCATCGAGATCCTCATGACGACCCCCGGCTCCGGCGCAGGACGCCGCGGGGGAGGATGGAGGAGGACGCGAGGGCGCCGTCACCGGCGTCTGCTCGCGCCTGTGGTCCCCGCGAGCACGACGACCCCCCGCAGGCGCGGGAGCCGTGTCAAGCGGGCCGGCCCGCCGGCCCGGGGCGTCCCCCGATCCCGCCCGCGGTGCGCGCCCCGGTCCCCCGGCCGGGGTGTCGGCCGATCGGGGACGCGTCGGCGCGGGGTGGGCCCCTACGCGGCGTCCCCCCGTCCGAGGCCGGTTCCGGGCCGGCGGGCGATCGCGTAGAGCTTGCAGTAGTCGTAGGCGAACCCGTCGGGGCCGGCCGCGTCGTGCAGCGCCCGCTCGATGCGCCGGTCCAGCTCGCTGAAGCCGCCCGGCGGGTTGCCGAGCAGGTGGGCGGCGACGGCGCGCGTGCGGGCCATGAACGCGTCCGGGTCGGTGTGCCGCCGCCGCCGCTCCATCCAGACGTCGAGGGGCTCGAGGCCGGCGGCGCGCAGGTCGGCCGCGATCTCGTCGACGTCCCGCTGGTTGGCGGCGAACCAGCCGGTCCAGTCCGCCGGCGCGCCGACCCGCTCGAGCAGCTCGCGCCAGGCGTCCTCGCCGCCGCGGCCCGCCGTCAGGACGCCCATCACCCCACCCGGCCGCAGGGCGCGGGCCATCCGGGCCACGGCCCCGGGCGTGTCGGGGAACCAGTGCAGCGCCATGGCGCACAGCACCGCGTCGAAGCCGCCGTCGGGGACGCCCATCGCCATGACGTCCTCGTGGCGCAGCTCGACGCGGACGTCCGGGAACTCGCTCCCCAGCTTGGCGGCGAACCGCTCGAGCATCCCCTCCGAGGCGTCCACGCCGACGATCTCCTCGACGGGGAACCGCCGCACCATGGCCGCCGAGGTCCAGCCGGTCCCGCAGCCGACGTCCAGCACCCGCCGGTGGTCGCCGTCCGGCAGCGACATGACCAGCCGGTCGGAGCCGGCGATGTTGTGCCGCACGGCCTCGTCGTAGGTGACGGCGCCCTCCGTGAACCCCTGCGGCGCGGTGGCGCCGCCGGCCGCCGACGTCGTGCGCCCCCGGCCGCTCACCGGAGCGCGATCTCGCCGTCGGAGGTCGCGATGCCGCAGGCGTGGATGCCGGGGCCGGTGCCGGGCGCGTACCGCACGGGCAGGCCGTGGTCGGGCCCGAGCCAGCCCTCGAGCACGGGCTGGTGGTCGCCGACCTCCACCCAGGTGAAGCCGGTCGGCGCGCACGCGTGGCCGGCGGCGGCGTAGCGCTCGGCCTGGATCCGATGGCGCCGCTCCGGCTCCTCGATGAGCTCGAGGAAGAAGGGCAGCGGGTACTGCGGCATGCCGGCGCTGCGGAAGGTGAGGGTGTCGCTGTCCGCGTTCCTCGCCTGGCCGACCCGGATGGGCAGCCCCCGCCGGGCCGCCGTGTCGTCGAGGTCGCGGACCCCGAGGCACCACCACAGCACCCGGTCCTCGCCCCGCAGCGTGGCCTCGAGCCAGCGGCCGTCGTCCTTCGAGGTGTCCTCGATGCCGAGCAGCTCCAGGAAGCACTCGGGGCCGAGCGGCACGATGCGGTTGCTGGTGCCGCCGAGGTGCATGCTGCCGGGGACCGATCCGAGGCCGTGCTCCTCGCGCAGGCGCTCGGACGCCGCGTCGATGTCGACCACGCCGAGGATGACGTGGTCGATGACGAACCCCTCGTCGCTCATGTCGCGCTCCCTCCCGGCCGGCTGGCAGAACCCGGCGAGGCCCGCCGGCGCCCGGCCGGAGGCCTGCCGTCGGCGCCGGCGGGGCGGGCCGGGCGGCGGGCGCCCGCGCGTCGGCGGGTCCTCGGCAAGCACGCGCGGCAGGATTCGAACCTGCGACCTCTGGCTCCGGAGGCCAGCGCTCTATCCACTGAGCTACGCGCGCTCGGCCGACAGGTTAGCTGTCTGCGGCGCCGAAGTCGCATCGGATCGCGCGACGGCGGCCCGCCGGCCGGGCAATCTCCCCGCATGGCGCGGGTCGCCCTCATCTCGGACACCCACATGCCGCGGCGGGGGAGGGCCCTGCCGCCGGCCTGCCTCGAGCGCCTGCGGGCGGCCGACCTGATCGTGCACGCGGGCGACTGGTCGGACATGGCGGCGGTCGAGCTGGTGCGCGCGGTGGGGCCGCCGGTGGTCGGCGTGCGCGGCAACGTGGAGGACGCCGCGGTGCGCGCGGCGCTGCCCGAGACCGCCGAGGTCGAGCTCGCGCCGGGGGTGCGGCTGGGGGTGGTGCACGACGCCGGCCCCGAGGCGGGGCGGCTCGCGCGCCTGCGCCGGCGCTTCCCGGGGGCGGCGGCGGTCGTGTTCGGGCACTCGCACATCCCGCTGTGGGAGGTCGCCGCCGACGGCTTCGCGATCGTCAACCCCGGGAGCCCCACCGACCGCCGCCGCCAGCCGCGCTGCACGATGGCCGAGCTGGAGGCCGGGCCGGCCGCCGGCGGCGGGGGCGCCGCGCCGCGGGTGCGCTTCCTCGCGGTGGACGCGCCGGCCGGGCCGCTGGCGGACGGGCTCGTGCGCGGGCGGCGCCCCGCGCGGGGGTAGGTTTCGGGCCGTGGACCTCTCCGTGACGTTCATCGGCACGGCGGCCTCCGTGCCGACCGCGGCGCGCGGCGTGGCCGCGACGCTGGTCGCCCGCGGGGGCGAGCGCTGGCTCGTGGACTGCGGCGAGGGCACCCAGCGGCAGCTGCTGCGCGCGGGGATCGGCCTGGTCGACGTCGATCTGATCCTGCTCACCCACATGCACGCCGACCACGTGCTGGGCCTGCCCGGGCTGCTCAAGACGTACGGCCTGCGGGGGCGCGACCGCCCGCTGCACCTGGTGGGGCCGGCCGGGCTCGACCGGCTGATGGAGGTGCTGCGGCCGGTGGTCGGGCGGCTGCCCTTCGACGTGGTGCTGGAGGAGATCGAGCGGGGCGACAGCGACCCCGCCTGGGAGGGGGACGGCTACCGGATCGACCCGGTGCCGACCCGTCACTCGGTGGCCTCGCTCGGCTACGCGCTCGTGGAGGCGGAGCGGCCGGGCTCGTTCGACGTGGCCGCGGCGACGGCGCTCGGGGTGGCGCCGGGCCCGGACTTCGGCGTGCTGCAGCGCGGCGGCGAGGTGACCGCCGCCGGGGGCCGCACCGTGCGGCCGGCCGACGTGCTGGGGCCGCCCCGGGCGGGACGGACCGTGGTGATCACGGGCGACACGGAGCCGTGCGACGCCGTGCTGGAGGCCTCGCGCGGCGCGGCCCTGCTCGTGCACGAGGCGACGTTCCTCCACGCCGACCGCGACCGGGCGCGGGAGACGCGCCACACGACCGCCCGCGAGGCCGCCGAGCTGGCCCGCGAGGCCGACGTGGCCCTGCTGGCGCTGACCCACCTGTCGAGCCGGTACGCGCCGCGCGACCTGCGCGCCGAGGCCACCGCCGCCTTCGCGCGCACGGTCGTGCCGCGCGACTTCGACGCGGTCGAGGTGCCGCTGCCCGAGCGCGGCCCGCCGGTGCTGCACCCGGCCCGCGACCGCGCGCGGCCGCCCGCGCCCGAGGCGCAGGTCGCGGCGGCCCCGGCGGGGGGTGCCGAGGAGGCCGTCGAGGGCACCTGATACGGTGCACGAGGTCCACCCTTTAACCCGGTCCGAGAGGCCGAGAAGGAGCGACGATGAACTCACGCTGCGCCCGCGCCCCGTTCGCTGAGCGCACCTAGCGCCGTGGCGGGCAAGATCCTGGTCGACGAGGACCAGGTCCGCCGCACGGTCGCGCGCATCGCCCACGAGATCGTGGAGCGCCACGCGGAGCCCGACCGCCTCGCGCTGGTCGGCATCCACACCCGCGGGGTGCCCCTGGCCGACCGCCTCGCCCGGCTGATCGGCGAGTTCGCCGGCGCCGAGCCGGCCGTCGGCACCGTGGACATCGCGCTCTACCGCGACGACGTCGGCCTCGACGCGCGCCGCGGCGCGCTGCCGGTGGTGGGCGACACGGTCCTCGACTTCGACGTCTCCAGCCGCGCGGTCGTGCTGGTGGACGACGTCCTGTTCACCGGCCGCACCATCCGCGCCGCGATCGACGCGGTCTTCGACTACGGCCGCCCGGCGATGGTGCAGCTCGCCGTGCTGGTGGACCGCGGCCACCGCGAGCTGCCGATCCGCCCGGACTACGTCGGCAAGAACCTGCCGACCTCGCGCGACGAGCGCATCGCCGTGCACCTGAGCGAGATCGACGGGGTGGACGAGGTGGTGCTCGAGACCCCCGCGGGCGTCAGGGGCACGCCGTGAGCCGCCGCTCGCTGCTCACCATCGCCGACCTCGACCGGGCCGAGATCGCGCGCATCCTGCGGGTCGGCAACCGCTTCGCCGAGGTCATGGAGCGCGACATCAAGAAGGTGCCGACGCTCCGCGGCCGCACGATCATCAACATGTTCTTCGAGGCCTCCACGCGCACCTCCACGTCGTTCGAGCTGGCCGGCAAGCGCCTGTCGGCGGACGTGGTCAACGTGAAGGGCTCCGGCTCGAGCGTCGAGAAGGGCGAGACGCTGAAGGACACGGTGATCACGCTCTCGTCGTACCTGCCCGACGTGATCGTGATCCGCCATCAGTCGGTGGGGGCCTGCCAGATGGCCGCCCGCTACACCGACGCGGCGGTCATCAACGCCGGCGACGGCAAGCACGAGCACCCCACCCAGACGCTGCTCGACCTCTACACGATCGAGCGGGAGGTGGGGCCGCTCGACGGCCTGCACGTCGCCTTCGTGGGCGACGTGGCCCACTCGCGGGTGGCGCGCTCCGGCGTGCGCGGGTTCCAGACCATGGGCGCCCGGGTCTCGCTGATCGGCCCGCCCACCCTGCTGCCGCGCGACGCCGAGGCCGCGCTCGGCGTGACGACCTCGACCGACGTGCGCGACATCGCGGACGCCGACGTCGTCTACGTGCTGCGCATGCAGCTCGAGCGGATGGGCCCCGGCGGCTTCGTGCCGTCGCTGCGCGAGTACGCGATGACCTACGGGATCAACCACGCGCGGCTGCGCCCCGGCCAGCGCGTCATGCACGCCGGCCCGATCAACCGCGGCGTGGAGATCTCGGGCGAGCTGGCAGACGACCCCGCCACGCTCATCGAGCGCCAGGCGGCCAACGGGATGGTGGTGAGGATGGCGGTGCTCTACGACCTGCTCGCCGGGCCCGCCGGCAGCACCGAGCCGGCCGGCGCGCCCATCGGCGCGGTGGCCGTCTGATGGCGGTCCGGCTGGTGCAGCGCCCGGGACCGGCGGCCTCGCTGGTCATCCGCGGCGCCCGCGTGCTCGACCCGCTCGCCGGCATCGACGAGGTGCGCGACCTCGTCGTCCGCGACGGCGTCATCGGCGGCGACCCGGACGGCCTGGAGGTGGTCGAGGCCGAGGGGCGGCTCGTCGTGCCCGGCTTCGTGGACCCCCACGTGCACCTGCGCACGCCGGGCCGCGAGGACCTGGAGGACATCGCCACCGGCACGCGGGCGGCCGCCGCGGGGGGCTTCGTCACGATCGTGGCCATGCCCAACACCTCGCCGGTGGTCGACACGGCCGCCGTGCTCGGCGCGCTGCTGGAGCGCGGGGAGCAGGAGGCCGCCGTGCGGGTGGGCTTCCTGGCGGCGATCACCGTCGGCCAGGAGGGGCGGGAGCTGACCGAGCAGGCCGAGCTGGCCGAGCTCGGCGCGGTGGGCTTCAGCGACGACGGCCACCCGGTGGCCGACGCCGAGGTCATGCGCCGGGCCTTGCAGTACCAGCGCATCACGGGGCTGCCGCTGGTGCTGCACGAGGAGGACCCGAGCCTGTCGGGCCGCGGCGTCGCCCACGAGGGCGCGGTCGCCAGCCGCCTGGGCCTGCAGGGCATCCCCTCCATCTCCGAGAGCGTCGCGGTGGCGCGCGACGCCGCCCTTGCCGAGTACGAGGGCGGCTGGATCCACATCTGCCACGTGTCCGCGTCCGAGACGGTCGAGGAGATCCGCCGGGCCCGCGCGCGCGGGGTGCGCGTCACCGGCGAGGCGTCGCCGCACCACCTCACGCTGACCGACGAGGCGATCGCCTCGCTCGACCCGGCGCGGCACAAGATGAACCCGCCGCTGCGCGAGGAGTCCGACCGGCTGGCGCTGGTGGCCGCGCTCGCCGACGGCACGATCGACTGCGTGGCCACCGACCACGCCCCGCACGACGCCGACGAGAAGGAGGTGCCGTTCGAGGAGGCGCCGTTCGGCATCACGGGGCTCGAGACGGCGTTCGCCGTCTGCAACACCCACCTCGTGGAGACCGGCGCCCTGCCGCTCGCGACGCTCGTGCGCCGCATGGGCGCCGACGCGGCGGGCGTGCTCGGCCTGCCGGCGCCCTCGCTGGCCGACGGCGCGGTGGCCGACGTCGCGCTGATCGACCCGGCGGCGCGGGTGGTGGTGGGGCACGAGCCGTTCCAGAGCAAGTCGCGCAACTCGGCGTGGCTCGGCGAGGAGCTGCGCGGACGGGTGGAGCTCACGATCGCGGGAGGTCGGATCGCATGGCGGAGGTAGTCATCCAGCGGCACCCGGCGCTGCTGCGCCGCGAGCGGACCGGCCTGATCGTCGTGGACGTCCAGGAGGGCTTCCGGCCGGTGATCGACCGCTTCGACCGGACGGCCGCCGCGTGCGGCCTGCTGGCCGAGGGCTTCGGCATCCTCGGCCGCCCGGTGGTCGCGAGCGAGCAGTACCCCAAGGGCCTCGGCGCCACGGTGCCCGAGGTCGCCGGGCGGCTGCCCGAGGGGACGATCCCGGTCGAGAAGGTCCGCTTCTCGGCCTGCGGCGTGCAGGGCATCGACGAGGCGGTCGAGGCCGCGGGCTGCCCCGCGTGGGTGGTGGCCGGCATCGAGGCCCACGTCTGCGTCAACCAGACGGTGCTGGACCTGCTCGACCGCGGGTTCGAGGTGCACGTGGCCGCCGACGCCACCTCGTCGCGGGACCCCGAGAACGCGCGGCTGGCGCTGGAGCGCATGGCGACGGCCGGCGCGCACGTCACCTCCAGCGAGATGGCCCTCTTCGAGATGCTCGAGGAGGCCGGCACGGCGGAGTTCAAGGCGATCTCGAAGCTGGTGCGGTGAGCGGGGCGATCGTCGCCCTCGAGGACGGCCTCGTCCTCGAGGGGCGCAGCGTGGGCGCGCCGGGCACCGGCCTGGGGGAGATGGTCTTCACGACCGGCATGACCGGCTACCAGGAGGCGGTCACCGACCCGTCCTACCTCGGCCAGATCCTCGCCTTCACGGCCCCGATGATCGGCAACTACGGCACGGGGCCCGCCAACGACGAGAGCGACCGCCCGTGGGCCGGCGCCGTCGTGATGGCGAGCGCGGGCGACGCCCCCGGCGCCGCCGGCCCGGTCGGCTGGTGCACCTGGCTGCGCGAGCGCGGCGTGGTGGCGGTGGACGACTGCGACACCCGCCGGCTGGTGCGCCGGCTGCGCGACGCGGGCGCGATGCGCGGCGGCGTCTCCACCGAGCTCGGCGCGGAGGAGCTGCTGGCGCGCGTGCGCGAGCACCCCCCGCTCGACGGCCGCGACCTCGCGGGCGAGGCCGCCGGCCCGGCCCGCCTGCTGGGCGAGGACGGCCCGCGCGTGGTCGCGATCGACTGCGGCATGAAGCGCAGCATCGCGGCCGGCCTCGCCGGCGCCGGCTGCCGGCTGGACGTGGTGCCGGCGGGCACATCGGCGGACGACGTGCTGGCGCGCGACCCCGACGGCGTGTTCGTCTCCAACGGGCCCGGCGACCCGGCGGCGGTGGAGGGGGTGGTCGGCGCGGTGCGCGACCTGCTCGGCCAGGTGCCGGTGTTCGGCATCTGCCTGGGCCACCAGATGCTGGCCCGGGCGCTCGGCCTGGAGACGCGCAAGCTGGCCTTCGGCCACCGCGGCGCCAACCACCCGGTGCGGCGCAGCGACGACGGGCGGGTGGAGATCACGGTGCAGAACCACGGCTACGCGGTGGTCGCGGAGGGCCTGCCGGACGGGGTGCAGGTGACGCGCACGAGCCTCTTCGACGGCTCCGTGGAGGGGATCGCCGCGCCGGAGCTGCGGGCCTGGTCGGTGCAGTACCACCCCGAGGCCAGCCCGGGGCCGCGCGACGCCCGCTACATGTTCCGCGAGTTCGTCGGCGCGATCGGCGGGGGCCGCTGATGCCGCGCCGCGACGACCTGCGCACGATCCTCATCCTCGGCTCGGGCCCGATCGTGATCGGCCAGGCCGGCGAGTTCGACTACTCGGGCACCCAGGGCGCCCGCGCGCTGACCGCCGAGGGCTACCGGGTGGTGCTGGTCAACTCCAACCCGGCCACGATCATGACCGACCCCTCGGTGGCCGACCGCACGTACGTCGAGCCGCTCGACGCCGAGGCGGTGGAGGCGGTGATCGCCGCCGAGCGGCCGGACGCCCTGCTGCCGACGCTCGGCGGCCAGACGGCGCTCAACCTGGCGATGGAGCTGTCGGCCGCCGGCGTGCTCGACCGGTACGGCGTCGAGCTGATCGGCGCCGACGTCGACGCGATCCGCCGCGCCGAGGACCGCGAGGTGTTCCGCGACACGATGGCCGCCGCCGGCCTGGCCGTGCCGGAGAGCCGGATCGTGACCGATCTGGCGGGCGGCCGCGCCGCCGCGGCCGAGCTCGGCCTGCCGGTCATCCTGCGCCCCGGCTTCACGCTCGGCGGCGAGGGCGGCGGCGCGGCCCACACGCCGGAGGAGCTCGACGCGCGCCTGGCGACCGCGCTCGACGCGAGCCCGATCGGCCAGGTGCTGGTGGAGCGGTCGGTGCTCGGCTGGGCCGAGATCGAGCTCGAGGTGGTCCGCGACGTCGCCGACAACGCGGTGATCGTCTGCTCGATCGAGAACGTCGACCCGATGGGCGTCCACACCGGCGACTCGGTGACCGTCGCCCCGGTCATGACGCTCACCGACCCCGAGCTGCAGCGCCTGCGCGACGCCGCGCTCGCGGTCATCCGGGCCGTGGGCGTGTCGACGGGCGGCGCCAACGTGCAGTTCGCCCTCGACCGCGCCACCGGCGACTTCGTGGTGATCGAGATGAACCCCCGCGTGTCGCGCTCGTCGGCGCTCGCCTCGAAGGCGACCGGCTTCCCGATCGCCAAGATCGCCGCCCGGCTCGCGGTGGGGTACACGCTCGACGAGCTGCCCAACGAGATCACGGGCGTCACGCCGGCCTCGTTCGAGCCGACGCTCGACTACGTCGCGGTCAAGATGCCGCGGTTCGCGTTCGAGAAGGTGCCCGGCGCCTCGGCGGAGCTGACCACCCACATGAAGAGCGTGGGGGAGGTGCTGGCCCTCGGCCGCACGTTCGGCCAGGCGTTCGGCAAGGCGATGGCCGGGCGGGAGCTTGACGTGCCGGCCCGCGAGCCGGCCGGCGTCGCCGAGGCGCTCGAGCGCCTGCGCACCCCGTCCGCCGACCGCTACGACGTGCTGATGTGGGCGCTCGGGGCCGGCGCGGCCGAGCCCGACGTGGTGGCGGCCACGTCGATCGACCCCTGGTTCGTCGCCCAGCTCGCCGCGCTCGCCCGGGCGCGCGCCGGGGTGGCGCGCCCGCTGGAGGAGCTCGACGGCGCCGCCCTGCGCGCCGCGCGCCGCGCCGGGCTCTCCGACCGCGACGTCGCCGCCGCGGCGGGGGCCGACGAGCTGGCCGTGGGGCGGCGCCGGCGCGCGCTCGGCGTGCGGCCGACCTACCACGCGGTCGACACCTGCGGTGCCGAGTTCGCCGCGCGCACGCCGTACTACTACGCGGCCTTCGAGACCGAGAGCGAGCTCGAACGCGACGACCGCGAGGCGGTGGTCGTGCTGGGCTCGGGCCCCAACCGGATCGGGCAGGGCATCGAGTTCGACTACTGCTGCGTGCACGCGGCCGAGACGGCGCGCGAGCTGGGCCACGCCGCGGTGATGGTCAACTGCAACCCCGAGACGGTCTCGACCGACCACGGCGTCAGCGACCGCCTCTACCTGGAGCCGGTCACCCTCGACTCGGTGCTCGACATCTGCGAGGCCGAGCGGCCCCGCGGGGTGATCGCCCAGCTCGGCGGCCAGACGCCGCTGCGCCTGGCGCGGGCGCTGGCCGACGAGGGCGTGCCGATCCTGGGCACGCCGCCCGAGGCGATCGACCTGGCGGAGGACCGCGGCCGCTTCGGCGCGCTCCTGTCGCGCCTGGGCCTGGAGGCGCCGCCGTGGGCCGTGGCCGCGACGCCGGACGAGGCCGCCGCGGCGGCGGCCGAGGTGGGCTACCCGGTGCTGGTGCGCCCGTCCTACGTGCTGGGCGGCCGGGCCATGGCCGTCTGCGACTCGCCGGAGGCCCTGCGCGCCTACCTCGAGCGCGAGCGGCCGTCCGGGCAGCTGCTGGTGGACCGCTTCCTGGAGGGCGCGGTCGAGCTCGACGTCGACGCGCTCGCCGACGGCGCCGACTGCTGGACGGCGGCGGTGATGGAGCACGTGGAGGCCGCGGGCGTGCACTCGGGCGACTCGGCCTGCGTGCTGCCGGCCCAGAGCGCGGGCCCGGGCCTGATCGCCGAGCTCGAGGAGCAGACCGCGGCGCTCGCGGCGGCGCTCGGGGTGGTGGGGCTGCTGAACGTGCAGTACGCCGTGCGCGACGGGCGCATCCACGTGATCGAGGCCAATCCGCGCGCCTCGCGCACCGTGCCGTTCGTCGCGAAGGCCACCGGGGTGCCGCTGGTGCGTCACGCCGTCCGCCTGATGCTGGGCGCCTCCCTGGCCGACCTCGGGCTGCCGGCAGCCGCCCCGGCGCGGCACGTGGCGGTGAAGGAGGCCGTGCTGCCGTTCTCCCGCTTCCCGGGCGCCGACCCGGTGCTCGGCCCGGAGATGCGCGCCACCGGCGAAGTGATGGGCCTGGGCGGCAGCTTCGCCGAGGCCTTCGCGAAGGCCCAGCGCGGGGCGGGCCAGGCGCTGCCGTCGTCGGGCGCGGTCGTCCTGTCGGCGCGCGACCGCGACAAGCCGCGCGCAGTGGCGCTCGCCGCCCGGCTGGCCCGCGCGGGGCTGGACGTCATCGCCACCGCCGGCACGGCGGCCGCCGTCGCCGCGGCGGGCATCCCGGTGCGGCGGGTCAACAAGGTCTCGGAGGGCTCGCCGCACATCGCGGACCTGATCGCCCGGGGCGACGTCGCGCTCGTCGTCACCACGCCGCGCGGCGGCCAGGGGGCGCGCACCGACGGCTCGAGCATCCGGGCGGCGGCCGTGCGCGCGGGCATCCCGTACATCACCACGATCGAGGCGGCCGAGGCGGCCGGCGCCGCGATCGCCCGGCCGCCCGGCGCGGCCCCGCGGGCGCTGCAGGACGCCGGCCTGCCGATGCGCGCCGGGCGGGCCTTCCGGCCGGGCGCCGTGGTCGTCTCGACCTCGACCTGAGCATGAGGCGCTATGAGCCTTCTGCAGGTGTGACTCTCCCTGCTATGAGCGTGAATTCGACGTAAAACCGCTGCAAAGACGCCCTTGCTTCCGCCGCGACGGCGAACCTAGAATGGCGCCGCGATGGCGACGACGACCTCGACCTCCAAGCCCGCGTCCCAGACGCCGGAGCGATCGTTGGACCAGCGCATGGAGGCCCTCCGCCGGGCGAACGAGATCCGCTCGCGCCGGGCGCAGCTCAAGAAGGACCTGAAGGCCGGGCGCGCCTCGATCACACAGGTCATCGACCAGCCGCCCGACTTCGTGATGACCGCGAAGGTCTTCGACATGCTCATGGCGGTGCCGAAGTACGGGAAGGTCAAGGCCACCCGCTTCCTCAACACCTGCCGGATCTCCCAGGGCAAGACCATCGGCGGCCTCTCAGACCGGCAGCGGTCGGAGCTCCTGGAGCTGCTGCGCCGCTAGCGAGCAGTCGCGCGTGAACCGCCCGCGCGTGATCATCGTGTCGGGCCCGTCCGGCGCCGGGAAGGGCACGCTGATCGCCGGCGTGCTGCCGCGCCTGTCGTGCCTCGAGGTCGCGATCTCCGCCACCACGCGGCGCATCCGGCCGGGGGAGCGCGACGGCGTCCACTACCACTTCCTCGACCCGGACGAGTTCGAGCGCCGGGCGCGGGCGGGCGAGTTCCTGGAGCACGTGGTCTACGCCGGCAACCGCTACGGCACGCTGCGCTCCGAGATCGACCGCATCCTCGCCGCCGGCCGGGCGCCGATCGTCGAGATCGAGCTGGCCGGGGCGCGCGCCGTGCGCGAGAGCATCCCCGGCGCGGTGTCGGTGTTCATCAGCCCGCCGTCGCTCGAGGAGCTGCACGCGCGCCTCGCGCGGCGGGCCACCGACACCGCCGAGGAGATCGCCGCGCGCCTCGAGACCAGCCGCGTCGAGCTGGCGGCGCGCGACGAGTTCGACCACACGGTCGTCAACCGGGACATCCCGACGGCGATCGACGACCTGGAGGCCGTGGTGACCCGCGCGCTGTGCGATGGCTGAGGTCCTGCTCGGCGTCTCGGGCGGCATCGCCGCGTACAAGGCGATCGACGTGATGCGCATCCTGCAGCGGCGCGGTCACGCGGTGACGGTGGTGATGACCCGCTCCGCGCAGCGGTTCGTGGGCCCGGCCACGTTCGCCGCGCTCTCGGGCCGCCCGGTCGGCACGGACATGTTCGGCGCGGAGCGCAGCCCCGGTTACGGCCACCTCGACCTCGCCCGGCGCGCGGACCTGCTGCTCGTGGCCCCGGCGTCGGCGAACACGCTCGCCCACATGGCGGCGGGCATGGCCGGCGGGCTGCTGGGCGCGGTGCACCTGGCGTTCGACGGCCCGGTGCTCGTGGCCCCGGCCATGAACACGCGCATGTACCTGCACGCCGCCACCGCCGACAACCTGGCCCTGCTGCGCGACCGGGGCGTGGGGGTGGTGGAGCCGGGCACCGGCCTGCTGGCCGACGGCGACGTGGGCGTCGGCCGCCTCGCCGAGCCCGGCGACATCGCCGACGCCGTGGAGGCGCGCCTGGCCGGCGCCGGCACGCTGGCCGGGCGGCGGGTGGTGGTGAGCGCCGGCGGCACGCGGGAGCCGATCGACGCGGTCCGCTACGTCGGCAACCGCTCCAGCGGGCGCATGGGCTGGGCGATCGCGGCGGCCGCCCGCCGCCGCGGCGCGGAGGTGACGGTGCTCGCCTCGAACGTCGAGCTGCCGCGCGAGCCGGGCGTGCGCTACGTGGAGGCGCCGACCGCCGCCGACCTCCACCGGGCGACCCTCGACGCCTTCGCGGGCTGCGACGTGCTCGTCATGGCCGCCGCCGTCGCGGACTTCCGCCCGGGCGCCTCGCGCGCCGGGAAGATCGACAAGTCGGCCCAGGGCTCGTTCGCCATCGAGCTGGAGCCGACGACCGACATCCTCGGCGACCTCGCGCCGCGGCGGGCGCAGCAGGTGGTGGTGGGCTTCGCCGCCGAGCACGGGGCGGCGGGGCTCGAGCGGGCCCGCGCCAAGCGCGTGCGCAAGCGCCTCGACCTGATCGTGCACAACGACGTCTCGGTCGACGGCATCGGCTTCGGCAGCGCCCAGAACGAGATCACGATCATCGGCGCCGACGGCGAGGAGACCCTCCCGCGCATGAGCAAGGAGGCCTGCGCCGAGCGCATCCTCGACGCGGTGGTGCCGCTGCTGCCGGCGTAGGGGCGCGCCGGGCCGGCGGGCGCGCCCGCGGCCGTCCGCCGGGCTCCGCCCCGGGCCCGTCGCCCGCCGCGGGCGGTGGGCTACCCTCGGGGCACGTCGTCGTCCGTCGCCACCCCGTCGCCCCCGGCCGACGAGCTCGGCCGGGCCTCCGCGCTCGCCGGCGCGCTCGCCGACGCCTGCTCCGCGCGCCGCGCGCGACCATCGAGGTGTGCGTGGTGGCGCTGCTGTCGGGCGGCCACGTGATGATCGAGGACGTCCCAGGCGTGGGCAAGACGGTGCTCGCCAAGAGCCTCGCCCGTGCGGCCGGCTGCGGCTTCTCGCGCCTGCAGTGCACGGCCGACCTGCTGCCGGCCGACGTGACCGGGGTCACGGTCTGGGACCAGCACGCCGCGGCGTTCCGCTTCCGGCCCGGCCCCGTGTTCGCGAACGTCGTGCTGGTGGACGAGGTCAACCGCGCCTCGCCCAAGACGCAGTCGGCGCTGCTCGAGTGCATGGAGGAGGGGCAGGTCACGGTCGACGGCGAGACGCGCGCGCTGCCGCTGCCGTTCATGATCGTGGCGACCCAGAACCCGGTCGAGTACGAGGGCACCTTCCCGCTGCCCGAGGCCCAGCTCGACCGCTTCGCGGTGCGGGTGGCGATCGGCTACCCGCCCGCGGCCGACGAGGCCGCGATGCTGCTCGACCTGGCGGCGCACGACCCGCTCGAGGCGGTCCGGCCGGTGGCCGACGAGGCGGGGGTGATGGCGGCCCGCGCGGTGGTCGACCGGGTGCACGTCGACCCGGCCCTGGCGCGCTACGTGGTGGCGCTCGTCGGGGCCACCCGGCGCGACCCGCGGGTGCAGCTCGGGGCCAGCCCGCGCGCCGGCCTCGCGCTGCTGCGGGCGGCGAGGGCCCGGGCGGTGCTCGCCGGGCGCGGCTACGCCCTGCCCGAGGACGTGCGCGACCTGGCCCACCCGGTGCTCGGGCACCGCATCATCCTCTCGCCGGAGGCCGCGGCGCGCGGCGCGGCGGCGGCCGAGGTCGTGCGCGACGCCCTCGACGCGGTGCCCGTCCCGCTGTGACCGCCGGCCCCTCCGGGCGGGCGCTCGGCCTGGCCGGGGCCGGCGCGGCGGCGATCCTCGCCAGCCGCGGCTTCGGCACGGGGCCGCTGGCGACCCTCGGCGCCGGCATGCTCGCCCTGCCGCTGCTGGTGACGGCGCTCGTCTGGTCCGCCGCGCGCGGGCTCCGCCTGCGCCGCTCGGTCGAGCCCGCGCGCGCCCGCGCCGGCGAGCCGGTGGTGGTGCGCCTGGCGCTCGGCGGCTGGCCGGTGCGCCTGGGGCTCGACCGGCTGCTGGAGACGGGGCTCGATCCCGGGATCGGCGCCGCGGGCGGCCGGCGCGCGCCCGTCCCCCTGGGCCGGGGCGCCTGGCGGGTGCGCGGCGCGCGCGGCGACCACCGCCTGCCGGCCGCGCGCGTCCGGGTGCGCGACCCGTTCGGCCTCGCGCGCGGGGAGCGCTCGGCCGGGGAGGGGACGCCCCTGCTGGTGGTGCCGGCGGCGCCGGCGCTGGGGGGCGCCGCCGGCGGGGCCCGGGCGGCGGGCGGGGCGGGGCGCCGCCGCGCCCCGCTGGCCGGCTTCGGCGAGCTCGACCGGGTGCGCGACTACCGGGAGGGCGACCCCCTGTCGCTGGTCCACTGGGGCCAGACCGCCAAGCGCGGGCGCCTCCAGACCAAGGAGCTCCACGCACCGGAGGCCGCGCCGCGGGCCGGGCTGGTGCTGCTGGACGGCGCGGCGCCTGCCGGGGAGGCCTTCGAGACGGCGGTGGTCGCCGCCGCCGCCCTCTGCCGGCACCTCGACGCCCGCCGCGACCCCTTCGCGCTCGTCCACACGGGCGCCGCGCCGGTGCGGCTGCCGGCCGGGCGCGCGACCTGGCCCGTCGCGGAGGTGGCCCTGGCGCGCGTGGCGCCCGGCGGGGAGCGCCCCGTCGCGGTGGCCCTGGCCGCGGAGACCGGCGGGCCGGACGCGCCGGCGGCGGCGGCGGTCGTGACCGCGGGGGCCGCCCCCGGGCTCGCTGCGGCCGTGGCGCGCGCCCGGGCGCGCGGCGTGGGCGTGCTCGCGGTGCTGGTGGGCCCGGCCGCCGCCGCGGCCGACGAGCTCGCCGCCGCCGGCGCCGAGGTGGTCGTGGTGCACGGCCGCGACGACGTGGCCCGCGCGCTCGGCGCCGGCCGGGGGGCCGCCGGCCGTGCCGCCTAGCGCCCGCGCCGGGTCGGCCGCCGCCGCGGCGGTGGCGGCCGCCGTGCTGGGCGTCGCCTGGGCGGGGCTGTACCGCGGCGTGGGCGCCGGGCACCTCGTCGCGCTCTGCGCCGCGGCGGCCCTGCCGGCGTTCGCCTCGCTGCTGCCGCGCCGCCGGGCGGCGGCGGTCGCGGCCGCCGCCGCCGTGGCGGCGCTGGTCGTGCCGGCCATGGCGGCCCGCGTGTCGCCCTGGGGCCTGCTGACCTTCGACGCCGCGGCCTGGCGGCCGCTGCGCGGCCTGCTGCCCGACGGCCTGGCCGAGGGCTGGCGCTCCGGCCTGCCGGTCGAGCCCGCCGCGACCCCGGCGCTCGTCGCGCTGCTCGACGTGGGGCTCGCCGTGCTGGTGGCCGTCGCCACGTGGCAGATCCTGGCCCGGCGGCGGCCGGTGGCCGGGCTCGTGGCCGTCGGGGTCGGCCTCGCCTACCGCTGGACCGTGGAGCCGCCGGCCTCCGGCACCGCGACGGGGGCCCTGGCGCTGGCCGCGCTGACGGCGGTGCTCGCGCTGGCGGGCGCTGACGACGCGCCGGCGGGCGGCGCGCTGCGGCGGGCCGGCGGGGCGCTCGCGATCGGCGGGGCGGCGGTGGCGCTCGCCGCCGGGCTCGGGGCCGGCCCCGCGGCCGCCGGCGACGGGTGGTGGGCCTGGCGCGACTGGGAGGTCGGCGCGCGCGCGGAGGCCGGCGCGAGCGGATTCGACCTGCGCCAGTCCTACGGCCGGCTCGACTGGCCCGAGACGCCGCGGGTCGCGATGACGGTCGACGCCGACCGTCCCCGGCCGCTGCGCGCCGTGGGGCTCGACGAGTTCGACGGCGTCGCGTTCTCGATCGCCGATCCGTCCACCTCGCGTCCGCTCGCCTCGGGCCCCGGCCTGATCAGCGTCGACGACCACGAGGCGCCCGGCGACGAGCGCGACCACGCCACCCAGCGGGTCACGCTCGTCGGGCTGCGCACCGCGGTGCTGCCCGTGTCGGGCCACCCGCGGTGGATCGCCGGCGACTTCGAGGGCACGGCCGACACGATCGGCGACGCCGTGCGCCTCGCCTCGCCGGTCGGCCCGGGCGCGCGCTACACCGTCCGCACCCGCGTCGCGCGGCCGACGCCGTCGGCGCTCGGCGAGGCCGGCTACGCGGGCGCCGGCGCGCCGGAGGGCGCCACCGGCCTGCGCGGCGCGCCCTGGATGCGCGAGGTGCGGGTGCCGCTCTGGGGCCCCGGGGGCCCGGCGCGGGGCGTCGGCGGCCTCGGCGACCTGGAGCGCATCCGCGCGCTCGCGCTCGAGGTCGCCGGCGACGCGCCGTCGCCGTACGCGGCCGTCAACCGCCTGGAGTCGTTCCTGCGGCGCGGAGGCTTCCGCTACGACGAGCGCCCGCCCAGCCCGCGCGACCTGGCGGCCGACGCGTACGGCGGCGCGGTCCGGAACCCCCCGCCGCTGCAGGAGTTCCTGTTCGGCAGCCGGCGCGGCTATTGCCAGCACTTCGCCGGCGCGATGGGCGTGATGCTGCGCTCGCTCGGCATCCCGGCCCGGGTGGCGGTGGGCTACACCGGCGGGCGCTGGGATCCCGGCGAGGAGCGCTACGTGGTGCTCGACCGCGACGCCCACTCGTGGGTGGAGGTCTGGTTCCCGGGCCACGGCTGGCTGGCGTTCGACCCCACGCCGGGGCGCTCGTCGGCGAACCCTGCGTCGGTGTCGTCGCCGGACTACTCGCCGACCCCGATCGACGTCGACCTGGGCGGCATCGCCGAGACCGCCGTGGCGCCGCCGGCGGCGGACGAAGAGGACGGGTCGCCGGCGACCGCCGCCGCGCCGCAGGAGGACGCGGCGGGCGACGCCGGGGACGCCGCTGCGCCCGACGCGGCGGCCGCGCCGGCGGGCGGGGGCGGCGGGCCCTCGCCGTGGTGGTGGGCCGTCGCGGGCGCGGGGGCGCTCGGGCTGGCGCCGGCGGCCGCGCGCGGCGCCCGCCGCGCCGCCGCGCGCCGGCGCGGCGGCGAGCGCGAGCGCGTGGTGGCGGCGGCCCTGGACCTGGAGGCGGCCATCGCGCCGCTCGGGTGGGCGCCGTCGCCGGCGGCCGCCCCGAGCGAGCGCGCCGCGGCGATCCGGGCGGCCTCGGGCGTCGACCCGTCCGCCCTCTACCGGCGGGCCGCCGTCGCGCGGTTCGGCCCCGAGCCCCCGCCCGCGGGGGCGGGGGCCGCCGCGTGGCGCGAGGCGGCGCGCCTGCGGCGCGCCATCCGCCGGCGCGCGCCGCTGCGTGCGCGGCTGCTCGCCGTCGCGGGGCTCCGTCGGCACGGGCGCGCTACGGTGACCCGGTGAACGGCGGCAGCGAGGCCTACGAGGCGTTCTGCAACGGCCGGTGGCTGCTGGAGGTGCGGGAGTTCCGGCAGGCGGCCGTGGCCCTCGAGCGCGCGAAGGCGCTCGAGCCGGACAAGGCCTCGATCAGGGAGGCGCTCGGCCGCGCCTACCTGGCCGCGCGCAGCTACCGGCGCGCGGCCGAGGAGTTCGGCGTCGCCGTGGAGCTGCACCCCACCGACGGCTACGCCCACTACGGGCTGGCGCGCTCGCTGTCGCGGCTGGGCGACCCCGCCGCGAAGCGCCACTACCGGCTGGCCCGCCTGTTCGGCACCGGGCTCGACGAGCCCTCGGGGCCGCCGCCGGCCGGCTAGTCGGTCCCCGCGCCGGGGGGCGGCCGGAACTCCGTGCCCTCGGGCACGTCGAAGCCGGTGCGCACGATGCTCTCGTAGGTCTCGTCCACCAGGGCCGAGAGGGCGCCGAGCAGCCCGTCGAGCAGGTCGCCGTCGAGCGCCGCCAGCGGCGCGTCGGCCAGCGCGTGGACGTCGCCGACGGCGTCGATCGCGAAGCGCCAGTGTCGCGTGGCGAGGTTCTTCTGCAGCAGCCGCCGGTAGACGTCCTCGTGGGCCCGGTCCGGGCCGCGCATGATGAAGGCCTGCATGGAGAGCGTGCGCTCGCGGGCCCGCAGCAGCACGCCGACCGCGCCGCGCTTGCTGCAGGGCACCTGCACCGCCCACTCGCGCGGGCCGCGCCGCTCGGCGTCGAGGCCGATCTCGGCGAGGTGCCCCGCGATGGCGTCCGCCCCGGTCACGCCGCGATGCTACCCGCGCGGCGCGCGTACGATCGGCCGGTGCGCGTGGTGCTGCAGCGGGTGCGGTGGGCCCGGGTGGAGGTCGGCGGGGAGGAGGTCGGGGCGATCGGCGCCGGCCTGCTCGCGCTGGTCGGGGTGGCGGAGGGCGACGGGCCGGACGACGCCCGCCGGCTCGCCGCCAAGACGGTGCGGCTGCGGCTGTTCGGCGACGGCGACCGGCCCTTCGACCGCGCCCTCGCCGACCTCCCCGGGGGCGCGCTGCTGTGCGTGAGCCAGTTCACGCTGCTGGGCGACGTGCGCCGCGGCAACCGCCCGTCGTGGTCGCGCGCCGCCGCCCCGGAGGTGGCGGCGCCGCTGGTGGAGGCGTACGCCGCCGCGGTCGCCGGCCACGGCGTGCCGGTGGCGCGCGGCCGCTTCGGGGCGGCGATGGCGGTGAGCCTGGAGAACGACGGCCCGGTCACGCTGGTGCTCGACAGCGCCGGGCTCGCGGCGCCCCGGCGGGCCGCTCCGGGGCCCGCCGCGTAGCGCTCCCGCGCCGTCCGGAGTGCTATCGTCATGTGCTCCGCGAGGGATTCTGTGACGGTGGCGACGGGAGGTGGGTGACGAACCCACCTTTTTTGTGCGCGACGTGGTCGAGGGAGGCGCATCGTGAAGGCGGGCGACATCGAGCGACGGGTGGAGGCGGCGCTGGCCGACGCCATGCCCGCGGTCGACCTGCTCGACTTCACCGTGCTGCCCGCGCAGGGCGGGATGATGCGCCTGGTCGTGGACCATCCCGACGGCGTCGACCACGACCTGTGCGCGGCGGTGACGGCGGCGCTCGACGACGCGGGGCTGCTCGAGGACTACGGCGCCGAGGTCTGGTCGCCGGGCCCCGAGCCGCCGCTGCGCCGGCCGGAGCACTTCCGGCGCGCGGTGGGCCGGCGGGTGCGCGTGCGCGCCGAGATCGACGGCGACGCCCGCACGGTCACGGGGACCCTGGTGGACGCGGGCGAGCAGGCGGTCCGCGTGCGCGCCGCCGAGGGGGAGGTGGAGATCCCGCTGGACCGGGTTCGCCGCGCCAACGCGCTCGAGGAGGCGGAGGCGTGACGACGAGGGTGTGCCGGGTGGTTGTGGCGGGCCGGGCGTGCGAGCCCGGCGCCGGTCAGTTCGTCTGGGGGGACGTGGCGTGAACCGAGAGATCATCGAGGCCATCAAGCAGATCGAGCGCGAGAAGGGGATCGACTCCGAGACTCTGATCGTCGCGCTCGAGGACGCGCTGCTCGCCGCGTACCGCAAGACGCCCGACCCCGCCGAGTTCGCGCGGGTCGACATCGACCGGGAGACCGGCGAGATGCGCGTCTGGCAGGTGCTGCTGCCCGAGGGCGAGGAGCTGCGCGTGCTGCCGCGCGAGGAGCCGGTCATCCCGGAGGGCGTCGACCCGGCCGAGTACGAGCCGCCGCCCCCCGACATCGACTGGGACGCCTACTCCGAGGACGAGATCGAGGTCGTCGACGTCACGCCGGACAACTTCGGCCGCATCGCCGCGCAGACCGCCAAGCAGGTGATCCTGCAGCGCATCCGCGAGGCCGAGCGCGAGATGATGTACGAGGAGTACGTCGACCGCGTGGGCCAGGTCGTGACCGGGATCATCCAGCAGTCCGACTCCCGCTACACGCTGGTCGACCTCGGCCGCGTCGAGGCGCTGCTGCCCGAGAGCGAGCAGGTCCACAACGAGCGCTACGACCACGGCGCCCGCATCAAGGCCGTGATCATCGAGGTGCGCCACTCCACGAAGGGCCCGCAGGTCATCGTGAGCCGCCGCTCGGACCAGCTCGTGCGCGAGCTGTTCAAGCTCGAGGTGCCCGAGATGGCCGACGGCCTGGTCGAGATCCGGGGCGTCGCCCGCGAGCCGGGCTGGCGCTCGAAGATCGCGGTGGTCTCCCACGTGCAGGGCGTCGACCCGGTCGGCGCCTGCGTGGGCCCGCGCGGCTCGCGCGTGCGCATGGTGGTCTCGGAGCTGCGCGGCGAGAAGATCGACATCATCCCGTTCAACGAGGAGCCCGCCCGCTACGTCGCCAAGGCGCTCTCGCCGGCGCGCGTGCGCGAGGTGCTCGTCGACGACGAGGGGCGCCAGGCGACGGTGATCGTGCCGGACGACCAGCTCTCCCTGTCGATCGGCCGCGAGGGCATGAACGCCCGCCTGGCGGCGCGCCTGACGGGCTGGCACATCGACATCAAGAGCGAGTCGACCTTCGCCCGCGAGGAGGAGAGCGACGAGTACGGCGACGAGACGGAGGCCGGCGTGTCGCGCTGCGCGGCCATGCTGCGCACCGGCAAGCGCTGCCCCAACGCCGCGGTCCCCGCGACGCGCTACTGTGCGCTTCCCGCGCACGCCCGCCTCGCGGAGCTCGAGTCGTCCCTCGGCCGCCAGCTGACGCCCGAGGAGATCGAGGAGTCGGCGACGGCCAAGGGCTTCGAGCGCGTGTCGGAGCAGGCCCCCGTCGGGGCGGCGGCGAGCGGGGCGGAGCCTGCGGAGGAGGACGACAGGGGGTAGGGATCTGACGCATCGCGCCCGGCACGTGCCGGAGCGCCGCTGCCTCGGCTGCGGGCTCCGGACGGCGAAGGCGTCGCTGGCCCGGTTCGCGGCCGTCCCCGACGGGACGGCCCATCGCCTGGTCCGCGACGACCGCGCGCGGCTCGGCGGCCGCGGGCTCTACACGTGCCCGAGCCGCGAGTGCTTCACCCGGGCGGCCGAGCGGCGCGCGTTCGGGCGGGGGGCGCGGATCCGCGGTGAGCTGAGGATCGATCCGGAGCTGGGCGCCGAGTTCGGCAGGTAGGAGGACCATTGGGGGACGTGATGGAGAAGAAGCGGATCTACGAGATCGCCAAGGAGGAGGGGCTTCCGAGCTCCCTCCTGCTGCAGCGGCTGCAGCGGGCCGGCGTCGACGTCAAGACGGCGTCGTCGACGGTTGACGTGGCCGAGGCCCTGCACGTCCTCAACCCCAACCGCTACCCCAAGCCGGAGCGCGCCCCCGAGCCGCCGAAGCCCGCGCGCCCGCCGCGCCAGGCCCGTCCCGGCAAGCCGCGCGCCGCCACGCCCGAGGCGCCCGTCGCCGAGGCGCCCGCCGCCCCGCGCGCCGAGACCCCGGCGCGGCCCTCCCCGCGGCCCGCCGCGGCGCGCCCGGCGGAGACCCCCGCCGCCGAGGCCCCCGCCCCGGCGCGGCCCGCCCCCGCCCCCGCCCCCGCGGCGCCCGACGCCCCCGCGCCCGCGGCCCCCGCTGAGCCGGCCGCCCCGGCCGCCCCGGAGGCGCCCGCGCCCGCAGCCGAGGCCCCCGCCGCGCCCGCCGCCCCCGAGCGGCCCGCCGCCGAGGCCCCCGCCGCGCCCGCCGCCCCCGAGCGGCCCGCCGCCGAGGCCCCCGCGCCGGAGGCCCCCGCCGCGCCGGAGCCGGCCGCGCCGGAGCAGCCGACGGCCCGCCAGGGGGCGCCCGCCCCCACGCCGCCGCGCCGCGGCGTGCCGGGCCCCCCGAAGCCCCCGATCTACCGTCCGCCGCCGGTCCCGGCCGGCAACGGCGGCGGCCGCCCCGGCGGCCCCGCCGGTCGTCCCGGCGGCGGTCCCGGCGGCCCGGGTCGCCCCGGCGGCGGTCCCGGTCGCCCCGGCGGCCCCGGGGGTCCCGGCGGCGGCGGCCCGCGCGGCAAGCGCCGCCGCGTGGTAATCGACCCGCAGGCCGGTCGCCGCGGGCCCGCGCCGCAGCGTGACCGCCGCGGTCGCGGGGGCGGCCCGCGCCAGGAGGAGAAGCCGGCCGTCGTCATCCCGCCCTCGGAGATGCCGCCGGTCGACGTGCCCTCGGGCTCGACCGTCAAGGACTTCGCCGAGATCCTCGGGATCGGCACCGCGCAGATCATCAAGCTGCTGATGGGCCTGGGCGAGCTGGCCACCATCACCCAGTCGCTCAGCGACGAGGCGATCGAGCTGATCGCCGCGGAGCTCGAGCGCAAGGTCGACATCGTCCACGCCGAGGAGGAGGCCGAGCGGGCCGAGGAGTTCGAGGACGACCCCGCCGACCTGCAGCCGCGCGCGCCGGTCGTGGCCGTCATGGGCCACGTCGACCACGGCAAGACCTCCCTGCTCGACGCCATCCGCTCCACCGAGGTGGCGGCGGGCGAGGCGGGCGGCATCACCCAGCACATCGGCGCCTACCAGGTGCACCACGGCGACCGGGAGATCACCTTCCTGGACACCCCGGGCCACGAGGCGTTCACCGCCATGCGCGCCCGCGGCGCCAAGATCACCGACGTCGCGGTCATCGTGGTGGCCGCCGACGACGGCGTCATGCCGCAGACGGTGGAGGCGATCGACCACGCCAAGGCGGCCGAGGTGCCGTTCATGGTCGCGGTCAACAAGATCGACAAGCCGGGCGCCAACCCGGATCGGGTCAAGCAGGAGCTCTCCCAGCAGGAGGTCATCCCCTCCGAGTGGGGCGGCACCCACGAGTTCGTCGAGGTGTCGGCGCTCGAGGGCACGGGCATCGACTCGCTGCTCGAGACCGTGCTGCTGGTGGCCGACGCGGACGCCGAGCCGAAGGCCAACCCGAAGCCCGAGGCCTCCGGCACCGTCATCGAGTCCCGCCTCGACCCGGGCCGCGGTCCGGTCGCCTCGCTGCTCGTGCAGCGCGGCACCCTGCGCATCGGCGACGTGATCGTGGCCGGCGACGTCTACGGGCGCGTGCGCGCGATGGCGGACCACACCGGCGCCGCGATCGAGGCCGCGGCGCCCTCCGTGCCCGTCGAGATCCTCGGCCTCGGCGGCGTCGTGGACGCCGGCGAGCGCTTCCGGGTGGTGGAGAACGAGCGCGAGGCGCGCCAGCGCGCCGCCGAGCGCAACCAGCGCCTGCGCGCGGAGGAGCTCGCCAACCGGCGCCCCGTGTCGCTCGACGACCTCTTCGCGCGCATCAAGGAGGGCGGGCTCAAGGAGCTCAACATCATCATCAAGGGCGACGTGCAGGGCTCCGTCGGCGCCCTGGAGGACGCGCTCAACAAGGTCGAGCAGACCGAGGTGCGCCTCAACGTCATCCGCACCGGCGTCGGCGCGATCACCGAGTCGGACGTGATGCTGGCCTCGGCGTCCGAGGCGGTCATCATCGGCTTCAACGTGCGCCCGCGGCCGGAGGCCGGGGTGCTCGCCGAGCGCGAGGGCGTGGACGTCCGCACCTACCGGGTCATCTACCGGGCCATCGAGGACGTGCGCGACGCGCTCGTCGGCCTGCTGGAGCCGGACATCGTGGAGGACGTCATCGGCCACCTCGAGGTGCGCCAGACGTTCCGCGCCAGCCGCATCGGCACGATCGCCGGCTGCTACGTCACCGACGGCGTCATCCGGCGCAGCGCGCGCGTGCGCGTGGTGCGCGACGGCACCGTGGTCCACGAGGGCCGCATCGCCTCGCTGAAGCGCTTCAACGAGGACACCCGCGAGGTGGCCCAGGGCTTCGAGTGCGGCGTGCTCGTCGAGGACTTCAACGACGTCAAGGAGGGCGACGCGCTCGAGGTCTTCGAGCTGCGCGAGGTGGCCCGCACCGCGCAGGCGGCCGCGCCGGCCGCCCCGGCGGCGGCGCCGGCCCCCGAGCCGGCCGGCGACGAGTAGGCGCCCGTCGCCATGGGCTGCGGCTTCGTGGGCATCCTGACCGTCGACCTGCACCTGCCGGAGGGCTCCTCGCTGAAGGGTAAGCGCAAGGAGCTCCTCCGGCTGAAGCACGCCCTGGTGCGGCGGTTCGCCTGCGCCGTGGCGGAGGTCGACCACCACGAGCTGTGGCAGCGCGCCCGGCTGACCCTGGCCCTCGTGGGCCGCGAGGCGGGCGAGACGGAGGAGCGGCTGGCCGACGCGGCCCGCTGGCTGCACGCCGACGAGGCCTTCCTGGTGGTCGGCTCGGCGCACGAGCTGGTGGCCGTCGAGCCCGACGGCGCGGAGGCCTGGACCTGATGGCCCGCCGCCCGCGCAGCACGCGGATGCGCCGCGTCGACACGGCGCTGCGCCAGGTGCTCGCCGAGGCGGTGGGCCGGGAGCTGTCCGACCCGCGCCTCGGGTTCGTGACGATCACGCACGTCGAGGCGACCCAGGACGTGCGCGAGGCGAAGGTCTGGTTCACCACGCTGGAGGAGTCCGAGCGCGAGGCGAGCCAGGAGGCGCTCGAGTCGGCGCGCGGGGTCCTGCAGGCGCGCCTGGCCCGCGAGCTGCGCTCGCGGCACACGCCCCAGCTGACGTTCCACTACGACAGCTCCCAACAGGACGCGGTGGCGCTGACGCGCCTCATCGACGAGGTCACGAGGCCCGAGGAGGGTGCATGAGGGAGCGCACGCGGCGCGACGCGTCGGCGGCCGAGGTGGCGGAGGTGCTGACGCGTCCGGGCGAGCGCTTCGTCGTGACCTCCCATCACAACCCCGATGGCGACGCGATCGGCTCCATGCTGGGGCTCGCGCGCGCCCTGCGGGCGGCGGGCGCGGACGTGGCGCTGGCCCACGCCGACGTGCCGGCCGTGCCGGGCGACCTCGCGTTCCTGCCGACGGCCGGCGAGGCGATCGCGCCGGCGCCGCCGGACGACGTGGCGGAGCGCGTGCTCGTGGCGGTCGACTGCGCCAGCGAGCTGCGCATGTGGCACGAGCCGGTCCACGAGCGCGCCCGGCTGGTGGTCAACATCGACCACCACCAGGACAACACGCGCTTCGGCGACCTCAACCTGATCGAGCCGGCGGCGTCCAGCACGGCCGAGGTGCTGTTCGGCGTGCTGGAGGAGGCCGGGCTGCCGGTGACCCGCGAGGTGGCCGAGCCGCTGTACGTCGGGCTGGTCACCGACACCGGGCGCTTCGGCTACACCAACACGAGCCCGCGGTCGCACCGGATCGCCGCGGCGATGCTGGAGGCCGGCGTCGACCCGTCGGCGATGTCCCGCCGCCTGTACGAGGAGCAGCCGCTCGACCGGCTGCTCCTGATGGGCCGGGCGCTGGAGCGGGCGCGCCCGCTGGCCGGCGGCCGCGTGCTCGCCGCCGTGCTGACCGCCGACGACTTCTCGGCCGCGGGGGGCGACGACACCGAGGGCATCGTCGAGACCATGCGGGGCGTGCGCGGCGTGGCCGCCGCCGCCCTGGTCCGCCAGGCCGGCCCGGCCGGGAGCTGGCGCGTCTCGCTGCGCACGGTCGACCCGGCGGTCGACGTCTCGGCGATCGCCCGCGAGGAGGGCGGCGGCGGCCACCGCGCGGCGGCCGGCTTCAGCACCCGGCGCGCGCCCGAGGACCTGCTGGCGTGGCTCGACGAGCGCATGGCCCAGCGCCTGGACGCCAACGGGGCCGGTGCCTGAGCCCGCGTCCGCCGTCCGGGTCGCGCCGGCCGTCTGGCTCGTGGACAAGCCGGCGGGGCCGACCTCGCACGACGTCGTCGCGGCCGTCCGGCGCCGTCTGCCGCGCCGCACGAAGGTCGGCCACGCCGGCACGCTCGACCCGTTCGCCACGGGGCTGCTGGTCGTGATGACCGGCCGCGCCACGCGCCTCGCGCCCTACCTCACCGGCCTCGACAAGACGTACCTGGCCACGATGCGCACCGGCTGGACCTCCGCCTCGGGCGACCCCGAGGGCCCGATCGAAGCGGCGGGCGAGCCCGCCACGGCCGAGGCGGTCGCCGCGGCACTGCCGGGCTTCGTCGGCGCCCAGCGCCAGCGCGTGCCGGCGCTGTCGGCGGTCAAGGTGGGCGGGGAGCGGCTCTACCGGCGCACCCGCCGCGGCGAGGAGGTCGAGGCGCCCGAGCGCGGGATCGTGGTGCACGAGCTGCGCCTGGCCGAGGACCATGGCGGGGGGCGGGTGACCGTCGAGGCACGCGTCAGCTCGGGGACGTACATGCGCACGCTCGTGGCGGACGTGGGCGCCCGGCTCGGCTGCGGCGCCTACTGCGAGGCGCTGCGGCGCACCGCCGTCGGCGGGCTCGCGGTGGCGGACGCGGTCGCGCCCGACGAGGTGGGCGGGGCCGGCGGCCTCGACCCCCGCGCGGCGTTGGCCCATCTGCCGGCGCGCGAGCTGTCGGGCGAGGAGGCCGCGCGCGTGCGCCACGGCGGCGCCGTGGCGGCCGGGCCCGGCGCGCCGGCGGACGGGCCCGTGGCGCTCCTGGCCGGCGGTCGGCTGGTGGCCGTGGCGCAGCCGGCGGCGGACGGCGCGCTGCGCCCCGCGGTGGTCATCGAGGACCCGGAGCCCCGGTGAGGCGGTACAACTCCCTCGGCGACCTGCCCCTCGGCGGCCCGCGGCGGGTGCTGGCCATCGGCACCTTCGACGGCGTGCACGTCGGCCACCAGGCGGTGATCGGCCGGGCCATGGAGCTGGCCGCGCAGCGCGGCCTGCCGTGCATGGCGATGACCTTCGAGCCGCAGCCCATCGCGGTGCTGCGCCCCGAGCTGCGGCCGGGCGTGCTGACGCACATCGGCTTCAAGAGCCAGCTCATCGAGCGCCTGGGCGTCGACGAGCTGCTGGTGGTGCCGTTCACCCGCGCGTTCGCCCGCATCCGGGCCGAGCGCTTCGCGGAGATGCTCGTCTCGCCGCCGGTCGGCGCGGACGCGGTGGTGGTGGGCGAGAACTTCCGCTTCGGCCACGGCGGCGCCGGAACCGTCGAGATGCTGGCCCAGTTCGGCCGCTCCCGGGCACTCCACGTCGAGTGGCCGCCGATGGTGCACAGCGACGACGGCAAGCCGGTCTCATCGACCCGCATCCGCCGGCTGGTGGCGACCGGGCAGGTGGCGAAGGTGATCCCGCTGCTCGGCCGCATGCACTCGGTCGAGGGCGTCGTGGTGCACGGCGAGGGCCGCGGCCGGGGCATGGGCATCCCGACGGCCAACCTGGACATCCCCGCGGACTCGGCGCTGCCCAGCCGGGGCGTCTACGCCTGCCGGGCCGTGCTGGCCGGCGGCCGCAGCGCCGCCGCCGTCAACATCGGCGTGGCGCCGACCTTCACGGCCGCCGACGCCCGCTCCACACTGCGCCTGGAGGCCTTCCTGCTCGACCACGACGGCGGCGACATCTACGGCCAGTCGATGCGCATCGACTTCATCGAGCGCCTGCGCGACGAGCGCCGCTTCGACTCGCCGGACGCCCTGCTCGCCCAGGTGCGCGAGGACGTCGCCCGGGTGCGCGAGCTGGCCGGCGGGGTGACCGCCCCCGAGGGGTAGGGCGGACCCCTCGGGGCCGGGGCGTCCCGCCCCCGAGGGGTCAACGCACCTCGAGCGCCGGGCGCAGCGTGTGGAACCCGGTGGCCATCTGGAAGCCGTGGGCCACCAGCAGGGCCAGCGCGTCGTCGCCCGGGGCGGCGGCGCACTGCATGGAGAGCGGCATCCCCTCGGCGCCGGAGATCCCGGTGGGGATCGCGATGGCCGGGGCCCCCGACAGGTTCCAGATGTTCGTCTTGCTGCCGCTCGACCGGCGCGCCGAGGGCGTGCCGCCGCCGGCGATCAGGCCGGCGATGTTGTCGGCGGGGTGGATCAGCACGTCGACCTCCTGGAAGACGCGCAGGAAGCGCTCGATCCACAGGCGCCGCACCCGCTGGGCCTGCGAGTAGGCGTGGCCGGGCATCAGCACGCCGGGCGCCACCCGGTCGATGTACGCCTGCGACATGTTCTGCGGCTGGGTGACCAGGTTGACGTGCTGGTAGGCCGCCACCTCGTGGCTGCGGATGATGTCGTAGAACGACGACACGCTGGTCAGGCCGGGCAGGAGCACCTCGGTGGTGACCGTGCGGACCGTCGCGCCCTGAGCCTTCACCACCGTCACGGCCTCCTCGAAGGCCGCGAGCTCGTCGTCGTTGGGCACACCGCGCAGGAAGTCGTCCGCCGCGGGCACGCCCACCACCACGCCGCGCAGCGGCTTGCGCGACGGCGCGGCCAGCAGGCGCTTGGCCAGCGAGTAGCGCTTCACGGGCCGGCTGAGCGGGTCCTTCGGGTCGGCGCCGCCGACGGCGTCGACCACCAGCGCGCAGTCGAGCGCCGAGTGGCACAGCGGCCCCGGGTGGTCCATCGACCAGGCCAGCGGCAGGATGCCGTGCAGGCTCACGGTGCCGTAGGTCGGCTTGAAGCCCGACAGGCCGCAGTTGGCGGCCGGGCCGCGGATGGAGCCGCCCGTGCAGGTGCCCATGCCGACCATGAACTCCGAGGCTGCCAGCCCGGCGGCCGACCCCGAGCTCGACCCGCCCGGCGTGCGCTCGAGGTCCCAGGGGTTGCGGGCGGCCGACGCGGTGGCCGTGGCCAGCTCGCTCGTGCCGACCTTGCCCATGATCGTGACGCCCGCGGCCTTCAGCCGGGCGACCGACTCGGCGTCGAAGGGCGGCACGTAGCCCGTGTAGAGCTTCGAGTTGCCCTCCGTGACGTACCCCTGCGTGAGGTAGATGTCCTTCAGGGCCACGGTGATGCCGTGCAGCGGGCCGAGGTGCCGCCCCCGGCGCAGGAGGCGCTCGGCGGCGCGCGCCTGGGCCAGGATGTCGGCGTCGGGGTAGCGGTTGACGAACGCCTGCACCCGCGGATCGACCGCCTCGATGCGCTCGAGGAACGCGAGCGCGATGTCGACCGGCGACAGCCGGCCCGACGCCACGAGCGGCGCGGCCTCGGAGATCTGGAGGTCGTGGAGGGGGCCGTCGGGCAGCTTCGGCCCCGGCTTGGGCTTCTTCACCGCGGCGCCGAGCCCCGGCACGGGCGCGGCGAGCACCGACGCCGCGGCCGCGGCGGCCGCCGCGCCCTTCACGAAGTCCCGCCGGCTGACCGACGGCGCGGGCGCCTCGACCGGCGGCGTCACGAGCCCCAGCCCTTCGCGCCGGGCTCGACGGTGCGCACGGGCACGTACTCGACGAGCGGCGAGGGCGTGTCCTGCTGCGGCATCGCCGCGAGCACCGCCTGGCACTCCTCCAGGCCGTTCAGGATCGCGTCGAAGATGGTCGTCGGGAGCTGGTGCGGGCCGAGGCCGTGCAGCGGCCCGAGCTTCTCGGCGAGTGCGATCGCCTCCTCTGGTGTGTACGGCACCTGTGGATCCTCCCCTGGCGTGGTGGTGCGTCCGGCGCCTCCGGGACCCCCGGGCGGGGGAGGCCGGCGCAGCCTGCCGGGCGGGCGCGGGCGCGTCCATTGGACGGCGGGCCGGGATGCGGCGCCCCCGGCTCCGCCCCCGGGCGGAAGGCGCGGGCGGGCGTTTGCTAGGGTCGGCGCACGTCCGGGGTACGAGCAGCGTGCACGCACCTCCCCCGGGCGCGACGACGAGCGACCCGGTGCGGCCCAGGCTGCGCCGCGGCTGAGACAGGAGACGAGATGCTGGACAAGGACGCCAAGCAGGGGGTCATCTCGACCCACCGCAGGCACGAGAGCGACACGGGTTCCCCGCAGGTCCAGGTTGCGATCCTCACCGAGCGGATCAACCAGCTGACGGAGCACCTGAAGAGCCACAAGAAGGACCACCACTCGCGACGTGGGCTGCTCCAGATGGTGGGGCGCCGCCGGCGGCTGCTGAACTACATGCAGCGGACCGACCTGGACGGGTACCGCGAGCTGACGAAGACGCTCGGGCTGCGCAGGTAGATGCCGCGCGGCCGCGCAGCGCGCGCCGACGATGAAGCCCGGCGCCGGGTGGCGCGGGCACGAGGGCCCCGGCCGAGTGGCCAGGGGCGGACAAGGGACGTGACATGGGTGTAGAGGTAGTGACCGCGCAGGTCGGCGACTCGCCGATCAGCTTCGAGACGGGCAAGCTCGCGAAGCAGGCCAACGGGGCGGTCGTCGTCCGGTCGGGCGACACGGTGGTGCTGGTGACGGCGGTCGGCGCGCAGCAGCCGCGCCCGGGGGCGGACTTCTTCCCGCTCACGGTCGACGTCGAGGAGCGGATGTACGCCGCGGGCAAGATCCCCGGCGGCTTCATCAAGCGCGAGTCGCGCCCGAGCGACCGGGCCACGCTGACGGCGCGGATGACCGACCGGCCGATCCGGCCGCTGTGGCCGAAGGGCTACCGCAACGAGACCCAGGTCATCGCGACGGTTTTGTCCGTCGACCAGGTCAACCCGTTCGACATCCTCTGCCTCAACGGCGCCTCCGCGGCGCTGATGATCTCGGAGCTGCCGTTCGCCGGCCCGATCGGCGCCGTGCGCATCGGCCTGATCGGCGACGAGTTCATCATCAACCCGACCCTGCAGGAGACCGAGGACTCCGAGCTCGACCTGGTCGTCGCCGGCACCGCCGAGGCCATCTCGATGGTCGAGGCCGGCGCGAAGGAGGTCGACGAGGAGACGATGCTCGAGGCGCTCCAGATCGCCCACGAGGAGATCCGGTCGCTCTGCGAGGTGCAGCTCGAGCTGGTGAAGAAGGCCGGCAAGGAGAAGTGGGACGTCGCGCCGGTGACGGTCGACGAGGCGCTCTCGGCGAAGATCGAGACGGCCGCGGGCAAGGACCTGGCCGAGGCCACCTCGGAGCAGGCCAAGCTGCTGCGCCGCGACAAGGTGGCCGCCGTGCGCGCCGCCGCCCAGGAGGCCGTGGTCGGCGCCGACGCCGACCCGGAGGAGGTCGCCGCCTTCGGCCGCGCCTTCGACGCGCTCCAGAAGAGCCTCATCCGCCGCCGCATCGCGGTCGACAAGCACCGCCCCGACGGCCGCGCCGCCGAGGAGATCCGCCCGATCGCCTGCGAGGCGGGCGTGCTGCCGCGCGTGCACGGCTCCGGCCTGTTCACCCGCGGCGAGACCCAGGTGCTCACGAGCCTCGCGCTCGGCACCACCAAGGAGGCGCAGCGCATCGACGGCCTCGGCATCGAGACCAGCAAGCGCTACATCCACCACTACAACTTCCCGCCCTACAGCGTGGGCGAGACCGGCTTCATGCGCGGCCCCAAGCGCCGCGACATCGGCCACGGCGCGCTCGCCGAGCGGGCCCTGCTGCCGATGATCCCGGACGACGTGGAGTTCCCGTACACGCTGCGGCTCGTCTCGGAGACGCTCGAGAGCAACGGGTCCTCGTCGATGGCCTCGGTCTGCGGCTCCACGCTGGCGCTGCTCGACGCCGGCGTGCCGATCACCCGGCCGGTGGCGGGCATCGCCATGGGCCTCATCAAGGAGGGTGACGACTACATCATCCTCTCCGACATCCAGGGCGACGAGGACCACCTCGGCGACATGGACTTCAAGGTGGCCGGCACCGAGAAGGGCATCAACGCCCTGCAGATGGACATCAAGATCACCGGCGTGACCTTCGAGATCCTGCGCGACGCGCTCGCCCAGGCGAAGGCCGGTCGCGAGCACATCCTCGGGATCATGTCCCAGACGCTGTCCGGCCCGCGCGAGGAGCTGTCGGCCTGGGCGCCGCGCATCACGGCGATCCAGATCGACCCCGAGCGGATCGGCACCGTCATCGGCAAGGGCGGCGAGACCATCCGCGGCCTGGAGGCCGACTACGAGGTCGAGATCTCGATCGAGGACGACGGCACGGTCAAGGTCTACGGCGTCAACGGCGAGAAGGCCGACGCCGCGGTCGAGGCCATCCGCGCCATGACGAAGGACGTCGAGGTCGGCGACACCTACATGGGCGCCAAGGTGGTCAAGACGACCACGTTCGGCGCGTTCGTCGAGCTCACGAAGGGCGTCGACGGCCTGCTGCACATCTCCAACCTCGGCCGCGGCCGGGTGGAGAAGGTCGAGGACGTGATCAACCGCGGCGACACGGTCGACGTGACCGTCGTCGAGGTCGACAAGGCGCGCGGCCGCATCGGCCTGCGGATCGTCGGCATGGAGGACGTCGACGGCGGCGGGGGCGAGGGCGGCGACAACGGCTCCGGGGGCGACGGCGAGCGCCCGCGCCGGCGCCGGCGCCGGCTGACGGCCGCCGAGTAGTGCCCGCGATCCCCGCCTCCGCCGCGCCGGCGCCGGTCCTCGGCGTCACCTCGGGAGGGCTCCGTGTGGTCACGGAGTCCATCCCGGGCGTGCGCTCCGTCGCCGTCGGCGTCTGGATCGGCGTCGGCTCGCGCTTCGAGCGGCCGGCCGAGGCGGGGATCTCGCACTTCCTCGAGCACATGCTCTTCAAGGGCACGCCGACCCACTCGCCCGAGGAGATCGCCCAGGCCTTCGACGCCCTCGGCGGCGAGGTCAACGCGGCGACCGGCAAGGACTACACGGTCCTCTACTGCCGGGTGCTCGACGAGCTCCTCGACCGGGCGATGCCGCTGCTCGCCGACATGGCCCAGCGGCCGGTGATGCGCGACCTCGAGCAGGAGCGCGAGGTGGTCCTCGAGGAGATCGCGATGTACGAGGACGACCCGCAGGACCAGATCCACGACCTCGCGAGCGAGGCCGTGTTCCCCGACCAGGCGCTCGGCCGCCCGGTGATCGGCACCGCCGAGGTCATCGGCGGCGTCACCGAGGCCGTCGTGCGCGACTACCACCGAGGCCACTACACGGCGCCGAACATGGTGGTCGCCGCGGCCGGCAACGTGGCCCACGAGCGGGTGCTGGAGCTGTCCGAGCGGCTGCTGCGCGAGGTCTCCCCGCAGCGCAGCGAGGGCGTCTTCGAGCCCGCCGCGCCGGGCCGGCCGGCCCTCGTGGTGAAGGAGAAGGCGACCGAGCAGTACCACGTCTGCCTCGGCGGGCCCGGGCTGTCGCGCAACGACCCGCGCCGGCACGCCCAGTCGGTGCTCGACACCGTGCTCGGCGGCTCCATGAGCAGCCGGCTCTTCCAGGAGGTGCGCGAGAAGCGCGGCCTCGCGTACTCCGTGGGTTCCTACGCCGTCGGCTACGCCGACGCCGGCCAGGTGGGCGTCTACCTCGGCACCCGCGAGGACAACCTCGGCGTGGCCTGCGAGATCATCGGCGCCGAGCTGCGCCGCATCGGCGAGGAGCCGCTCCCCGCCGACGAGCTGCGCCGGGCCAAGGACCACCTCAAGGGGCGCCTCGTGCTCGGCATGGAGAGCTCCAGCACCCGCATGAACCGCATCGGGCGCGCCGTGCTGACCGACACCGAGCTGCTCACCATCGACGAGATCGTCGAGCGCGTCGAGGCCGTCACCGCCGACGACGTGATCGCGCTGGCGCGCGAGCACTGGCACCCTGACGCGATGTCCGTCGCGGCCATCGGGCCGAAGGGCGACGCCATCCGCTCCGCGGTCGCGGCGCTCTCGCCCCAGCTCGCCGCCGCGTAGCAGCGTCCCGCGGGGCCGCCCGGCCGCCGCGCCGTCGCGCTCCGGGCCGGTGACCGCGGTCGCCGGCGCCGTCGTCCGGCCTCGTCGCGCCGGTGCCGACCATGGTCGTCCGAGGCCGCTGAGCCCCGGTTGCCGGGGAACGCGCGATTGGCGCGTGCGGCGTGCGCCAATTGTCGCGCCGGACGAGGGACGAGCGGACCCGTCCGTGAACGCCCGCGTACGAAGTCGGAGGGGACCGCCGACGGCGGGTCGCGCCAATTGGCGCGACCCGGGTGCGTCAATCGCGCATGACCGCGCCCCGGGGCGCGGCGCCCGTCCCTCATGCGACCGGCGCCGGCGCCTCCATGCCGAAGCCGAGGAGGTGGGGGACGGGCTCGGTCTCGAGGACGGTGACGCTCGCGTTGCGGACGGGGACGAGGTGCTCCGGGTCGAGCCCCGCGAGCTCCTGGCAGGCGGCGCGGACGGGGCCGCCGTGGGTGACGGCGACGACCCGGCGCGCGCCGGAGGCGGCCAGGTCGGCGAGGGCGGCGGCCACCCGGGCGCGGGTGGCCCGCCACGGCTCGCCGCCGGGCGGCGCGCCGTGGCCCAGGCGCCAGCGGGCGAAGGCCTGGCGATCGGCGGGGCCGAGCTCGACCGGCAGGCGGGCGGTCCAGTCGCCGAGGTCGGCCTCGCGCAGGCGGGCGTCGGGCGGCAGCTCCGGCACGGCCAGGCCCAGCAGGGCGAGCGTCTCGCGCGCGCGACGCAGGTCCGAGGAGACCGCGAGGTCGGGGCGCAGCGCCGCGACGAGCGGGCGGAGGGCCTCGGCCTGCCGGCGGCCGACGCCCGAGAGCGGCGGGTCGGCCGCGCCCTGCAGGCGCCCGGCGGCGTTCCACTCCGACTGGCCGTGGCGGACGAGGATCAGGCGCACCCGGCGAGCCTACGGGCCCGCCGTGGCTGTAGGGTGGGCTGCGTGATCGAGGTCTGCGTAGCGGGCGCCGCCGGGCGCATGGGCCGCGCCGTGGTCGGTGCCGTGTCGCGCGAGGAGGACATGCGCGTGGCGATGTCGGTCGACCCGGTGCTCGAGGGCGAGCCCGACAGCTACCCCGACCTGATGAGCGCCATCGCCGCCGGCACGCCGGACGTGATGGTGGACTTCACCGTCCCCGACAGCGTCTTCGCCAACGCGATCACCGCGCTGGGGGCGGGCGTGCACGTGGTGATCGGGACCACGGGGCTCTCCGACGAGCAGGTGGCCGAGATCCGGGCGCTCGCCGAGGGCGGCCCGGCGAACGCGCTCATCGCGCCGAACTTCGCCGTGGGCGCCGTGCTGATGATGCGCTTCGCGGCCGAGGCGTCCCGCCACATGCCGAAGGCGGAGATCATCGAGCTGCACCACGACCGCAAGCTCGACGCCCCGTCGGGCACGGCCCTGCGCACCGCGGCGCTGATGGAGGGCGAGCCGGCCATCCACTCCGTGCGGCTGCCGGGCCTCGTGGCCCACCAGGAGGTGATCCTGGGCGGCACCGACGAGACGCTCACGATCCGCCACGACTCGCTGTCGCGCGAGAGCTTCATGCCCGGCGTGGTGTTGGCCGTGCGGGCCGTCGAGCAGCGCCCGGGCCTCACCCTCGGCCTGGAGCCGGTCCTCTTCGGCGACCTGTGAGCGCGCCGCCGGAGCTCCGGCGGATCCGCAAGCTCCTGGTGGCGAACAGGAGCGAGATCGCAATCCGCGTCTTCCGGGCCGCGACCGAGCTCGGCCTGCGGACGGTCGCGATCTACTCGCTCGAGGACCGCTTCGCGCTGCACCGCTTCAAGGCCGACGAGGCATACCAGGTGGGGAAGGGCGCCGACCCGGTGCGGGCCTACCTCGGCATCGAGGACATCATCCGGGTGGCGCGCGACGCCGACGTGGACGCGATCCACCCGGGCTACGGCTTCCTGGCCGAGAACCCCGACCTCGCCGAGGCCTGCGTGCGCGAGGGGATCCTCTGGGTGGGGCCGCCCCGCGGCGTGATGGAGCGCCTCGGCAACAAGGTCGAGGCGCGCGCGCTGGCCGGCCGGGCGGGGGTGCCGACCATGCCGGCCACCGGCGCGCTGCCGGACGACCCCGCCGAGGTCCGACGACTGGCCGGCGAGGTCGGCTACCCGCTGATGGTCAAGGCGAGCTGGGGCGGGGGCGGCCGCGGGATGCGCGTGGTGGCCTCGCCGGCGGAGCTCGACGACGCCGTCGCCACCGGGCGGCGCGAGGCGCGGGCGGCCTTCGGCAACGACGAGGTCTTCCTCGAGCGCCTGGTGGAGCGCGCCTGGCACATCGAGGTCCAGGTGCTCGCCGACGCGCACGGCGGGGTGGTGCACCTGTTCGAGCGCGACTGCACCATCCAGCGGCGCCACCAGAAGGTGGTGGAGATCGCCCCCTCGCCGCGCCTGGCGCCCGAGCGGCGCGACGCCATCTGCGACGCCGCCGTGCGCCTGATGCGCGAGGCGCGCTACCTCTGCGCCGGCACGGTCGAGTTCCTCGTCGACGCCGAGACGGGCGAGTTCTTCTTCATCGAGGTCAACCCGCGGGTGCAGGTGGAGCACACCGTGACGGAGGTCGTCACGGGCATCGACATCGTGAAGGCCCAGATCCGCCTCGCCCAGGGCGCGACGATCGGCTCGCGCGAGAGCGGCGTGCCGGCGCAGGCCGACATCGGCCTGCGCGGCTCCGCGATGCAGTGCCGCATCACCACGGAGGACCCCGAGAACCACTTCATCCCCGACTACGGGCGCATCACGGCCTACCGGGAGGCGACGGGCTTCGGCATCCGCCTCGACGGCGGCACGGCCTACTCGTCGGCGGTGATCACGCCCTTCTACGACTCGCTGCTCGAGAAGGTGACCGCGTGGGCGACCACCCACGAGGAGTCGATCCGCCGCATGGACCGCGCGCTGCGCGAGTTCCGCATCCGCGGCGTGAAGACCAACCTGCCGTTCCTCGAGGCGCTGATCTCGCACCCGCGCTTCCTGGCGGGCGACTACACCACCCGCTTCATCGACGAGACGCCCGAGCTGTTCCGCTTCCGTCCGCGCCGCGACCGGGCCACCCGGCTGCTGTCGTTCATCGCCGAGGTCCTGGTCAACGGCAACCCGGAGGTCGCGGGCCGGCCGCGGCCCGCGCACGCCCGCCGGCCCGTGATCCCCGACGTCCCCCGCCTGCCGGACGAGCCGCGCGGCACCCGCGACCTGCTGCGCGAGCTGGGCCCCGAGCGCTTCGCGGCGTGGATGCGCGACGAGCCCCGCCTGCTGCTCACCGACACGACCTTCCGCGACGCGCACCAGTCGCTGCTCGCCACCCGCGTGCGGACGCACGACCTGGTCGGCCCGGCCGCCTACTACGCCCGCCACCTGCCGCAGCTGTTCTCGCTCGAGGCCTGGGGCGGCGCGACCTTCGACGTGGCGATGCGCTTCCTGCGCGAGGACCCCTGGGACCGCCTCGCCCAGCTGCGCGAGCGCGTGCCCAACGTGCTGCTGCAGATGCTGCTGCGGGCCTCCAACGCGGTGGGCTACACGAACTACCCCGACAACGTGGTGCGCTACTTCGTGCGCCAGGCGGCGGAGGGCGGCATCGACCTGTTCCGCGTCTTCGACAGCCTCAACTGGGTGCCGAACATGCGGGTGGCCATGGAGGCGGTGCTCGAGTCGGGCGCGCTGCTGGAGGCGGCCATCTGCTACACGGGCGACCTCACCGACCCGTCGCGGACCAAGTACGACCTCGCCTACTACGTCCGCATGGCGCGCGAGCTGGAGGGCGCCGGCGCCCACGTGCTGGGCATCAAGGACATGGCCGGCCTCTGCAAGCCGGAGGCCGCCCGGCTGCTGGTGCGGGCGCTGCGCGAGGAGACCGGCCTGCCGGTCCACTTCCACACCCATGACACCAGCGGCATCGCCGCCGCGTCCGTGCTGGCCGCCGCCGAGGCCGGCGTCGACGCCGCCGACGCGGCGATGGACCCGATGAGCGGCCTCACCTCGCAGCCCAACCTCGGCGCGATCGTCGAGGCGCTGCGCGGCGGCCCGCGCGACACCGGCCTGGCGCGGGAGCCGCTGGCCCGGGTGGCGGAGTACTGGGAGGCCGTGCGCACCCACTACGCCGGGTTCGAGAGCGACATGCGGGCCGGCGCCTCCGAGGTCTACGAGCATGGGATGCCGGGCGGCCAGTACACCAACCTGCGCCAGCAGGCGCGCGCGCTCGGCATCGAGGCCCGCTGGCGGGAGGTCGCGCGTGCCTACGCCGAGGTCAACGAGATGTTCGGCGACATCGTCAAAGTGACGCCCACCTCGAAGGTCGTCGGCGACCTGGCCGTCTACATGGTCACCAACGGCCTCACCCGCGAGCAGGTCCTCGACCCGGACCACGAGGTCGCCTTTCCCGAGTCGGTGGTCGAGTACTTCCACGGCGACCTCGGGCAGCCGTACGGCGGCTTCCCCGAGGCGCTGCAGCGCAAGGTGCTGCGCGGGCGCGAGCCGCTGCGCACCCGCCCCGGCGAGGTGCTGCCGCCGGTCGACCTGGGCGCCGCCCGCGCCGAGGCCGAGCGCGCCGTGCGGCGGCGCGTCTCCGACCGTGAGCTCGCGAGCTGGCTGATGTACCCGAAGGTCTTCACCGAGTTCGCCGAGCACGGGCGCCGCTACGGCGACGTCGGCATCCTGCCGACCCCGGTCTTCTTCCACGGCCTCGAGCGCGACGACGAGCTGTTCGTCGACATCGAGCGCGGCAAGACGCTGGTCGTCCGCTTCCTGGCCATCGGAGAGGCCGACGACGAGGGCCGGCGCACGGTCTTCTTCGAGCTCAACGGCCAGCCGCGCGAGGTGAAGGTGCTCGACCGCGCGCTCGCGCCCACCGGGCCCGGGCGGCGGATGGCCGACGACGCCGACCCGAGCCACGTGGCCGCGCCCATGCCGGGGCTCGTGGTGGCGGTCAACGCCCACGAGGGCGACCGGGTGGAGCGCGGCGACCGGCTGCTGTCGATCGAGGCGATGAAGATGGAGACGGGCGTGTTCGCCGAGCGCCCGGGGGTGGTGCGGGAGGTGCTGGTGCCCGCCGGCACCCAGGTCGAGACCAAGCAGCTGCTGATGATCGTCGGCGAGGAGGCCGGCGGCGACGAGGGGTAGGATCGCGGGGACGCCGAGGGGGAGGGGGAGCGGATGGCCGGTTGGACGAGGATCGACCCGGGCGAGGTCGAGGAGCGGGAGCGCCGCGGCGGCGGGGCCTCGTCGCGCGACCTGGCCGGCGCGCTGGGCGCCGAGTCGATGACGGCCCGCCTCTGGCGCTACGGCCCGGGGCACGAGATGGCCTACCACCGCCACCAGACCCAGGAGGAGCTCTACCAGCTCGTCTCGGGCGGCCCCCAGGAGATCATGGTCGACGGCGAGACCGTCACCGTGCAGGACGGCGAGTGGCTGCGCTTCCACAAGGACACGCCGCGGCGCATCCAGAACCACACCGACCGCGAGGCCGTCTGGCTCACCATCGGCGCCCCGCCCGGCGAGGGCATCAGGGACGGCATCCGGCTCGACCCCGCCACGGGCGAGGTGATCCCGCGCACGTGAGGCGGCGCGCCTGATGGGCCCGCGGCTGTTCGCGCTCGCGGCCCTGCTGGCGCGCCGGCAGGGCCCGGTCGTGGCGCAGGCGCTCCTGCGCGCCGCGCGGGCCTGGCTGGAGGACCCCGCCAACGAGGAGGCCAAGCGCCGGCTGCTCGGCCGGCTGCGCCTCGCGGCCGAGACCGCCGGGGGCGCGGCCGGCCGCATGGGCGGGCGGCTCGCGCGCGAGGTGGAGCGGCGCCGCGTGTCCGTGGCGTCGTGGGAGCGCGACCTGATGGCGCTGCGCTACGAGGTGGTCGACACCGCGCACGGGCCGGTGCGCGACGCGGCGCTCGACGCCTACGCCGCCCAGGCGCGCGCGGGCGCGCGCCTGATCGCGTCGGCGCGCAACCCGGGCGAGGCACGGCTGGAGATCCTGCGCGCGCTCGAGGCGGAGGAGCGGATGCTGCGCGGCGAGCGGCTCGGCGCGGCCGAGCGCGAGCGGGCCCGTGCGGCGATCACCGAGGCGCGCGTGGCGGCGGCGGGCCGGGCGCCGGTGGCGCGGCGGCGGTGAGCGTGGCGCGCGACTACGACGCCGTGGTGTGCGGCGGCTCGTTCGCCGGCCTCGCCGCGGCGGGCCAGATCGGCGGCAGGGTGCTCGTGATCGACTCGGGCGAGATCGGCGACGGCGAGACGTCGGCGTCGGCCGTCCCGCTCGCCTGCCTCGAGAACATGGGCCTGACGGCGTGCATCGAGCAGGTGCACGAGGACCTCGTGCTGCACACGCGCCGGCGCACCCAGCGGATGCGCTTCTTCCCGTTCGCCACGTTCGACTACCGGCGGCTGTGCCACGAGATGCTCGAGCGCAGCGGCGCCGACGTCCTGCGCGCGCGCATCGCGTCGGCCGGGGCGGGGGTCGTGCGGACGAGCGCCGGCACGATCGAGGCGCCGATCCTCGTGGAGGCCACCGGCTGGCGCACCTCGGCCCCGGCGGGCGCCGCCCGGCGGCGGGCGCGGGCCGGGCGGCGCAGCTTCGGCGTGGAGGCGCGCCGGCCGTTCCGCGGCGAGGGGCTGCACTTCTACGTGGGCCCCGGCTGGGGCCGGCGGCGCTTCTGGTGGGTCTTCCCAGCCGGCGACCACGTGCGCGCGGGCCTGGCCGCGTACGACGGCCGGACGGCCCTCTCCGGTGAGCTGCGGGCGTTCCTGGAGCGCCACGGGCTCGGCGAGCCGGAGCGCCGCCACGGCGGCTACTTCACCTCGCGCTTCGGCGAGCCGGTGCGCGACGGCATGTTCGTGGCCGGCGACGCCGCCGGGCACTGCCTGCCGGTCTCGGGCGAGGGCATCCGCCCCGCGCTGGTGTTCGGCCAGGTGGCCGGGCGCCTGGCCGAGCGGGTGCGCACCGGCGAGCTGCCGCTCGACGCGGCGCTGTCGCGGTACCGCGCCTTCGTCACCTCGCGCCGGCGCGGCTACGACGTGCTCGACCGGCTCCAGACGGCGCTCGACCTGCTGCCCGACCCGCTGTTCGCGCTGTTCGCGCGGGCCGTGGCGAGCGACCGCGTGCTGCCGTGGGCGGTGCGCAACTACTGGGAGGTCGCCGACCCGGCGCTCCTCACGCCCACCCGCTCCCGGGAGCCCCTGCCGGCCCTCGCGGCGTGATCGCGGGAGGGGTCGAGCCCCGGCCGCCCCCTGCCGATAGAGGAATGTCCAGCTCGACGCGCACCACGCCGCGGCCTCCCCCCGGCGACGCCGGGTGCGGCGACGGATGTCGCCCCGTCCGCAGGAGGTCACGTTGCCCCGACCGAGCGCCCGCTCCGTCGTCCCCGCCGCCGTCGTGGTGCTCGTCGCCCTCGTCGCGGCGCCGCAGGCTGTCGCCGCCGGCGGCGTCCAGGCGCCCCACGCCCGCGCCACCCAGGCCACCGTCAAGCTGACCAAGCAGCTCAAGGTGCTGCCCCGGCAGGCCAAGCGCCTCGAGGTGCAGCTGCGCACCGTCGTCGCCCGCCTGGCGGCGCTCGAGGCGCGGGTGGGCGCCCTCGAGGCCGGCGCCGGGCGGGCCGGCGCGACCGGTGCGCAGGGCCCCCAGGGGCCCCAGGGGCCGGCCGGCCCCGCCGGCCCGGAGGGGCCGCAGGGACCGGCCGGGCCCAGGGGCACGACCGGCGCGACCGGCCCCCAGGGACCCGCGGGCGCGCCGGGGCTGGCGTGGCGCGGCGCGTGGAGCGCCGCCACGTCCTACGCCGAGGACGACGTCGTGCGCCACGACGGCTCCTCGTACGTCGCGACCGGCGCGGTCGCGGCCGGCGGCACCGCGCCCGGGACGAACCCCGCGTGGGACCTGGTCGCCCAGAAGGGGGGCGCGGGGAGCGGCGGCGCCGGCGGCCTCGCGTTCCGGGTGGAGGCCTCGTCGCCGGTGGTCGCGGCGAACGCGGGGGTCGTCTACCCGGTCAGCCACGAGTGCTCGGGCGGCGGCGTCGCGACGGGCGGGATCGCCACCCTGCAGAACTTCGGCCACGGCGAGGTCGTGGGCGGGGAGATCGCGACCGACGGCGACGGCGTGCCGCGCCGCTGGGTCGTGTACGTGCGGTCGAACGTCTCGAACGACATCACGGTGACCGTCTCGGTGGTCTGCGCGACGCCGGCGTCGTGACCGGCCGGGGGCCCGCCGGTCGCGCGTCTATACTCCCGCCCGTGTTCGGCGCGATCCTGACCGCGATGGTCACCCCCTTCGACGCGGACGGCCGGGTCGACGAGGCGGCCGCCGCCGCGCTGGCGCGGCACCTGGTGGAGCACGGCTCCGACGGCCTCGTCATGGCGGGGACGACGGGCGAGGCCTCCACGCTCACCGACGACGAGAAGGTCGGCCTCTTCCGGCTGGCCCGGCGTGAGGTGGGGGACCGGGCGACCGTCGTGGCCGGCACGGGCTCCAACGACACCGCGCACTCGGTGCACCTGACGCACCTGGCCGCCGAGGCCGGCGCCGACGCCGCGCTCGTGGTGACGCCGTACTACAACCGCCCGCCGCGGGCCGGCATCGTGGCGCACGTCGCCGCGATCGCGGAGGTCGGCGTGCCGGTGATCCTCTACAACATCCCGGGCCGGGCCGGGCTCAACCTGGAGCCGGACATCATCGCCGAGCTGGCGACGATCCCGAACGTCGTCGCGCTCAAGCAGGCCAACCCGGACCTCGACCAGTGCCGGCGCGTCGCCGAGACGACCGACCTGGTCATCTACGCGGGCAACGATGACATGACGCTGGCCGTCGCCGAGATGGGCGGCGCCGGCGTCATCTCCGTCGCCTCGCATCTGGTGGGGGAGGAGATGGCCGCGGTCGTGGCCGCGGCCCGGGCCGGCGAGCTCGACGAGGCCCGGCGGCGCGACGCCGAGCTGACGGACCTCTACGCGGGGCTCTTCGTGACCACCAGCCCCATCCTGATCAAGGCGGCGCTCGAGATGCTCGGGCTCATCCCTTCCGGCCGCCTCCGCCTGCCGCTCGTCGAGGCCACGCCGGTGCAGCGGGACATCCTGCGCACGGTCCTCGAGCGCCAGGGCATTCTCGCGCGGGGATAGCCCCCGCGATCGCAACGGACTGAGGAGGTCGGATGCCGGCGAGCGGATCCGTGCACGTCATCCCGCTCGGCGGGGCGGGGGAGATCGGCAAGAACATGTACGTGGTCGAGCACGACGAGCGCATCGTGGTCATCGACTGCGGCATCACCTTCCCCAAGAACGACCAGATGGGCGTCGACATCGTCCTGCCGGACTTCGGCTACCTCATCGAGCGGGCGGATCGGGTCGAGGCGCTGATCCTCACCCACGGCCACGAGGACCACATCGGCGCCGTGCCGTTCCTGCTGCGGGCGATCGGCCCCGTGCCGATCCACGGCCGCCGCTTCACGCTCGCGCTGCTGCGCACGAAGCTGGAGGAGCACCGGCTGCTCGACAAGGTCGAGCTCAACGAGGTGCGCTTCGACGGCCCCCAGCGGATCGGCCCGTTCGACACGGAGTTCGTGCCGCTCACCCACAGCACGCCCGACTGCGCCGCGGTCGCCCTCAGCACCCCCGCCGGGACCATCGTGCACACCGGCGACTTCGGCATCGAGTACGCGCCCGTCGGCGGCCGTCGCAGCGACCTGCCGGCCCTCGCGCGCCTGGGCGAGCGCGGCGTGCAGCTGCTGCTCGCCGACTCCACCAACGCCGAGGAGGGCCCGATGCCCTCCGCGCTGCCCACCCGCGGCGTGCGCAGCGAGCTGGCGCGCATCTTCGCCACCGCCCGCGGCCGGGTGCTCGTCACCACCTTCTCGTCGCACATCCACCGCGTGCAGCAGGTGCTCGACGCGGCGTACGACGACGGCCGCGTCGTCGCGCTCGTGGGCCGCTCGCTCACCCGCAACGTCAACATGGCGGCCAACCTCACCGACCCCGAGACCGGCCGGCCGTACCTCACCCCGCCGCCCGGCACGCTCGTGCGGCTGCGCGAGCTGGATGCCCACCCGCGCGACGAGCAGGTGCTCATCTGCACCGGCAGCCAGGGCGAGCCGATGGCCGCGCTCAGCCGCATCGCGCGCGGCGAGCACAACCAGGTGTCGATCGAGCCGGGCGACACCGTGCTCTACTCGTCGAGCACCGTCCCGGGCAACGAGCTGGCCGTCAACGAGATCGTCAACCGCCTCGTGCGGGCCAAGGCGGACTTCATCACCGAGCGCCAGAACCCCCGCGTGCACGTCTCGGGGCACGGCAGCGCGAGCGACCTGCTGCTCATGCTGGAGCTGCTGCGGCCGCGCTTCTTCGCACCGATCCACGGCGAGGCCCGCCACCAGCGCGCGCACGCCGACCTGGCCGAGGCGCTCGGCATCGGCGCCGACCGGACCCTCATCCTCGACAACGGCGACGTGCTCGAGGTGACCCCCGACGCCGCGGCGGTTGTCGACCGCGTCCACGCCGGGCTGACCTACGTCGACCAGGCCGGCGGCGGCGACATCACCGAGAGCATCCTCCGCGACCGCCGGCACCTGGCCGACGACGGCCTGGTGGTGGTCATCGCGCGGGTCGACGCCAGCGACGGCACCAGCCTGGGCGACGCCGAGATCATCACGCGCGGCTTCGGCGCCGCCGGCGACGAGGAGCTCATCGAGGAGACACGCCTGGCGGTCGAGCGCTCGCTCGCCGCCTCGTCGGAGCAGCAGGTCACCGAGATCGGCATCCTCCAGCACCAGCTCCACGACGCCGTCACCGCCCTCGTGCGCAAGCGCACCTCGCAGCGGCCGCTCGTCGTCCCCGTGATCGTGGAGGTCTGAGGGGTCCCGAGCCGGCGTCCGGCCCCGGCGCCCTGGGGCCGGCCGCCGCTTGACGAGGTCGTCGAGGGACGGGGTCGGCTGGGGCCGATCCTGAGCGCGGGCGGGACCCGGCCCTCTCGGGCCGGCCCGTCCGTCGACGAGTCGTCGACGGACCGGGTCGGCTGGGGCCGATCCACTGCGCGGGCGGGACCCGGCCTATCCCGTGACGAGGTCGTCGACGGACCGGGTCGGCGGGGGCCGATCCTGAGCGCGGGCGGGACCCGGCCCTGCGGGCCGGCTCGCGCTGGGCACGGTGTCGACCGGCGTGCCCCTCACGCGGGGACCCGGCCTCTTTCGGGCCGGGTCACGCGGCAAATCGCCCCTGGCCGGGGCGATTTGCGGACCGGCGCACCGCCTTCGGCGGGGCGGGCGCCGGAAACCCCACCGACGTGAGCGTCCGTGGTGCGCGTGGGGTGTGCCCCGCGCCCTCGTGGCCGGTGATCCCTCCCGCCTTCGGCGGTCGTGTCTACGACCACGTCGAAGCTCGGTCACGTCGTCCAGGACGGATCACGACCACGCGGGCCAGGACGGGTCCGCACCGCGACCGGGTCGCCGCGCGGCGCGCCCCGGCGGCGCGTCAGCGCCGACGGAGCCGCGCGGTTAGGGGCAATCTGCCGAATCGGCGCGCCCCGGCCGCCAGGCCGGAGCCGATTCGGCCGGCGCGCCCGCCGGCGTTCCTCAGTTCGACGCAGCCGGGACCTCTCTGCGAAGCGGAAGGTCCCGGCGGACGCCCCTGGCTCGCCGCCGCGCGCCGGCCAGCGTTCCTCAGCCCGACGCAGCCCCGGCAGGAACCGCGGCCCCCGTCGCCAATCCCCCCCTCGCGGGCGTGTGCCCGTACGTCGCGCATCCGGAGGTGTGAGATCAGCACGCAGGCCGCCCGCCAGACCCGCCGACGCCGGCCCGCCAAGCCCGCCGCGCGCAAGGCGCCCCAGGGCGCGCAGACGCGCGAGCTCGCCGGCCTGGGCCTCGTCGCCCTCGGCCTCTTCCTCGCCGTGTCGCTGTTCCTCGGGGCCGGCGGCCCCGTGGGGGGGTGGCTGGAGGAGGGCCTGCGGCTGCTCGTCGGCCGCGCCGTCGCCGTCGCCCCGCTCGCGCTGCTGCTGGTGGGCCTCGGGCTGATCCTCGACCACCCGCTCCTCGGGGCGCGCCCGCTGCGCCTCGGCGTGCTGATCGGCTCGGCGGCGGTGGTCGTCGCCCTGGCGGGCGGTGTCTTCGGCCTGGGCGGGTCCGAGCGCACGGCCTGGTTCGAGGACGTCGGCGGCCGCGGCGGGCACATCGGCGAGGCGGGCTACTGGATCACGAGCAGCACGGTCGGCGGGTTCGGCACGGCGCTGCTCATCGTGGTGGCACTGATCGCGGCGGCGGTCCTGATCTCCGGAGCGTCGCTCGGCCTGGCGGTGCGGCGCGGGGGCGAGGGGGCGGCGGTCGCCTCGCGCAGCGTCGGGCGCGGCGTGGCGCTGGCCTCGCAGGGCGCCCTGAAGGGCGGCCAGCGCATCCGGGAGCGCCTGGACGCGATCGAGCCGCCCACCCTCATCAGCAGCCGCCGGCGCGCGCGGCCGGTTGAGTCGCGGCCGCTCGTGGACGGCGCCGACGCGTACGCCGACATCTTCGACGGCCCGTCGGCCCTGCCGCCCTCGCCGGCCCTCGTGGGCGAGGCGCCGGCCGACGAGGACGACGTGCTCCCGCGCCCCGCGAGCCCGCTCACCGCGGCCGCCGTGGTGGCCAACGAGCCGGTCGCGCCGCCGGAGCGCGCCGCCGAGCAGCTCGAGCTGGCCGACGAGGCGCCCGAGCTGGAGCCGGTGTTCACGCCGACGCCCGCCCCGTCGCGTATGCCCGAGCCGCGGGGCGCCCGCGGGACCCCGTACCGGCGGCCGCCGCTCAGCCTGCTGCGGCGCTCGAGCGGGCCCACGAGCCTCCCCGAGGACCTGGTGCGCCGCACGAGCCGCCAGCTCGAGGAGGCGCTCGGCCACTTCGGCATCGAGGCGACGGTCACCGACACGGTGGGCGGCCCGCGCGTGACCCGCTACGAGCTCCAGCTGGCGCCGGGAACGAAGGTGGGGCGCATCACCGCGCTGCGCGACGACCTCGCGTACGCCCTGGCCTCCCGCGAGGAGCTGCGCATCATCGCGCCGATCCCCGGCAAGCAGGCGGTGGGCGTGGAGGTGCCCAACCCCGAGGCGTCGCTGGTCACCCTCGGCGACATCACGCGCGAGTTCCCGCCCCACGCCGGGCCGCTGATGGCCTGGCTCGGCCTCGACCTGGGCGGCAAGCCGGTCTACATCGACCTGGCGAAGATGCCGCACCTGCTGATCGCCGGCTCCACCGGCACCGGCAAGAGCGTCTGCCTCAACTCACTGCTCGCCTCGCTGCTGCTGCGCTCGACCCCGGATGAGTTGCGGATGATCCTCATCGATCCCAAGAAGGTCGAGCTCAACCACTACGAGAGCATCCCGCACCTGCTGACGCCCGTCGTCACGAACATGAAGGACGCGGCGGCGGTGCTCTCCAACATCGTGCGCGAGATGGAGACCCGCTACGAGTTGATGGGCATGGCGCGGGCGCGCAACCTGCGCGACTGGAACGAGATTAGGGTCGCCGGCGGCGAGAAGCCGATCCCGACGGTCCTGGTGGTCATCGACGAGCTCGCCGATCTGATGATGGTCTCGCCGGCCGAGGTCGAGGACTCGATCATCCGCCTCGCCCAGAAGAGCCGCGCGGTGGGGATCCACCTCGTGCTCGCCACCCAGCGCCCGAGCGCGGACGTCATCACCGGCATGATCAAGGCCAACGTGCCCTCGCGCATCGCGTTCGCGGTGTCGTCGCAGGTCGACTCGCGGGTCGTGCTCGACGCCGGCGGCGCCGAGTCGCTGCTCGGCCAGGGCGACATGCTGTTCCGCCCGGTGGGCACGTCGCGGCTGCAGCGCCTGCAGGGCGCGTACATCGGCGAGGACGAGATCCTGGCGATCACCGACCACTGGCGCGCGCAGGGCAAGCCGGAGATGCGCCGCGAGCTGATGGAGCGCGCCGAGCCCGAGGACGACCCGGTCGAGACCGAGGTCGACGACATGCTCGAGCGCGCCATCGAGATGGTCGTCGAGCAGGGGACGGCGTCGGTGTCGCTGCTGCAGCGGCGCCTCGGCGTGGGCTACGCGCGCGCCGGCCGGCTGGTCGACTCGATGGAGCGCATGGGGGTCGTCTCCGGGCACGAGGGCTCGAAGCCGCGGACCGTGCTCGTGGGCCCCGGCGACCTCGACCGCCTGCTGCGGCGGACGCCCGCGCCGGAGCCGGAACCGGCGGAGGAGGAGGCGCCCGCCCCGGGGTGACGAACTTGCGCGGGTCGCGCGGGCTGGGCTAGGGTGCCGCGGCGGGCGGGGTGCCGCTCGCCACGCACCCATGTTCGAGATCGGGAACACACTCCGTGAAGCGCGCCTGCGTCGAGGGCTGGACATCCTCGACTGCGAGGCCGAGACCAAGATCCGCGCGAAGTACCTCCGGGCGATGGAGGAGGAGCAGTTCGACCTCATGCCGTCGCCCACCTACGTGCGGGGCTTCCTGCGCACGTACGCGGACTTCCTCGACCTCGACGGCCGGCTCGTGCTCGACGAGTACGAGTCGCGCTTCGGCGAGCTGCGCCACCTCAGCGAGGCGGGCCCACGCTCGGCCCGTCAGGCCCGCGGCCCGCGGGGCTCCTCGTCACGGCCCGACGCGCGCCGTCCTCCGCCCACCCCGATGCGCCGCCGCAACCAGCGCCGCCGCCGCACCGAGGTGCAGCTCCTGTGGCTCGCGATCGGCGGCGTGATGGCCGTGGCGCTCCTCATCTGGATGGGCGTGGGCGAGACGCGCAGCGGGGCGCAGCTGCCCGTCACGGCGCCCGGGGGCCCGACCGCCGGCGCGCCCGCGCCCACGGCCTCGGCACCCGACACCGACTCCACCGAGCGCCCCGTGCGCGCGAAGAAGACTGCGATCACGCTCACCGGTGACGGCACGAACGGCTGCTGGGTGCAGGTGCGCTCGAAGACGGCCGACGGCCGGCTGGTCTACGAGGGCACCCTCGCGCCCGGCGAGTCCCGGACGTTCCGCGTGCTGGAGGGCATCTGGCTGCGCGCGGCGAACCCCGCCGAGCTGGCCGTGACGATCGGCGGCAAGGCCGTGAGCCTCGACGCCAGCCAGAGCGGCACGTGGCGCCTCACGCCCAACGGGGTGAAGAGCGCCGCCTGAGCCCGCCGGCGGGGCCGTGACCGCCGCCGTGCTGGTCACGGGGGACGAGGTCCTCCGCGGCCGCATCCAGGAGCGCAACGCGGGGCTGCTCGCCCGCAGCCTCGAGGCGCGGGGCGTCACGGTGGCGCGCGTCGAGATGGTCGGCGACGACCTCGAGGCGATCGCCGCGGGCGTGGGGCGGCTGGCCGGCTCGGGCGTCGACCTGGTCTGCGTGTCCGGCGGCCTGGGGCCCACCCACGACGACGTCTCGATGGCCGCGGTGGCGCGGGCCACCGGCAGGCGGCTCGTCGTCCACCCGGCGGCGCTCGAGATGGTGCGCCGGGCGAGCCGCGCGGTGGCGGTCGACCCCGCCGTCGCGCGGGCGGTGCAGGATAAGCAGGCATCGCTGCCGGAGGGCTCGCGCGTGCTGCCCCCGCCCGGCACCGCCCCCGGCTGCGCGCTGCGCCACGGCGGCGTGTCCGTGGTGGTGCTGCCCGGCCCGCCGTGGGAGCTCGCCGCCATGTGGGAGGGCGCGCTCGGCGTCCCGGAGGTCGCGGAGGTGCTGGCACGGGCGACGGCCCGCCACGAGCGCGTCCTGCGCCTGTTCGGCGTGCCGGAGTCGCGGCTGGTCGGCGTCCTGGAGGGCCTCGGACGCGACGCGTGGGCGCGCCTGCGGGTGGGGATCTGCGCCCGCGACGCCGAGCTGGAGGTCACCGTCCGGGCGCGGCCGGCGGACGAGCCCGCGGCCGCCGCGCTGGAGGAGCTCGTGCGGGCGGCCCTCGGCGACGCGCTGTTCGCCGCCGACGGGACGACGGTGGACGAGATCGTGGCCCGGGACCTGGTCGCGGCGGGGGAGAGCGTCGCGGTCGCCGAGTCGTGCACCGGCGGCGGCCTCGGCGCCCGCCTGACGGCCCTGCCCGGCTCGTCCGCCTACGTGCTCGGGGGCGTCATCGCCTACTCGAACGACCTCAAGGAGCGCCTCCTGGGGGTCGACCGGGGGCTCCTCGAGCGGCACGGCGCCGTCTCGGCCGAGTGCGCCCGCGCGATGGCCGAGGGCGCGCGGGCCCGCCTCGGCAGCGACTGGGCGCTCTCGGTGACCGGGGTCGCGGGGCCCGGCGGGGGCACCCCCGACAAGCCGGTCGGCCTCGTGCACGTGGGCCTCGCGGGGCCCGGCGGCGTCGTGCGGCTCGCCGAGCTGCGCCGCGGCGGCGACCGCGAGGCGATCCGGGCGCGCTCGGTGACGGCCGCCCTGCACCTGCTGCGCGTCGCCCTGGGGGAGCGCGCCGGGGCGTGACGCCCGGCGGCGCGGGCTCGGCACACCCCCGTCGCACCCGTGGCCGGCCACGACGCGCGCGCCCGGGGTAGCGTGGCCGGTGTGGACGCCGTCCGGCCGGTCAACCGCCTGTTCGTCGCCGCCGAGCTGCCCGCGGCCGCCCGGGAGCGCGCGGCGGCGCTCGGCCGCGAGGTGGCCGGGCGGGTGGACGGCCGCGCCGTGCCGGCGGCCTCGCTCCACGTGACGCTCGAGTTCCTCGGCCCCGTGCCGGCGGACCGGGTCCCCGCCCTCGCCGAGGCGGTCACCGGCGCCGCCGCCGGCCCGCCCGCGCGCGTCGCCCCGGCCGCCCTGCGGGCCCGCCCACGGGCCGCGCGGGCCCGCCTGGTGGCGCTCGAGCTGGCCGACCCCGACGGGGTGCTCGCCGCGATGGCGGGCCGCGTCCGCGGCGCCGCCGACCGCGCCCTGGGGCGCGCGCCGTCGGCGGTCGCCTTCTGGCCGCACGTGACGATCGTGCGCCTGCGCCGGCCCGCCCGGGTGGCGGGCCTGCCGGCCGTCGATGGGGAACGCCTGTTCGATATCAGCCGAGCGGCGCTCTATGATTCCGTCCAGTCGCCGGGCGGGCCTCCGGAGTACCGGGAGCTCGCCGCGGTGGAGTTGTCACCAGCCCGCTGAAGGAGGCCCTTCCCGTGGAGAAGCACGAGGCGCTCGGCTCCGCCGTCGCGCAGATCGAGCGGCAGTTCGGCAAGGGCGCCATCATGCGCATGGGCGACACCGCGATGACCGAGGTCTCGGCCGTCCCGACCGGCGCCCTGGCGCTCGACATCGCGCTCGGCATCGGCGGCATCCCGCGCGGCCGCATCGTGGAGGTCTTCGGCCCGGAGAGCTCCGGCAAGACGACCCTCCTGTACCACCTCATCGCGCAGGCCCAGAAGCGCGGCGGGCTCTGCGCCTTCATCGACGCCGAGCACGCGATGGACCCGACGTACGCCAAGCGGATCGGCGTCGACGTGGACGAGCTGCTGCTGTCGCAGCCCGACCACGGCGAGCAGGCGCTCGAGATCGCCGACCTGCTCGTCCGCTCGGCGGCGCTCGACGTCGTCGCGATCGACTCCGTGGCGGCGCTCGTGCCGAAGGCGGAGATCGAGGGGGAGATGGGCGACTCACACGTCGGCCTGCAGGCGCGCCTCATGTCGCAGGCGCTGCGCAAGCTGGCCGGCAACCTCAACCGGGCCGGCACGATCTGCATCTTCACCAACCAGCTGCGCGAGAAGATCGGCGTCATGTTCGGGTCGCCCGAGACCACCCCCGGCGGCCGCGCGCTGAAGTTCTACGCGTCCGTGCGCCTCGACATCCGCCGCATCGAGACCCTCAAGGAGGGGACCGAGGCCGTCGGCAACCGGGCGCGGGTGAAGATCGTCAAGAACAAGGTCGCGCCGCCGTTCCGCCAGGCGGAGTTCGACATCATCTACGGCGAGGGGATCTCCCACGAGGGCAACCTCCTCGACCTGGGCGTCGAGCGCGGCATCGTCCAGAAGAGCGGGGCGTACTTCTCGTTCAACGACGAGCGCCTCGGCCAGGGGCGCCACGCGGCGCGGGCGTTCCTGAGGGAGCACCCCGACGTGGCGGCGATCCTCGAGGCCAGGATCCGCGAGGACGCCGGCGTGCCGGGCGGGGTGCCGTTCGACCCGGCGACCGGCGAGGTCATCGAGCCGACGACCGGCGCGGGGGACGCGCCCGCCGCCAAGCCCAAGCTGGCGGCCGCGAAGGGCTGACCCGGGGGCCGGACGGGGCGCGGGGCGCTCCGTCCGGCCCGCCCGCGGCCGCATGTCGGCGCGCAGACTCCGCCGCTGGGGCGCCGTGACGGCGGCCGCGCTCATCGTCGTGGCCGCGGTGTGGGCGGTCTGGTACCGCGACACCTATCACCTCTGGCCGGGCCAGAGCGTCCCGCCGCGCGTCCACTGGTGCGGCCGCGACTACGACCGCAGCAGCAGCCCGCCGGTCGCCTACGCGGAGGCCCGGCGGACGCTCGGCGCCCCGCTGCGGCACGTCATGCGCGTGCCGCCGGCCGGGCGGCGGCACGACGTGGTCGCCGCGATCGGCCCCGGCGCGGCGGAGCGGCGCGAGCGCGGCGGGGTGGCATGCGCGAGCCTCATCGCGCTCCGGCTCGGGCCGAGCCGCTACCTCTTCTACGAGCTGCAGGGCGGCGTCTGACACCGCGTCGGGGCCCGCCCGCGGGCCGCCCGGGGAGGCGTCAGCCCGCCGCGCCGGGCGGCGGCGGGCCTCCCACCCGGCCGTCGGGCCCGAAGCGGCCGAAGCGCGACTGGGCGCCGCGCATGTGGACCTCGAGCACGACGCCCTTCACGAAGCGCTCGCGCTCGCCCAGCTCCATCTGCTCGAGCTGCAGCACCTGCTCGGCCGAGGCGGTCACGCCGGGCTCGCCGGCGAGCGCGCGGAGCGGGTCGTCGATCAGCGCGTCGCGGAAGCCGGGGTCGGCGACCACGCGGGTCCAGAGGGGGATCGTCGTCGGCGGCGGCTCGGCCACGCCCCCATGATCCCACGGAGGGCCGGCGCGGCGCCGGTAGGATGGGCCGATGCGCTACCACCTGACGACGTTCGGCTGCCAGATGAACGAGCACGACTCCGAGCGGATGCGCGGGGTCTTGGAGGACCTCGGCTACTCGCGGGTCGACGCGCGCGACGAGGCCGACCTGATCCTCTTCAACACCTGCACCATCCGCGGCAGCGCGGACGAGCGCTTCCTCGGCAACCTGGGCGACGCGAAGCGGGTCAAGCGCGAGCGGCCGGACGCGCTGGTGGCCGTCGGCGGCTGCTGGGCGCAGAGCATGAAGGAGCAGGTCTTCCGCGAGTTCCCGTTCGTCGACATCGCGTTCGGCCCGAGCGAGGTGGCGCGGCTCGGCGAGCTGGTGGCCCGCGAGCGGATCGACGCGGTGGGGGCGTTCAGCTTCGACGGCGCGTTCAGCGGCAGCCTGCCAGCGCGGCGCGAGCGCGCGCACCAGGCGTGGGTGCAGATCTCGGTGGGCTGCAACTGCGTCTGCGCGTACTGCATCGTGCCGAGCGTGCGCGGCCGCGAGCGCAGCCGTCCGCTCGCCGACGTGGTCGGCGAGGTGCGGGCGCTGGCCGCCGACGGCGTGGTCGAGGTGACGCTGCTCGGCCAGAACGTCAACTCGTACGGCCGCGACCTGCCGCGCGAGGAGCGGGCCACCTTCGCCGAGCTGCTGCGCGCGGTCGCGGGCGTCGAGGGCATCGCGCGGGTGCGCTACACCAGCCCGCACCCGAAGGACATGAAGGCCGACGTCATCGCCGCGATGGCGGAGTGCCCGGAGGTCTGCGAGCACCTCCACCTGCCCGCGCAGTCGGGCAGCACGCGGATCCTCAAGGCGATGCGGCGCACCTACAGCCGCGAGCGCTACCTCGACCTGGTGGCGCGGCTCCGCGGGGCGATCCCCGACCTGTCGCTCACCACGGATCTGATCGTGGGCTTCCCCGGCGAGACCGAGGCCGACTTCGAGGACACGCTGCGCCTGGTCGAGGAGTGCCGCTACGACGGCGCCTACACGTTCCTCTACTCGCCCCGGCCGGGCACGGAGGCGGCCGAGCGGCTGCCCGACGACGTGCCGGCCGAGGTCAAGCGCGAGCGCATCGGGCGGCTGGTCGAGGTCGTGCAGCGCACCGCCGCGGAGCGCGCCGCCCGCTTCGTCGGCACGACCGGCGAGGTGCTGGTCGAGGGGCCCTCGCGCACCGACCCGTCCAAGCTGCGGGGGCGGCTGCGCCAGAACATCACCGTCAACTTCACCGGGACCGCCGCGCCCGGCTCGCTGGTGCGGGTGGCGATCGAGGGCGCGACGTCGACCACGCTGTCCGGGCGCCAGGCCGGCGCCCCCGCGCCGGCGGACCTCGTCCCGGCCTGACGCGGCGGTGCCGCGGCCGGCGCGGCCGCAGGTCCTGGCCCTCGCCGGGCCGACGGCCGCGGGCAAGAGCGCGCTGGCCCTCGCGGCGGCGGAGGCGCTCGGCGGCGAGGTCGTGGTCGCCGACCCGTTCGCGCGCTACCGGGGCCTCGAGATCGCGGCCGACACCCCCCGCCCGTCCGAGCTCGCCCGCGTGCCGCACCACGGGGTGGGCGACCTCGCGCTGACCGAGCGCTCCACGGCGGCCACGTTCGCGCGCCTGGCCCATCGCGCGATCGACGCGGCGCTGGCCGCGGGCCGGACGCCGGTCGTGTCGGGCGGCACGGGCCTCTACCTGCGGGCGGCGCTCGGCGAGCTGCGCTTCGGCCCCGAGGCGCCGGCCGAGGTGCGCAGGTGGGCCGAGCGGCTCGCCGAGGACGACCCGGCGGCGGCGATCGCCGCGCTGCGCGAGCGCGACCCGGCCGCGGCGGCGCGCGTCGACGCCGCCAACCCGCGCCGGGTGGCGCGCGCGCTCGAGGCCGCCGCCGCCGGGCGCCCGCGCGAGGACCGCGGCGAGCTGTGGTCGGGCGCCATGCGCCGGCCCGCGCTCGTCGTGGGCCTGACCCGCCCGCGGGAGGTGCTCGACGCGATGATCGCCGAGCGGGTCGCCCGGGAGCTGGCGGACGGCCTGGTCGCCGAGCTCGGGCGGGCGCTCGACACGCCGGGCGTGGCGCGCGAGCCGCTCCAGGTGATCGGCGCGCGCGAGGTGGCGGCCGTGCGCGCCGGCGCGCTCGACCCGGCGGAGCTGCCCGGGCGCCTCGCCGCGCGCACCCGCCGCCTGGCGCGGCGGCAGATGACCTGGCTGCGCAAGACGCCGGGCGTGGTCGAGCTCGACCTCGGCGACCGGCCGCCGCTCCACGCGCTGCCGCGCCTGCTCGGCATGTGGCGGGAGGCCGGCGGCCATCCGGTACCCTCTGGCGGATGAGGTTCGCCAAGTGGCAGGGATCCGGGAACCACCACCTCGTGGTCGAGCGCGACGACTGGCCGCTCGCGATCACGCCCGAGCGGGCGCGGCGCATCCTCGACCCGGCCTTCGGCGTGGGCGGGGAGGGCATCCTCGAGGTCTCGCGCGACCCCGACGGCGCGCCGCGGATGACGGTCTGGAACGCCGACGGCAGCCAGGCCGAGAACTGCGGCAACGGCATCCGCATCGTCGCGCGGCACCTGGCGGCCACCGGCCGCCTGCCGGAGGACGGGCGCATCATGACCGGCGGCGGTCCGGTGCGCGTGCGCGTGCTGGACGACGGCCGCGTGGAGGTCCAGATGGGTCGGGCCCGCTTCCCGGCCGGCGAGGGGCGCGAGCGGCTGGCCGTGGCCGGCGCCTCGGTGGAGCTCGCCGAGGTCTCGATGGGCAACCCGCACGCCGTGATCGAGCACCCCGAGCCGGGCGCGGTGGTGCGGGAGCTGGGGCCGGCGATCGAGACCGACCCGCGCTTCCCCGAGCGCACCAACGTGGAGTTCGTGCGCGCCGAGGGGCCCTCGGAGCTCACGATGCGCGTCTGGGAGCGGGGCGTGGGCGAGACGATGTCCTGCGGGACCGGCGCCTGCGCCGCCGCCGTGGCGGCCGTGCGGCTCAGCGGGCTGTCGAGCCCGGTGACGGTCCATCTTGCGGGCGGCGACCTGGTGATCGCCGTCGACGACGACCTGGAGGTGACGATGACCGGCCCGGCCGAGGAGATCTACCGGGGCCAGCTGTCCGCGGCGCTGATCGACGCGCTGGAGGGGCTCTGATCGGCAAGACCGTCGGCGCCGAGCGGCTCCGACGGCTCCCCCCGTACCTGTTCGCGCAGATCGAGCAGAAGATCGCGGCCAAGAAGGCCGCGGGCGTGGACGTCATCTCGCTCGGCATCGGCGACCCCGACACGCCGACGCCCGCCCTCGTCGTGGAGGCGATGCGCGAGCAGGTCGCGCGCCCCGACACGCACCAGTACCCCTCCAACCGCGGCCGCGAGAGCTTCCGCGAGGCGGTGGCCGGCTTCTACGCCACCCGCTTCGGCGTGACGCTCGACCCGGCGACGCAGATCATCCCGGCGATGGGCGCCAAGGAGGCGGTCGCCAACGTCAACCTGGCGTACCTCGACCCGGGCGACGTCGCCCTCGCGAGCGACCCCGGCTACCCCGTCTACACCACCGGGCCGCTGCTGGCCGGCGCCGAGCCGGTCGCGATGCCGCTGCTGCCCGAGCGCGGTTTCCAGCCCGACCTCGAGGCGATCCCCGCCGACGTGGCGGCCCGGGCCAAGCTGATGTTCCTCAACTACCCCAACAACCCGACGGGCGGGGTGGTGGAGGACGACTTCTTCGACCGCGTGGTCGAGTTCGCGCGCCGCAACGACATCATCGTGGTGCACGACAACGCCTACTCGGAGATCACCTACGACGGCTACCGGGCGCCCTCGTTCCTCGAGACCCCCGGCGCCCTCGACGTGGGCATCGAGATCTTCTCGCTGTCGAAGACCTACAACATGACCGGCTGGCGGGCCGGCGCCGTGGTCGGCAACAGCGACCTGGTGGGCGCCTACTGGCAGCTCAAGACGAACATCGACTCGGGCATGTTCGAGGCGCTGCAGGAGGCGGCCGCCGCCGCGCTGCGCTCCGACCAGTCGAGCGTCGAGGAGATGTGCGCGATCTATCAGCGGCGGCGCGACGTGCTGGTGGGCGCGCTGCAGCGCATCGGGCTGCGGGTCGACCCGCCGAAGGGGGCGATCTACGTCTGGGCCCGCGTGCCCGACGGCGAGACGTCGGCCTCGTTCACCGAGAAGGTGCTCGAGGAGGCCGCGGTGGTGATCTCGCCCGGCGCCGCCTACGGCGCCAGCGGCGAGGGCTTCGTGCGGATGAGCCTCACCGTGCCCGACGAGCGCCTCAACGAGGCCGCCGACCGGATCGCCTCGCTCGTCTGACGGGGTGGACACGCCCGGGCTGCCGGTGCGGCGGCTCCATCCGGCCGCCGCGCTGCCGGCCCGGGCCCACCCCGGCGACGCGGGCCTCGACCTCGTGGCGGTCGAGGGCGTCGAGCTGCCGCCGGGCGGCCGGGCGGCCGTGCCGACCGGCCTGGCGATCGCGATCCCGCCCGGGCACGCCGGCCTGGTGGTGCCCCGGTCGGGGCTCGCCCGCCGCCACGGGGTCACGGTGGCCAACGCGCCGGGGCTCATCGACAGCGGCTACCGGGGCGAGCTGCAGGTGCTGCTGGTCAACCTCGGCGACGCGCCGCACGCCGTCGCCCCGGGCGACCGGGTGGCGCAGCTGGTGATCGTGCCGGTCGCCCTGCCGGCCCCCGCCGAGACCGACGAGCTGCCGCCCTCCGACGGGCGCGGCGAGGGCGGGTTCGGCTCCTCGGGGCGCTAGGCCCGGGGGGCGCGCCCGCGGGGCGCCGGCCGCCGGCCGCGGGCGGCGGCCCGGGCCGCCGCCACGGCGCGGGCGGCGTCCTCCAGCGAGTCGTCGAGCGGCGCCAGCTCGGGTGGCTCGCCCAGGCGGTGGGCGAGCGCCCAGCGGATGAGCGTGTCGGCCAGCCAGGGGTTGCGCGGCAGCAGCGGCCCGTGCAGGTAGGTGCCGATCACCCGGCCCGCGACCCCGCCCTCGCCGCCGTCCTCGCCGTTGTTGCCGTGGCCGTCGAGCACCCGCCCCAGCGGCCGGCATCCCGGCCCCAGGCGGGTGCGGCCGGCGTGGTTCTCGAACCCGGCCACCAGGCGGCGCTCGCCGTCGAGCTCGGCCTCGATCGCCAGGTCCCCGATCAGGCGGGTGGGGCCTGCGACGGTGTCCAGGTCGAGGATGCCGACGCCGGGCATGCGCGAGCCGTCGGCCCCCGTGTAGCCGTGGCCGGCGAGCTGGAAGCCGCCGCACACGCACAGGGCGGCGGCCCCGCCGGCCACCGCCGCGCGCAGCCCGTCGGCCTTCGTGCGCGCGAGGTCCTCCGCCACGACCGCCTGGTCGCGGTCCTGGCCGCCGCCCAGGTAGTAGAGGTCGTGCGCGCCGGGCTCCACCGGGTCGCCGACGCCGAGCGGCGTGACCTCCAGCGCGAGCCCCCGCCATGCCAGGCGCCGCTCGAGCACGGCGATGTTGCCCCGGTCGGCGTAGATGTTCATCTCGCCGGGGTAGAGGTGGCCCAGGCGCAGGGCGGGCGGGCTCACGCGGCGGCCGCCCGGCAGCGGTGGATCTGCCGCTCGCAGCCCGGGCGCAGCGGCGAGCCGTCGAAGTCGCCCATCGCCTCGACGGGCTCCAGCCCCGCGCGGGCCAGCAGGCCGGCGAGCTCCTCGGGCGTGAACAGGTGCACGCGGTGGCGGCGCAGCCGCTCGGCCGGCGGGGCGCCCTCGCGCCGCTCCACCACGCGCAGCGTGAACTCCAGCGTGTGCGTGGCGGGGTCCCAGGCGTCGTACCAGCCGGAGTGGCGCAGCTCGGCGCCGGTGGCGGGGTCGCGGTGGCGGCCGCCGTCGCGCTCCACGCCGATCGATCCGGCGATCTCGTCGGGGTCGGGCAGGGCGACGTCGAAGACCAGCTCGCCGTCGTCGGCCAGGTGCTCGCGGATGCCGCGCATGCAGGCCAGGCGGTCGTCCGGCTCGGTCAGCACCTGCAGGGTGTTCATCGCCACGATCACCAGCGGGAAGCGCCGCCCCAGGCGCAGGGCCGCCAGGTCGCCGTCGACGGGCCGCACCCGCGCGCGCACCTCCGGGGGCTCCGCGTCGAGGCGGCGCACCAGCTCGGCGCGCATCTCGGGCGAGCGGTCGAGCGCCCACACCTCGGCCCCGTCGCGCGCGAGCGGGATCGCCACCCGGCCGACCGCGGCGCCCAGGTCGAGCACCGGCGACCCGGCCCGCGCGGCGGTCGCCCGCCAGAACGCCAGGTCGTCCGTGTAGTGGGCATGCTCCAGCGCCCAGCTGCGCGCCTCCTCACCCGTCACGCCAGAAGGCCTCCACGGCGCCCCGCTCCGCCAGGGCGTCGCGCAGGCCGAGCATCGCGGTGTAGGTGGGCAGCACGTAGAGCGTGCCGCCCGCGGGCGTGGCGGCGACCGCGCCCTCGAGGGCCCGCCCGGCGTCGGGCTCGACGGTCATCCGACCGGCCGGCACGCCCGCGTAGCGCATGCGCAGGGCGAGGTCGTGCGCGCGGTCCCCCGTCAGCGTGAGCGAGGCGAACCGCTCGAGCAGCGGCTCGTAGTCGACGTCCCAGATCCACGAGACGTCGTGGCCGTCCGCCGTGCGGTCGTTGAGGGCGATCAGCAGGTGGGGCGGGTCGGGGTCGAGCAGCACGGTGCGCACGGTCTCGTTGGCCCCGGCCGGGTTCTTCGCCAGCAGCAGCACCAGCTCGCGCCCGTCCAGGCGCACCCGCTCGGCGCGGCCGAAGGCCGCACGCCCCGCGGCGAGCCCGCGGGCGGTCTCCGCGGGCCCGATGCCCATCGCCACGGCGGCCGCCGTCGCCGCCACGGCGTTGTACGCGTTGTGCAGGCCCGGCAGCGGCAGCTCGGCCTCGACCGTGCCCGCGGGCGTGCGGATGGTCACCGCGACGCCGCGCGCGCCGTCGAGGCGCACCCGGGTGGCCGCGACGTCGGGCGCCGGCCGCGCGCGCCTGCAGGCCGGGCAGCTCCAGTGCCCGAGGTGGCCGATCGTCACCAGCGCGTAGTCGAGCGGGTGGTCGCAGGCGCGGCAGCGGGTGGAGTCGGCGGCGTGGGGGAGGGCGGGCAGGGCGATCGATGGGTCGTCGATGCCGAACGTGAGCACGCCCGGGCGTCCCTCGCCCAGCGCCGCCACGGCCGGGTCGTCGGCGTTCAGCACGGGCGTGGCGTCCGCGGGCAGGCCGGCCACCATGCCCGACCAGAGGGCGGCCAGGTGCTCGAGCTCGCCGTAGCGGTCGAGCTGGTCGCGGAAGAGGTTCATCAGCAGCAGCACGCGCGGGCGCAGCTGGCGGGCGACCTCCACGAGCGCCGCCTCGTCGACCTCGAACAGGCCGGCGTCCGGGCGGGGGCGCCGGCCGCGGGCCTCCAGCAGCGACGTGGCGATGCCCGAGACCAGGTTCGCGCCGGCCGTGTTGGCGACGAGCCGCCAGCCGGCCGCCCGCGCGCACTCGGCCACCAGCCGCGCCGTGGTGGTCTTGCCGTTGGTCGCCGAGATCACCGTCACGCCGCGCGGCAGCTCGCCGCCGAGCTCGGCCAGCGCCCCGGGGCGCATGCGGAGCAGCAGCTTGCCGGGCAGGCTCGTGCCGCCGCCCCGCCCGAGCCTGCGCGAGAGCATCCCGGCGGCGCGGGCGATCGTCAGCGAGGGCGCGGGCACGCGGGGATGGTAGCGGCGCGCCCGCCCGCCGACCGGCTATCCGGCGGGGGCGCAGCCGCCGTCGGGGCGGCCCACCAGCACGTCGCCGAGCGGCACGCGGAAGAGGCCGTGGTCGACCACGCCCGCCAGGCCGCCCGCCCGCGCGGCGACCGCCTCCCAGTCGGCGCCCGGCGGCACGTCGGCGTCCACGATCACCAGGCCGTCGTCGCTGCGGCCGGGCCGCCGCCGCGCGCCGAGGTCGGCCAGCTCCTCCAGCACGCGCCCGGCGGCGAACGGCACCACGGCGAGGGGCAGGACGCCCCACTCGTCGAGCGAGCGGACGATCTTGGGACCGTCCACCAGCACCAGGAAGCGGCGGGCCGCGTCGGCCACGATCCGCTCGCGCACGAGCGCGCCGCCCGCGCCCTTCACCACCAGGCCGCGCGGGTCGACCGCGTCGGCGCCGTCGAAGGCGAGGTCCAGCGGTCCGCGCAGCCGCCCGAGGGGGATGCCGAGCTCGCGGGCGAGCGCGTCGCTCGCCCGCGACGTGGGCACGCCGGTGCAGCGCAGGCCGTCCGCCACCCGCCGGCCGAGGGCCCGGATGCCGGCCGCCGCGGCGCGGCCGGTGCCCAGGCCGACCCGCATGCCGTCCTCCACCTGCGCGGCCGCCGCCGCGCCGGCGGCGTCCCACGCGCGCTGTCGGCCGTCCTCCACGGGGGCAAGGCTATGCGACGATGGGCCCGTGCAGGGGACCGCGCCCGGGATCACGACGATCGACACCCGCCTGGGCGGCATGACGGGCGTGATGGCGGCCCACCTCGTGGCGGCGCCGCGGCCCGCGATCGTCGACCCGGGGCCGCGCACCTCGGCCCCCGTCGTGCGCGAGGCCCTCGAGCGGCTCGGCATGGGGCCCGACGACCTGGCCTGGATCGTGCTGACCCACGTGCACCTGGACCACTGCGGCTCGACCGGGATCCTCGCCCGCGCGTTCCCGCGCGCGCGTGTCGTGGTGCACCGGCGCGGCGCGCGCCACCTCGCCGAGCCCGCCCGCCTCGTGGCGGGCTCCGTGGCCGTCTACGGGCGCCGCTGGTCGCTGTACGGCCTGCTCGACCGCACCCCCGCCGACCGGATCGACGCGGCCGAGGACGGCCACCGAGTGCCGCTGGGCGACGGGCGCGACCTCGTGATGCTGGAGACGCCCGGGCACGCCCGCCACCACATGTCGGTGCTGGAGGAGGGGGAGGGGGCCGTCTTCGCCGGCGACGCCGCCGGCGTGCGGTTCCCCGGGTCGGGGCTCTACCCG